>NZ_JBOHDN010000103.1:0-51868 GCF_050699375.1 Nocardioides sp. | reverse complement strand
GGTGGCCAGGCGACGATCAACAACTGGGACCTCGTCTACCAGCACCAGGTCCATGTCATCGGCCTCAATATCGGAGTGCTGATCCAGTCCGCCCCGCAGATCTTCGGCGAGGTCATGGGCGAGATGTACGGACTCATCGCGGCCGGGGTGCTCGGTACCAGCCACCCCACGATCTATGGGCTGGCCGACGGGCCGAAGGCGCTCGCCGAGCTCGAGGCGCGAGCCACCATCGGCAAGCTCGCGCTGGTGCCCTGAGCCCTCGCGCCTACGCCGCGAGAGTGAGGGGTGGATCGAGGTCGCTGCTGACGTCGATGGTGCCGACCGGACTGACGACGTATTCGTAACCGTGGGGGCTGCGCCATCGGTAGGTACCTGCTCCTATCCGGTAATAGCGCCAGCCGTGATGGGTCTTCATCCGGTGATGTCGCCGGCACAGCGGGGTGAGATTCTGGCTGCTGGTGCGGCCGCCGTCAGCGTAGGCGAGCCGGTGGTCGAGATCGCAGCGTTCAGCGCGGGCCTGACAGTAGGGGAAACTGCACTTTTCGTGGAGCAGCTCAGCCTGACGGCGCTGCCGGGTGGTGGGGACATAACCGGCGGCTTCGATGCGATGTCCTGAGCTTGTCGAAGGGTCTTCGGCCAGGTCGACCACGATGATCGGTTTGATCACGGTGCCCGGGGTGGTGGCCCACTGCTCGAGGCGTTCGATGGTCGCGAGTCCGCGGGTGTTTCCGAGGCGGACCAAGCCGGTTCCGGCCAGATCACGGGGGTCGGTGTGGATGACCAGCTGCACAACGCGCGCAACACCGGGCACACCGTCCATGGACCCGGAGTTGTAGGCCCGCCCCAGGACCCCGAGCGCGGCCGCCCGCCGCACATCCAAACTCGCCCCGGCATAGTCGTCGTGATCGAGGAGCCCGTGCGCGATCGCGGCGACGGCCTGTTCTAGATCCAGAGCGTCGGCGGCGTCGAGGACCCCGTCGACATACCCCAACGCCAGGACGGCCTGCCCCTGTTCGGCACCCGTGCCGACGAACGGGGTGGTCTCGTTGGTGGTGATGGTGACCGAGCGACGCTCGACCGCATCAGACTCCGCGACCGCGGCCGCAACATCGGGCTCGAACAGGGCAGCAGCCTGGGTGACCGCGCGCTCCAGCTGGACTGGTCCCATCTTGTGGGCATGCGGCCCGATCTGCTTGTCGACCCAGGTGGCGACCTCGAGATCGAGGTGCCGAGTCAGCTCCGCGATCCGCCGGGCCCGCCAGGCCAGCAGGGACCCGTCCAGGATCCGCGCCCAGACATGCTTGAGCCGGTAGCGCAGCTCGACTGCATCCCCGAGGAACCTCTTCCCGGCCTGGGTCGATCGACCCCATACAGCCGCGAACTCCACCGCCGCAGGCTCCGACACCAACGGCGCCCCGGGCCCGGCCAAGGGCAGCATCCGATCCCCGAACGAATCGACATCCAGTCGCGCGGACTCCTCCATGGAGTCGACCGAATGCAGGGCCGCGAACCGTGCGGCAGCGATCAGCACATCCCGGTCAGCCTGCTCCGCGACCGCCCGAGACGTACGCACCACAGCCAGCAGACCGCTGGTGGTGTCGTCTGGGTCAAGGAGTGCTTCCATGCCTCGCATTTTACCAGGTTTCAGCGACTCATGATCACATATTTCCCGAGGTCAGATGGCATATTAGCGTCAGTTTCCGAGGAGTCGATTGACGCAGATACGCCAGCCGCACAAACATGCCCAGCCCCCGCCGGCGAACGCCGGCAACCAACGCAAATCGAAGCCGGACAGGGCTGGCCGCCGACCCGATAGCCAGCCAATCCTTTCTCGATCGTCCCCGGTGTCAAGGACCGCGAAGCGGCTGGCGAAGCCGGCGGCCGAAGGCCGTCATCTCGACAAGCTCGATACATCGCCTTTACTCCGGGGACGATCGAGAAGACCCTCCCGAAAGGGTTGGCGGCCAAAGTATGCGGCAGCGAAAGGCACCAACCCCTCCAGGAAAGGCTCAACCGACGTAGACGGTCGCCTTGCCGTACAGGTTGCGGGTGACGTCGGAGAGATAGCCGCTCGCGTCGGCTGCGCCGAGGTTGTAGGTGTTGAAGACGCCGTAGCCCTGGGAGACGGTGCGCGAGGCCAGGCTGGCGGCGGTGGAGGACGAGGTGCCCTGGATGTCGATCGCCGCGGGGGCGAGCTCAGGCTTGCCGAGACCGGGTACGTCCGGGACGCCCCAGGTGCCGTAGTAGGGGTTCCAGGCGTGGTCGAGCAGGTCGCCGGCGTTGACTCCGCCGTAGGAGAGGCGCTCGGCGCTCGGGCCGATGTAGTAGAGCGTGATCAGCTTGTCGGGAAGCCGCTCGCGCAGCGCCTGGACCAGGTAGACGAAGGAGAAGTCGTTGGGCTGGCCGGTTCCGTTGGCGCCGTAGTCCGCCCACTCGTCGTCGAAGTCGATCCCGTCCAGGCCGTAGCGGTTCACCACGTCGGCGAGCTGGTCGGCGAACGCCTCCGCCGCGGCCCGGTCGGGGAAGTTGGCGAAGCCCGCGCCCTGGTGGTTGCCGAGCACCGAGAGCAGGATCTTGATGCCCTTGGCCTGGGCCGGACGGATGTGGGAGTCGGCGGCGTCGAGCTGTGCCTGCACCTGCGGGTTGTTGTGGAGGTAGGCCCGCTGGCCGTCGTAGTTGATGTTGGCGGCGAAGATCAGGCCGATGTCGAAGACGTTGCCTCCTCCCTCGAGCTCGTACTTGGCGACGTTGCCGACGCTGTGGCTGTTGACCTCGACATAGCCGGTCATCAGCGTCGGCGGCGCGAGCGGGCGGGCCGCGCTGGCCGACGAGGCGAGGCCGAGGCCGGTGGCGGCACCGGTCGCACCGATGGCGGCCGCTCCGGCACCGAGCAGCATGCGTCTGCGTGACATGTGGGGAACTGACATGGTCGATCTCTCCTTTGGTGGGGCCTTCAGTTGCGGTGGAACCTCAGGGTGCGGACCTCGAAAGCACCGAGGCTGAGCGCGACGACACCGCCGTCAGCGCTCACCTCCGCGATCGGGTCCTCCACGAGCGAGATCTCATCGACCCGCCCGAAGCTCTCCACGACGCGCAGCTCCCCCTGCGTACGCGCGCCGGTGGACTCGTAGACACGCACGACCAGGTCGCCGGAGCGGTCGGCAGCGAGCTTCACGCTCGAGACCACCAGACCCTCGCCGGAGACGGTCACCAGCGGCTCGACCGGACGGGCTCCCGTGACAGAACGCGGCGGCGTGTTGAGCGCAGCGCCCGCCTCGGTCGCGGCCGCGACGGAGGCACCGATGACCAGCCCATACCGGTGGGTCTGCACACCCTGGTCGGTCTCCGGGTCGGGGAAGCGTGGCGCGCGCAGCAGCGAGAGCCGCACCTCCGTGGTCAGCGCGGAAGGACGGGTGACGTCGAAGCCGTACGTCGAGTCGTTGACCAGCGCGACGCCGAACCCAGGTTCCGAAGCCAGCACCCAGCGATGCATGGAGGTCTCGAACTTCGCCGCTTCCCAGGAGGTGTTGGTGTGGGTCGGGCGGCGGTGATAGCCGAACTGCGTCTCGGCGAGCGTCTGCTCGGCCCGGACGTCGAGCGGGAACGCGACCTTGAGGAACTTCTCGGTCTCGTGCCACTCGGTGCTCTGCGCGATGTCGAGCACCCGCGAGCCGGGAGCCAGCGAGAGCACCTGCGTGGTCGAGGAGTCGGCAGAGATCGGGCGCTCGATGACCAGCCCGTCGGGCGTCACCGAGATCGAGGTGACCTCGCGCAGGTCGGTGACCCGGTTGCGGTAGAACCGGTCCACGTCCCAGGCGTCCCACATGTTCGGGAAGTCCTGGTGGATCTGGAGCAGGTTGGCTTCCGCCCCGGCCGGGACCGCGTCGCGCCCGGTCGCCAGATCGAGCGCCGAGGTGATCAGACCCTCCGCGGAGACGGTGACCTGGACGACACCGTTCCCCAAGACGTACGTCCCGTCCTGCTCGACCACGGAGACCGCCGCCTCGGGATCGGCCGCCGTGATCGCACCCGAGCGCCCGTCGGCACGCAGCGCGACCGTGCCCTCGCCGGCGAGGGCGGTGAGCATCCGGTCGATGAGGGCGGTGGCGGCCTCCGCGACCCGGGCGTACTGCGCGGCCGCCTCACGGTGCACCCAGGCGATCGAGGTGCCGGGCAGGATGTCGTGGAACTGCTGGAGCAGGATCTGCTGCCACAGCGCGTCCAGCTCCTCGTAGGAGTAGTCCGCCAGCCCGCGCAGAGCGGCGGTCGCCGACCACAGCTCGGCCTCGACGAGCAGGTGCTCACAGCGCCGGTTGCCCTGCTTGGTGAGGTGCTGGGAGGTGAGGGTGGCGCGGTGGAGCTCGAGATAGAGCTCACCGACCCACACCGGCGGCTCGGACAGCTCCTCACGAGCCTCGGCGAAGAAGTCGTCGGGGTGGCGCCAGGAGACCTGGGCGGAGCCCTCCAGATCGCGCAGCCGGCGGGCCTTGCCGGCCATCTCGCGAGTGGTGCCGCCACCGCCGTCGCCCCAGCCGACCGGCGCGATCGAGCCGGTGGCGAGCCGGTTCTCGCGGAACTGACGTGAGGCCTTGGCGACCTCCTCGCCCGAGAGCCGGGAGTTGTAGGTGTCCATCGGCGGGAAGTGGCTCAGGATGCGGGATCCGTCGATGCCCTCCCACTCGAAGGTGTGGTGGGGGAACTTGTTGACCTGGTTCCAGGAGATCTTCTGGGTGAAGAACCACTCGAACCCGGCCCGTTTCATCAGCTGCGGCAGCGCCGGCGAATAGCCGAAGGAGTCCGGCAGCCAGACGCCGCGGCAGCGGATCCCGAACTCCTCCTGGAAGAAGCGCTGGCCGTAGAGGAACTGCCGCACCAACGACTCCCCCGACGGCATCGTGGTGTCGGACTCGACCCACATGCCGCCGAGCGGGATGAACCGGCCCTCGGCGACGGCGGCCTTCACCTTGGCGTAGACCTCGGGACGATGCTCCTTGAGCCAGGCGTACTGCTGGGCCGACGACATCCCGTAGCGGAAGTCGGGGTCCTCGCCGAGCAGCTCGGTCATCGAGGAGGTCGTCCGGGCGACCTTGCGGATCGTCTCGCGCACCGGCCACAGCCAGGCCGAGTCGATGTGGGCGTGGCCGATCGCGGAGATCTGGTGGGCGGAGTCGTGCGAGGTCGCCTCGAGGACCCCGGTGAGGGCCGAGCGGGCCGAAGCCGCCGTCTCCGTGATCCGCTGCAGGTCGACCCGGTCGAGCGCGTCGTCGATGGACTGCAGGATCCGGAACTTGCGCGGCCCCTCGGGCAGCTCGACCTGCAGCTCGTGGAGCGTCTCCAGGTCGAGACAGAGCTCGAAGACGTCCTTCTCGAAGACGGCGAGCTCGATCCGACGCGTCGTGTAGAGCTTCTTCTTCGACGAGGTCGCGATGTCGCCTTCCTGAGTGGGCAGGAAGGGGTGGTAGTTGAGCAGCACCGGGTTGGCCGCGGCCTCCAGGAACAGCTCGATCCGCTCGCCGCCCGTCGCTTCCTCGGCCACCAGCACCCACTGGTTGCGCGGGTTGAGGCTCTTGAGGGGCTCACCATCGGGTGTGTAGACCAGCCCCTCGCACTGGAAGCCCGGCATGTTGACGTCGAAGCCGAGGTCGCAGACCAGCTCCACGCGCCTTCCTGCCCACGCCGCGGGCACGGTCCCGCTGATCTTGAACCAGGTCGTCCCCCACGCCGGGCCCCAGTCGGTACCGACCTCGACGGGCTCGTACGCCAGCGCCAGCCCTTCGGCTGGAGCGATCGGCTCCCCGGCCAGCTCGTGCCACTCGACGCTCGCAGGCGCTGAGATCGTGTGCACCGCGGGCCACAGGCGCTCCTTGAGCACCCGGCTCACCCGCCCCTCGGTGAGGTGTACGTCGTCGTGCATCAGTGCCCGTCCTGCCTAACTCGATCTGTCATTTCTCGGTCGTCTTCGATGAACTCCAGCTGCGTGAGCACGCAGCCGGTCGTCGCGCTGAAACGTACGGCGCTCGCGGTGACCACCTCCCCACGCCTCACCCGGAATACCCGGGTCTGACCAGCCCAGACGTACGTCTCAGCCACCCGCTCCTCGCGGGCCACCGTGGTCCCGGCGGCATCGAGGTACTCCATCTCCCAGCCGATCCGGCCACGCTCGGCGGCGGTGACGGTGTAGAGCGACACTCTCCGCTCCCCGACGAGCGGAACCTCGACCTGCTCCCCGGCCGCCAGCGCCACCTCGGTCTCGCCGGTGTCGTCCGTAAGTGCCGAGACCCGGTGGTCGAGCCTGTCGAGACCCACGTCGGCGATCGGCCGCCCGGGCGCGATCCGCGAGGCCGATGGCGGCCGGGAGTCCTTCGCCCACCCGCACGGCAGCTCGGAGAGCTCGATGACCAGATGCGCCCCCTCGACCAGGCGCGCGTGCGGGACCGAGATCTCCTCCCACGGCTCCCCGTCCAACCTCACCGCGCGGATGTAGTCGCCCTCCCCGACCGTCTCGATCACGATCTCCTTGCCGTCGGCAGGGCGCAGCACGGTCCGCCGCACCGAGGGCGGGACCAGCACGTACGTTGCGGACCCCGGCACCAGCGGATAGAGCCCGATCGTGGCGAAGACGTACCACGCCGACATCTCCCCGTTGTCCTCGTCTCCCGGATAGCCCTGGCCGAGGTCGGAGCCCACGAACAGGCGCGAGACACACTCCCGCACGATCCGGTGGGCATCGTCATGGCGCCCGGCGAACATGTACACGAACGGGATGTGGTGGGCCGGCTGGTTGGAGAGCCCGAGCATCCCCATGCGTACGTCCCGGGCCTCGCTCATCTCGTGGATCGCGAACCCGTAGTGACCGCTCAGCGACGCCGCCCCGGTCTCGGGACGCGCGAAGAACTCATCGAGCCTCGCCCCGAGCGCGGCCTCTCCGCCGTGCAGCTCCGCCAGCCCGACCCCGTCATGAGGCGCGGTGAACGCGGTCCCCCACGCATTGGTCTCGGTGTAGTCGTTCCCCCACTCGTCGGGGTCGAAGCAGTCCCGCCAGTCACCAGAAGCCGTACGCCCGATAAAGAACCCTCGGTCGGTGTCGAACACATTCCGATATCCGAGCGCCCTCCGGGCGAAATACTCCTCCTCCGCCGCCAGATCCTCCGCCGTCCCAGATACGACGGGACGTTCTTGTCGGTTACCAGTCGGTAGACCGACAAGAACGTCCCGTCGTATCTCCCTCGACCGCAGCGCCCGAGCCAGCCGGGAGATGCTCCAGTCGTTGATCGCGTTGTCGAGGGTCCAGGACAGGCCTTCGGGGGTCTCGGTGTCCACATATCCGCGAAAGATCGCCTTCCGCAGGCCCTTGCGCCCGACGCGTACGTCATCTGCCGGCACGGTCGCGTTCCTCAGCGCCGAGGCGTAGGCGGTCTCGAGGTCGATCCCGGGCACGCCCCGCAGCGCCAGATCACCCAGCACTGTGTCGAAGGTCGTGCCGGTCATGCAGTCCTCGGCCGCCGGAGCACTCCAGCGCGGCGTCCAGCCACGGTCGCGGAAGTGCTCGACGAAGCCCTCGGCCAGCTCGCCGGCACCGGCCGGGTCGAGCAGCGCGAGCAGCGGCCAGGCCGTGCGGTAGGTGTCCCAGAAGCCGTTGGTGACCGTCATCGGTGCATGCCGCACCGTGGTCAGGTCGTAGGGCGAGACATGGGCGTGCGAGGGACCCTCGCCGTAGCGGTTGGGGTAGAGGAAGACCCGGTAGAGCCCGGACCGGATCGAGACCAGCTGGTCCTCGCTCGCCCCTTCGATCTCGACGGTATCCAGCGCCCGTTCCCACGCCTCCCGTGCCCGCGCAGCCATCTCGTCGAACGTCCCGGCGGCCGCGAGGTTGGCCGCGGCCTGCTCGTCGCTGACGGTCGAGAGACCGAGACGTACGTCGACCGCACCCGTCCCGCTGAGCGCGAGGTGGCCACGGAGCCGGCCATCGTCCAGACTCAGGTGGCCCACGGCGCCCGTGACCCGCAGATGGATGTGCTGGGCAGGCTTTCCCTCGCGGTCGGCGAGGAGCGCGCGCACGACCACCTCTCCCCCATCGCCATCACCGTCACCACCATTCGCGCAGGTCAGCGACCGGATCTCGCTGTGGTGGTCGAGGACGAGCGAGCGGGCGCCGGTGAACCGCATGCCGAGCGCGAAGACGCCGGTGACGAGCTCGGCGGTGAGGCCGCCATCGAGGGTGACCGCGTAGCGGTGCGGCCCGGCTTGCTCATCGGCGTGGTCGAATCCCAGCGCTCGGGCTCGGCGATCCTCGTCCGGCTCGGCCTGCGCGCTCGGCATCACCTGGAACACGCCATGGTCGCCCATCCACGGGCTCGGTATGTGCGATGTCGCGAACCCCTCGATCGCGGGCCGGTTCGGCCCTCCGGCGGTGTCCCGGTTGTGCGCATGCCAGGCGTACGGCCAGTTCCCGGCCGCGGCATCGGTCATCGGCAGCCCGAAGACGCCACCGTGCGGGAGACCGACGAGCGGCGCGTTGTTGCCGCGAGAGAACCGGTCGCTGGAATGTGTCCCACGGCGAATGTCGACCTGGTCGAGCGCCGTCGTCGGGAACGGCCGCGCGGGACGTACGTCCACCTCGTCGCCCCACACCCGCAGCGGCACCTCGCCGGCCCTGGCGACGACCAGGATCCGCTCGATCCGGCGCCCGGCCAGTCCGGTCAGGGCGACGCGGCGCAGGTTCCACTGATCCACCCAGGCCCGCTTGCCATCTCCCTGCGCGGCGGGGGTGAGCGACTGCCCGTACTGGTCGACGAGGCCCCGCCCGCTCAGCCGGCTGCCGTCGTCGAGGACCGCGTCGAGACAGACGTACGTCGAGTCCCACCGCCTCTCGTCGGAACAGGCCGACTCGGGAAGGAGCACGTACGACAGCTCGTCCCCCTCTCTCACCTCGACCGGCTGACGGAGCGGGAGGTCCTCCTCGACCATCCCGGATCCGGGACCCACCTCGAGGCACCAGGCCTCCGGCGACGAGTAGCCGACACCGGCCCGGGCGTTGACCGGGTCCGCGGGGCCGCTCCCGAGTAGATGGCTCACGCGCGCGCCTTCACCGCGGCTCCGGCGAAGCTGGCACCGGCGGGCAACAACGGCAGGATCACCGTCTGGTAGGCGTGATAGGCGTCCGGCTTGCCGGGCCAGACCGTGGCCGAGGGCCGGTTGTCCGCGTCGAGCTCGTGGTGCCACGAGCCGTTCTCACGGTCGACCAGGTTCTCCTCGCAGTAGGCCCACCAGCGGCGTACGTCCGCCAGCGCCTCCGCCGATCCGGTGTCGCGAAATAGCGTCCATGCAGCGCCGACCGCCTCGGCGGCGACCCAGTGCATCCGCTCACGGACCACCGGCCGATCCTCGAAGTCGGTGGTGTAGACGAACCCGTCCGCGCCGTCGACCGCCCAGCCGCGCTCGGTCGCCGCGACGAACAGCGAGCGAGCGTCGTCGAGCAGCCACGAAGGCGCCTGTGGACCGAGCAGGGTGCGGGCGTGCAGCGCCAGCCGGGACCACTCGAAGAGATGCCCGATGGTGACGCCATAGGGCCGGAACGGGTGCCCCGGATCGTCGACGTTGTAGTCCAGCTCGACCGTCCACGCCACGTCGAAGTGCTCCGGCAGACGCCAGTCGTGCTCGCGCGCGAAACCATGCACGACCCGCTCCAGGATCCGCATGGCCCGGTCCAGCCAGACCCGCCGCCCGGTCACCTCGGCAACCGCGAGGAACGCCTCCACGGCATGCATGTTCGCGTTGACGCCCCGGTAGGAGTCGGGCAGGCTCCAGTCGGCGCTCCACACGTCGAGGATCATCCCGTCCTCCTCGAGCCAGACCTGCTCCTCCATCACGCTCAGTGCGTCGGCGAGCAGCGCCTTCGCGCCGGGGTGGCCGGCGGCGTACGCCGTGGTGGCGGCGAGCACGACGAAGGCATGGGCATAACCCTCCTTCACGGCGCCCACCACCTCGCCGGTGGCCGGTGAGACCGCGGAGTGCCAGCCGCCGTTCTCGGCGTCGTGGAGCAGGCCCGACAGTGCCTGGACCCCATGGTCGACGTACGCCGCCGCCGAGGCGTCACCACGCAGCTGGGCGAGCCCGAAGACGTGCGTCATCCGGCAGGTGATCCAGGTCTCGACGGGGCGCGACGGATCGAGCACCCCGCGCTCGTCGAGCCAGCCGAAGCCGCCGTTGTCATGGCGGGAGGCGCGCGCGAAGGCGAGCAGCCGGGCCGCCTCCTCCTCGAAACGAGCGGTCTCCGCGTCGGTCAGCTCCTCGATCCGTCCGTCGGTCAGTTCGGCATCGGTCAGGTCGGCATCGGTCATCCCTTGATCGCCCCTTCCTCGACCCCGCGGAAGAAGTAGCGCTGCAGGACGGCGAAGACGATCACGATCGGGATGAACGAGATCATCGTGCCTGCCGCGATCAGGCGGGGGTTGTTGGTGAATGTGCCCGACAGGTACTGCAGACCGACGGTCAGCGTCAGATTCTGCGGGTCGGTCAGCACGATCAGCGGCCACAGGAAGTCATCCCAGGCGCCGATGAAGGCGAAGATGCAGATCACGCTCAACATGCCACGTACGCCGGGGAGATTGACGTGGATCAGGCGCTGCCAGGCATTGGCGCCGTCGACCTTGGCCGCCATCTCCAGCTCGTCCGGGATCGCGGTGAAGGCGGCCCGCATCAGCAGGACGTTGATCATCCCGATCATCCCGGGAAGCGCGACGCCCAGCAGGGTGTCGGTGAGCCCGAGGGAGCGCACGGTGACGTACTGGGCGATGATCGTCGCCTCGCCCGGCAGGATCAACGTGGCCAGCAGTGCGCCGAGCACCAGCGTGCCGCCTCGGAAGCGCAGCTTCGCCAGCGCATAGCCCGCCAACGTGGCCCCGATGATGTTGCCGCCCACGACCAGGATCGCCACGATGACCGAGTTCATCGCGTAGTCGACGACCGGAACGACCTCGGCGACCTTGGTGTAGTTGGCGAAGGTCGGGTCCTCCGGGACGAACCGCGGGGTCGCGGTGTAGATGTTCTCGTCGATCCCCTTCAGCGAGGTCGACAGCTGCCAGACGAAGGGCAGGACCGTGATCACGAGCACGAGCGCCAGCAGCGCGTAGCGCACCACCATCTCGCCCACGGACATCCGGTGGAAGGCGTACGACCTCTGTTTTCGTTTCGCCGACATCAGCCGTCCTTCCTGTTGAGGCGGGCCAGGAGCACCATCGGCACCAGCGTGAGCGCGAAGAGCAGCAGGCTCAGCGCCGAGGCGTAGCCGAGGTGGCCGGTGAAGCCGGTGGAGTACATCTGGATCAGCATGACCACCGAGCTCACCCGTCCGCCGGGCCCGCCGGTGCCACCGGTCATCACGAAGAGCTCGGAGAAGATCCGCAGCGACGAGACGGTGATCAGGATCGTGATCAGCAGCATCGTGCCGCGTACGCCGGGCACGGTGATGCTCCAGAACCGGCGGACCGGGCCGGCCCCGTCGACGGCGGCTGCCTCGTGCAGCTCCTTGCCGACGTTCCCGAGCGCGGAGAGGTAGATGATCATGTAGTAGCCCAGGCCCTTCCAGACCGTCAGGCTGATCGCGCTGAAGAGCAGCAGCCAGCGGTCGGTAAGGAACGGCACCGGCTCGGTGATGACCTGCAGGGCCTGCAGGATCGCGTTGATGGCACCGCGGTCGTCGAGCATCCAGTTCCAGATCAGCGCGACGACCACGGCCGAGGCGACGACCGGCGTGTAGAAGGCCACCCGGAAGAAGGTCAGACCGGGCAGCTTCTTCTCCACCAGAACGGCCAGCAGCAGCGGCAGCATGGCCAGCAGGGGTACGCAGACCAGCATGTAGAGGATCGAGTTGGTCAGCGCGTAGACGAGCTGGTCGTCATCGAGCATCCGCTCGAAGTTGACGAGGCCGACCAGCTCTCCTCCTCCGAGCGGCTTCTTGTTCGTGAAGGCCATGTAGACCGTGTTCAACGCCGGGTAGAGGTTGAACACGCACAGCCACAGGGTCGCGGGCGCGACGAGCAGCCACGGGGTGAACCATCTGTGCTCACGCACCCGGCCGCTCGTCTTCGTCTCGGGCGGCGTCATCGCTGCGGGGGGCGCGTCTCGGACGTCAGTGCTCATCACTGCGCGAGCAGCTTGTTGCACTCCTCGACGGCCTTGTCGAGGGCTTCCTGCGGTGTGGCATCACCGCTGATGGCCAGAGCGATCTGCTGATCGAGGATGGTCGTCATCGCCGGCGAGACCTTCGGGTTGTTCGGGATGGCGGTGGTGAGGGTCTTCAGACCGGTGACCTTGGCCTTGGCGGCCACGGAGCCGTCGTCCTCGGTGAAGTAGGGATCGTCCTGGGAGGCGATGGTGCTCGGGTAGACACCGGGAGCCAGCTTCGCGAACTCGCGCTGGTTGTCCGGGTTGGTCACGAACTGGGCCAGCGCGTTCGCGGCCGCGAGGTTCTTGCTCTTGGCGTTGACCGAGAGGCCCTGGACGTACAGCGGGCCGTCGCCGAAGGCCGGCGAGATCTCGGTGCCCTCGGCGAGGGCCGGGTTTGCCTCCTCGAGACCGGAGATGTTGGAGCTGCCGGTGGTCCAGGCGGCCTTCTCCTGGTTGTAGAGCTCGGCGTTGCCCTGGAAGCTGTCGGTGAGGATGTCCTTCGGCAGCAGCCCCTTCTTGTACGCGTCGGCGTACTTCTGCACCAGCGCGGCGGCCTCGGGGGTGTTGAAGGCCAGCTCGGTGCCGTCCTCGTTGAAGATCGGGACGTCGGCCTGCTGCAGGTCGTTGAGCCCGGGCTTGCGGGTCATCAGGTAGAGCTTGCCGCCGGACTTCTCCTCGAGCGTCGTGGCCTGTTCGATCAGCGAGTCGAGGTCGGTCGGCAGGTTCGCCGGGTCGAGTCCGCTCTTGGCGAGCATGTCCTTGTTCCAGTAGTTCACATCGGTGCCGAGGTACCACGGGTAGCCGTAGGTGCCCTCGATGCCGTCGTACTGGTAGCCCTGCAGGCCACCCGGGACGAAGGTCTTCTCCAGATCGACGTCGGTCTCCTCGAGGTCGAGGAGCTGCTCCTGCTGGGCGAGCGGGAGGGCGAAGTCCGGGGGCAGGTTGGTGACATCGGGGAGGTCGCCCGAGGACGCCTGGGTGAGCACCTTCTGGTCATAGCCGTCGCCCGGCTGGTCGAGCCAGGTCACCTCGACGTCGGGGTGCTCCTTCTCGAAGTCGGCGATGACACCCTCGACGTAGTCGGTGAACTTCGGTTTCAGCGCCCAGGTCTGGATCGAGACCTTGCCCTCGATCTTGCCGTCCAGGTCGCCGGCGGACGCCTCGTCACCGGCCCCGCAGCCCGTCATCGCAGTGATGCCCATGGCCAGCCCCGCGGCGACTCCCACCAACCGACGTGCGCTCATCTTCGACTCCTTGTTGATAACCTGTATAAAGCGGTTAAGTTGTGGCCGTACTATTCACTGAACCAGGTTCGTCGTCAAGGCATCCGTGTGAGAGACGCCACATGTCCTCATCGCCGGGACGATCCTGATCCACGCCGAGGAAGGACCACGGGTGACACGACCCACGATCGCCGACATCGCAGAGCGCTCCGGCGTCTCCAAGGGCGCCGTCTCGTTCGCGCTCAACGGGCGTCCAGGGGTCAGCGAGGAGACGCGGCGTCGCATCCTGGCCGTGGCCGACGAGATGAACTGGCGCCCCCACCGCGCGGCGAGGTCGCTCGGCAACTCCCGCGCCGGAGCTGTCGGCCTGATCCTGTCCCGCCCCGCACGTACGCTCGGGGTCGAGCCGTTCTTCGGGCAGATCGTGTCCGGCCTGCAGGCCGGCCTCGCGGAGGACGGCACTGCCCTCCAGCTGCTCGTGGTCGGGGACACGGAGGCCGAGATGGCGGCCTATCGCACCTGGTCCGCGGAGCAGCGGGTCGATGGTTTCGTGCTGCTCGACCCACTCGCCGAGGACCCCCGGCTACCTGAGCTCGAGCGGCTCGGCGTGCCCGTGATGGTGATGGGCGGACCGCTGGAAGGCACGTCGCTGAGCTTCAGCTGGGCCGACGACATTGAGGCCATGCACGAGGCGGTCGACTACCTCGCCGCCCTCGGCCACCGCCATGTCGTCCATGTCGCCGGTATGCCCCAGTTCCTGCACACCCAGCGCCGGATGAAGGTGCTGGCCGAGGCCAAGGCACGCCATGAGCTGGCCGAGGTCACCTCGATCCCGACCGACTACAGCGACTCGGAGGGTGCCGTGATCACCCGCCGCGTCCTGTCCAGGCGCGAGCGTCCGACCGCGATCGTCTACGACAGCGACGTGATGGCCGTCGCCGGCCTGGGTGTCGCCCTGGAGATGGGCGTACGAGTGCCGCAGGAGCTCTCGATCCTCTCCTTCGACGACTCGCTCCTGGCCCGGCTGACGCACCCGGCGCTGACCGCGCTGACGCGCGACACCCAGGGCTGGGCCGCCGAGGCCGCCCGCGAGCTGCTCCGGCTGATCGCGGACCCGACGCAGCCGCTGCGCCACCAGTCGAGCACCCCGGTGCTCGTGCCCCGGGAAAGCACCGCCCGGCCCATCGGGCGTTGATCCCCGAGGCTGATTGCCAGTTTTACTGAAACGGTTTAGATTGCGCGAGTGCCAGCAATCCCCACACCTTCGACCACCGTTCGGCCTCCGTTGCGCTTCGGCGCCAACCATGTGCCCTCATCGGGCTGGTTCTACTCCTGGCTCGACTTCGATGCCGACCAGATCGCGCGTGACTTCGACGATCTCGCCGGGCTCGGTCTCGACCACGTACGCATCTTCCCGGTCTGGCCCTGGATCCAGCCCAACCGCTCGCTGATCCGCTCCTCGGCGGTCGACGACGTGCTCACCACCATCGATCTGGCCGCGGCCCGCGGCCTCGAGGTGTGCGTCGACCTGGTCCAGGGCCACCTCTCCAGCTTCGACTTCCTGCCCTCGTGGGTGCTCACCCACCATCAGCGCTCGCTGTTCAGCCACCCGGAGGTGCGCGACGGGCTACGCACCTACGTCGACACCCTCGCCGGCGCGGTCGCGACCCGGGACAATGTCTTCGCACTGACCCTCGGCAACGAGGTCAACAATCTGTGGCCGTCCAACCCGACCACCATCGCCGACTCCCGCTCCTGGGCCCAGGAGCTCATCGAGACCGCCCACAAGGCCGCCCCCGGCCTGCTCAGTCTCCACTCGCTCTTCGACGACGCCTTCTACGCCCCCGACCACCCCTTCGGCGTCGCCGACGTCACCACGCTCGGCGACCTCAGCACCGTCCACTCCTGGGTCTTCAACGGCGTCGGCGCGATCGACGCGCCGCTGGGGCCGGCCACGTTGACCCATGCCGACTACCTGGTCGAGCTCGCCGCCGCGTACGCCGTCGACCCGGGCCGCCCGGTCTGGCTCCAGGAGATCGGCGCGCCGCTGCCGGAGATCGGTCCGGAGAGCGTGCGCGAGTTCGTCGCGGGCACCGTCGGCCACGTCGTGGAGAACCCGGCGCTGTTCGGCATCACCTGGTGGTGCTCGCACGACCTGGACAGGTCCCTGGTCGACTTCCCCGAGCGCGAGTACGACCTCGGCCTCTTCACCGTCGACCACCAGCGCAAGCCCGTCGCCGAAGCACTCGCGGCCGCGATCGCCGAGCACCGCGGCCCCCGCCCCACACCCACGCCACGACAGCGGCTCGAGTGCCCCGTCGACCTGATCCGCGAACCCGAGCGCCGCGCCGAGGTCGCTCCCGGCAGCGACTTCCACCGCGCCTGGGTCGCCGCCCGGGCCGACGGGCCGGTCGAGATCGTCCCGCCGTCGGTCACGAGGTGACCGGCGTCCCCCGGCGATACGGCGGGACGTTTCTGTCCGTTACCGACAGGTAGAGCGACAAGAACGTCCCGTCGTATCCGCCGAGCGCCGCTCCCCCGGCGCGGGCGAAGGCGAAGCGTTACCGCAGCGCCCGGCCGACGTACGCCACCTGGCGGTCGGCAGCCTGGCTGCGCTTCCACGTACGGAAGCTCTCCTCGGTGTTCCCACGGCGCCAGTAGCCGGAGATCGACAGGTCGCCGCGCGGCACCCCGCGATCGCGCAGCAGGTAGGGACGGATCCGCTGCATCGTGACCTCGGCCTCGCCGTGCACGAAGGCGTGCACCCGGCCGAGCAGCCAGGGCAGCTCGCGGACGACGACCTCCAGGGGCGGGTCGACGGTGGCATCGAGCCAGCGCACCTCGACCCCGGCCGGCGCCTCGACCTGCTGGAGATGCTCCGCGGAGGGCACCTCGATCACCGCGTAGCCGACGGCATCAGCCGCCAGCGCTGCCAGCGCCGCCCGGATCGCGGGCAGGCCGGACTCGTCACCGACGAGCAGGTGCCAGTCGGCGGCAGGGTCCGGAGCGTACGTCCCACCCGGCCCACGCACGGTGAGCACGTCACCCGGACCGGCCGACGTCGCCCACCGGCCGGCGAAGCCCTCGTCGCCGTGGTGCACGAAATCGACGGCCAGGGTCCCCTCGGCGACCGAGGGGTCCAGCGCGGTGTAGGTGCGGCAGACGGTCGAGCCGTCGCCGACCGGGATCTCCAGACGCACGAACCGGTCGGTGCACACGCTGCCATCGAACGCGGAGAGGTCCTCGGCACGAAAGTGCACACGGGTCATCCCAGCGCTGAGGCGCTGGGTCGAGGTGACCACGACCCGCGTCTCCGGCTTGGACTCCGGCTTCACCGCGCGAAACATGAAGGGGAGCCTAACCTAATTCTCCAGAAATCCAGATGCAGCCGCGCGGACTCCCCTAGGGTTGGCCCGTGCTCTACTCCGCCGGGTTCGAGTTCGAGTATGCCCTGGTGACCCTGCCCTCCCCCGACGGCACGGGAACCGCCCACGACGCCGGCACCTTCCACGACTTCGGGGACCTCGACTTCACGACCCTGCAGGCGGCACTCGCCGACGGCTCCGGTTCCTCCGACGAGGATCTCGTACGCGGTGACCTCGGTATCAAGAGCGGCTACTGGTATCTGGAGGGCGACGAGCGGTTCACCCCCGACGGCACCTTCGACACCATGCTGGTCAAGGGCGTCGAGATCCGCACCCCGATCTGCTCGAGCACGACCGAGGCCGCCGACCGGCTCCTCGACCTGCAGGAGCTCATCGCCAAGCGCCTCGCACCGCTCGGTCTGCGGCTGGGGATCGTCGGCTTCAACCCGGTTCGCGAGGCGTACGTCCTGGACCCGCCGCTCAACGAGTGGGAGCAGGCGATGCGGACCGAGCATCGTGAGTACGACCACGCCGAGGTCTCCAACCTGAGCTATGGCCCCGACATCAACCTGTCCTTCCCGGACCTGGAGGCGGCCGAGGTCGTCGCGCTGGCGCAGAGGCTGACCTACTACAGCCCCTTCCTGGTCCCGTTCAGCTTCAGCTCGCCCTTCCACGCCGGCCGCCCGTGGCGCGGCCCGAGCAAACGCACCTACGAGCGCACCTGGCGGCGGGTGGCGACGCGCTGCTTCGTCTCCTCGCCGCCAGCCGGCGCCGAGACGACCCTCGTCCACCCGCCGCGGATCCCGCGCGAGGAGGGACGCATCGAGTTCAAGGCCTTTGACGCCTTCCTCTCACGTGACCTGCTGCTGGCCGGCGCGGCGCTGACGCTCGGCGTCTGCCTCGCCGACGACCTGCCCGGCCTCGCCGACACTCCCAGCCGCGACCTGCACCAGCGAGCGGCCACCTCCGCCTTCACCGACCCGGAGATCGCCGCCGGCGCCCGCGATGTGCTCGCCGCCGCGCGACGGGCTCTCGCCGGGCGCCCCGAGGCCGGCCACCTCGAGGTTCTCGACACATTGCTCAGCGCGGGACGTACCCCTGCCGATAGCCTTCTCGACGCATATTCGCGCACAGGCCTGATGTTCCACCCGGAAGGACTTCGTTGACCGACCTGCCCACCGACCTGACCGCCGACCTTCCCCCCGAGGCTGATGTGGTGATCTGTGGGGCCGGCCCGATCGGCGCCGCGACGGCCTACTTCCTGGCCAGAACAGACCTACGCGTGGTCGTCATCAACTTCGAGCCCGACGACGATCCCGCCCACCTCGCGACCTACCGCTACTCCGGGGGCAGCATCCGGTGGACCTGGCCCGACCCGGTCAAGCGCGAGATGACGACCCAGACGGAGCAGTTCATCCGTGGCCTCGCGCCCGACGCCGATCTGGCGATGCTCCAGAACAGCTATCACCTCCTGCACACAGGCGAGCTCATTCCCGCGCTCAACGTCTCCGCGACACGGCTGGTCGGCCTGCTGCGCGAACAGGCGCAGGAGGTCGGGGTGCGACTCGTCAACGACACCGCCGTCACCGGCGTCCGCCCGAACGGCGTCGGACACATCGTCGAGACCTCCCGTGGCACGATCCGCGCCAACCGGGTCCTCGGAGCGATGGGCGCTGCGAACGCATCCGTGTTTCCCCAGGTCAGCGCTGGAGCCGAGAAGCGTCAGCTCTTCGTGCTCGATCTTCCCGTCCCACCCGAACGCGAGCAGATGCCCCACACGATCGTGCCGGTCGGCGACGGTTTCGGCTATGTCTTCGTCAAGCTCATCGACGGCCGCCTGAAGGTACTGGTCGGCCAGGAGGACATCGTCGAGGACACCGACACCTCGGGGCCCGTCGACCACTGGAAGACCATCCTCGACCGCGGGCTCGCCGAGACCCTCCCCTGGCTCCGCGATGCCGGTGTCGACGACATCCTCTGGGGCGTAGACACGGCGCAGAAGACCCTGGTGGTCGACGAGCCGAGCCCTGGCGTCCTCGTCGCGAGCTGCGGGAGCGCCATCCGCTCCGCGGCCTGGCTGGGACGTACGCTCGCCGAGCGCCTCGCCGCCTAGCCCTCCAGCTCAGCCCTCCAGCTCGGCCCGGGTCGGCGGGTTGGCCCCGGCCCTCGAGACGGTGATGGCCGCGGCCTTGACGCCGTGGGCGAGCACCTCGCGGGGGTCGCGGTCGAAGTCGTCCCAGAGCGCGTCGACGAGGCCCGCGGAGAAGGTGTCACCGGCTCCGATGGTGTCCACGACGGTCACCGAGGCGGCGCCCACATCGACGCGCCCGTCAGCGGTGATCCAGCTGGCACCGTCGCCACCGCGGGTCACCGCGACCGCGCCGGCACCGATCTCGAGCAGCCGCGCGGCCGCCTTCTCCAGGCCGACGCCGGGATAGAGCGTCTCCAGGTCCTCGTCGCTCGCCTTCACGACGTCGGCGTACGCAGCGGCCCGCTCGATGTTCGCGGTGACGGCCTCGCCGGTGCCGGTCAGCGAGGGCCGCATGTTGATGTCGTAGAGCACGCGCACGCCGTCCGGGAGCCCGTCGAGCAGCGCGAAGACGGTCTCGGCGCCGGGCGAGAGCACCGGCGCGAGAGATCCGACGTGCACGAACCGGGGCGTCCCGACCGAGATCTCGCCGAGGCGCCACTCCAGGTCGAAGACGTACGTCGCCGATCCGTCGGCCCCGATGGTGGCCTGTGCCGTCGAGGTCCGTGAGAGCACGTGCGGGTCGCAGGCCATCCGCACCCCGGAATCGCTCAGGTGGGTGGCGAGCGCACGACCGCGGGCGTCGTCGGCGTAGGACGCGACGTACCTCACCGGACGACCCAGCCGACCCAGCGCGACGGCCACGTTGGCACCGCTCCCACCAGGGTGGTCGCGGGTCTCCCCGTCGGCGGTGGTGACCACATCCACCAGCGCCTCTCCGACCACCAGGACATCATCGACACCGTCGACACCATTGACATCGAGACCAGCCACGGCGTGCAGGCTAGCAGCGCGGCGTACGACTGTTTCTTACGGGTTGACCTGCGTAAACCGCTACTCGTGGGTAACCGACCGCGATTGTCCTACCCCTTCGAACCGCGTGCGAACATGGAGGGCGTGACCGAAGAATCCACCGAGACGTCTGGTGGTCCGCAGGGCCGTACCCCCGCCCAGCCGACCGTTATCCACGAGGGTCTACCGACCCAGCTTCCGGACATCGATCCCGAAGAGACCAGTGAGTGGCTCGGCTCGTTCGACGCGATGCTCGAGTCGAGCGGGCGCGACCGGGCCCGCTACATGATGCTGCGTCTGCTGGAGCGAGCCCGGGAGAAGTCCGTCGGCGTGCCGGCCCTGCGCAGCACCGACTACATCAACACCATCCCCTCCGACCGCGAGCCGTGGTTCCCGGGCGATGAGGACATCGAGCGACGCATCCGCGCCTTCATCCGCTGGAATGCCGCTGTCATGGTCTCCTCCGCCAACCGCAAGGGCCTCGAGGTGGGCGGCCACATCGCCACCTACCAGTCCTCCGCGAGCCTCTACGAGGTCGGCTTCAACCACTTCTTCCGCGGCAGGGACGCCCCCGGCGGCGGCGACCAGATCTTCATCCAGGGCCACGCCTCCCCCGGCATCTACGCACGCGCCTTCCTCGAGGGCCGGATGAGCGAGGAGCAGCTGTTCCGCTTCCGCCAGGAGGTGCAGCACGGCGTACGGAAGGGCATCTCGTCCTACCCGCACCCGCGGCTGATGCCCGACTTCTGGGAGTTCCCGACGGTCTCGATGGGCCTGACCGGGATCAATTCGATCTACCAGGCGCGGTTCAACCGCTACATGCAGAACCGCGGCATCAAGGACACCTCCGACCAGCGCGTGTGGGCCTTCCTCGGCGACGGCGAGATGGGCGAGCCCGAGTCGCTCGGCGCCATCCGGGTCGCCGCCCGCGAGGAGCTCGACAACCTGGTCTGGGTGATCAACTGCAACCTGCAGCAGCTCGACGGCCCGGTGACCGGCAACGGCAAGGTCATCCAGGAGCTGGAGTCCAACTTCCGCGGTGCCGGCTGGAACGTCATCAAGGTCATCTGGGGCCGCGAGTGGGACCAGCTGCTCGCCAAGGACGTCGACGGCACCCTCGTCAACAAGATGAACTCCACCCCCGACGGCCAGTTCCAGACCTACTCTGTCGAGACCGGTGCGTACGTCCGGGAGAACTTCTTCGGCTCCGACCCGCGCCTGCGCAAGATGGTCGAGCAGATGAGCGACGAGCAGATCCGCAAGCTCCCCCGCGGCGGCCACGACTACCGGAAGGTGTACGCAGCCTTCGACGCGGCCACCAAGACCGCCGGGCAGCCGACCGTGATCCTGGCCCACACCATCAAGGGCTGGACGATCGACGCTCTGGAGGGCAAGAACGCCACCCACCAGATGAAGAAGCTGACGATGGCGGACCTGAAGAAGTTCCGCGACCGGCTGCTGCTGCCGATCTCCGACAAGGAGCTCGAGGCGACCTACGAGCAGACCGGTGCCGCGCCGTTCTTCAACCCGGGGCCGGAGTCGGCCGAGATCGAATACATGATGGAGCGCCGCAAGCAGCTCGGTGGTCCTCTCCCCCAGCGCAAGGTCGAGTTCAAGCAGCTCACCCTGCCGGGCGAGAAGGTCTACTCCGAGCTCAAGCAGGGCTCGGGCAAGAACAAGGTCGCCTCCACGCAGGCGACCGTCCGGCTCCTCAAGGACTGGATGCGCGACCCGGAGATCGGCAAGCGCATCGTGCCGATCGCTCCTGATGAATACCGCACCTTCGGCATGGACGCGATGTTCCCGAGCGCGAAGGTCTACAACCCCGGCGGTCAGCAGTACGAGAGCGTCGACCGGAAGTTGTTGCTCTCCTACAAGGAGTCCGTCCAGGGGCAGCTGCTGCACGAGGGCATCTCCGAGGCGGGGGCGATGGCGTCCGCGACCGCTGCCGGCACTGCGTACGCCACCCACGGCGAGCCGATGATCCCGTTCTACATCTTCTACTCGATGTTCGGGTTCCAGCGCACCGGTGACTCGATCTGGGCGATGGCCGACATGATGGGCCGCGGCTTCCTGATCGGTGCCACCGCCGGTCGCACCACGCTGACCGGTGAGGGCCTGCAGCACGCCGACGGTCACTCCCCGCTGCTCGCGGCGACCAACCCGGCGGTCGTGCACTACGACCCGGCGTTCGCCTACGAGGTCTCCCACATCATGCAGAGCGGCCTCGAGCGGATGTACGGCTCGACCGAGGAGCACCCGCACGGCGAGGACGTCATCTTCTACCTGACCGTCTACAACGAGCCGGTCAGCCAGCCGAAGGAGCCCGAGGGCGTCGACGTCGAGGGCATCCTGAAGGGCATCCACCAGGTCTCCACCGCCCAGGGCGAGGGTCCGAAGGTCCGCCTGCTCGCCTCCGGCGTCGGGTTCCCGTGGGTCGAGGAGGCTGCCCGCCTGCTCGAGGAGGACTGGGGCGTCAAGGCCGACACATGGTCTGTCACCTCGTGGAACGAGCTCGCCCGCGACGCCATCGACGCCGAGCAGTGGAGCCTCAACCACCCCGGTGAGACCCCGCGCACGCCGTACGTCACCGAGAAGCTCTCGGCGTCCAACGGCCCCGTCATCGCGGTCTCGGACTACATGCGGGCCGTCCCGCTGCAGATCGCCCGCTGGGTGCCCGACGACTACCGCGTCCTCGGCGCCGACGGGTTCGGCTTCGCCGACACCCGCCCGGCCGCGCGTCGCTTCTTCCAGATCGACGCCGAGTCCGTCGTCGTCCAGGCCCTCCAGGCCCTGGCCGAGGCCGGCGAGATCGACGCCGCGCTGGTGAAGAAGGCCTTCGACACCTACCGCATCGACGACCCGACCGCGACCAAGGGCATCCTGCAAGAGGGCGGAGACGCCTGAGCAAAACTCGTGGCGCCGAGTCGGCGCATCTGACCCCGTGCCTCGCGAAGCGAAGCGAGCGAGAGGGGTCGGATGCGCCGACTCGGCCTGTGTTCTTGAGACAGTTGCGCCGGCTCGGCCCGGTTTTCTGGGGCAGACGAGCCGACTCGGCGTCAGTCGAGGATGCGGTTGGCGACCGCGATGCGCTGGAGGGTGGTGGGGTGGGAGCCGAACCACCACTGGGACCAGGTCTGCGGGGACGGGTCGGAGAGGGAGCGTACGCCGAGGTCGTGCTGAAGCCTGATGAACGCCTTCAGGTCGCCGGTGGCATGGAGCGCGTCGACGTCGGCGCGGGTCTCGACCTGACGGCTCAGCCCGTTCTCGACGGGCATGGCGAGCAGGCTCGCCAGCGCGAAGACGGCTAACAGCATCGGGATGCCCTCGGGGGTGGCGTACTGGTCCTGTCGCCGGTAGGAGAGCAGGAGACCCAGCGCGCCGATGGCCGCGACGGCCCCGGAGGCGCCGATGAGGGTGCCGACGAGCACGTCGTCGTGCTTGGCGTGGGCGAGCTCGTGGGCGACGACGGAGAGGACCGCCCCGTGCGCACCGGCACCACGCTGTGCGTCGACGAGGTTGTCGTAGAGGACGACTCGGCGGGTGGAGCCGAAGCCGGTGACGTATGCGTTGAGGGAGGTCGTACGTCGCGAGGCGTCGATCACCAAGACGTCGTCGAGCGCGACCCCCTCGCGCTCGGCGATCGCCATCACCTCCGTGCGGAACTGACCGCGCGGCAGCGGCTCGAAGTCGTTGAAGACCGGCTCGACGAGGACCGGGTAGACGAAGGAGCCGAGCACCACCAGCGCCGCGACGAGGCCGCCGGCGACGGCGGGCCACCAGCGGCGGCTCAGGCGGATGCAGCCGAAGAGGGCGAGCAGCGCGAGGGAGGTGATCACGATCCCGACGGCCTGGTTCAGCAGCGAGTCCCCCAGCCAGGGCATCCACGCCTGCCTCGAGAGCCCGTAGCGCATCCGCAGGTGGTGAGCCGCGACCGAGAACGGCAACGTCGCGAGCCAGCCGATGAGCGTGACCGCGGCGACCGCGAGCACCACCCGCAGCAGCCACGGCCCACGCAGCCGTGCCACCAGGCGCCGGCCGAGCGAGGTGAACCCGAGCAGGCAGGCGACCACGAGCGAGACGAGGAGCGCGGCCCGGCTGATCCACCGCGCGGCACCGGAGTAGGCGAGCATTCGCTCCAGCTCCCGCGGCGCGAAGACCTCACGCTCGTCGGGCAGGTCCAGCGCCCCGCCCGGGAAGGGATGCCATGGGATCAGCAGCCAGGCGAGCACCACGAGGGCGATCGCCCCCAGGCCGAGAACCACCCAGGACGTACCCCTCGACAAGCTCGGGACATCGCGCCGCGTGCTCACTTCCGCCCCAGTCATCGAGCAGAGTCTGACAGATGCGTACGCCACCGGGCGGTCAGCTCGTCCTCGCCGAACCCGAAGCTCGCCTGGAGCGCCTTCTCGAGAGGTACGCCGCGCCCGGTCTCCTCGTAGAGATCGACCAGGGCCTTCTCGCCGCCGGCCTCGGCCAGCACCTCACAGGCCAGCCAGGCCGCTTCGTACTCGGCCCCGAAGTGCTCGGAGCGGGAGTTGAACTCGGTCTTGCCCGGCAGGTGCTCAGGGGCGCCGTTCTCGCGCACCTGGGCGAGGATCTGGCCGGCGGTCTTGCTCAGCGGAAGCTTCGTGTCACGCAGCGCGACGTAGTCGGCGAAGCCCTCGACCAGCCACATCGGCCGGTTGGGGTTGGTCGGAGCGTCGGTGGCCGCGTGCGCGGCCTCGTGGGTGATGACCACCTGGGCGCCGGGTGCGTCCAGGTTGCCGATGACGCCCTGGTTGACCCACACGTGCAGCGGTGTCCCTGTCTTAGTGGAGCCGTCGACGGTCGCGGTCACCGCGGCGACCGAGGAGTAGGTCCCCTGCTGGGCGCCGAGCGCGGCGTCGAGCCCCGTCGCGGGCACCTCGAGGACCAGGCGCGGATTCTTCCAGTCGACGACCTTGCGGACCTCCGCCACGGCGGTCGTGGCCAGCTCGCCATAGCGATCGGCCTGCTCCGCGGAGGCCTGGACGACCACCAGGGTGGAACTGGTACGGCGCACCTCGACCGGGCCGCTGAGCCACAGCGGCATGCGGGTGCCCTGAGCCGCCGAGAAGCCGGTGATCTCTCCCTCGGGTCCGAAGCCGACCTTGAGCTCCTCGCTCAGCACCGGGTCGCCGGGGGTACGCCACGACATCTCGACGTCGGCCGTCCAGGAGCCGTCCGGATCGACGTTGCCGGCCTCGGCGACGTACCTCGCGGTGACCTCCCCGATGCCGATGGCGTGCGCGTTGCGCAGCGCCAGCGAGGCGGCGTCCTCGCCGTCCGGCTCCGCACCTTCTCGTACGCCGGCGACCAGCTCCTCCAGGGAGGCGCGGGCACCCGCGGTGTCGGCGCGCACGACAGGTGCCGTGGTCGGGGTCGGCGCGACGTACTCGCCTCCGCCGGTCAGCCGCCACCCGACGAACCCGGCGAGCAGCATCACCAGCACGAGCGCGGCCCCGATCAGGACCGGGCGAGATAGAAGAGAGCCGATCGTTCGCACCTGCGAACGATCGGCCTCTTCGGGGTGCTGGGTCAAGTGGTTCCCGAGCCTGTCGAGGGGCTCAGCCGGGGCGGACGGCGCCCGTGTAGGGCATCTCGTCCATCGGCGAGACCTTCACACCGGTGCTCGGGTTGGAGGCGTGCACGATCTGGCCGTTGCCGATGTACATACCGACGTGGCTGATCGGGCTGTAGTAGAAGACCAGGTCACCGGGGGCGAGCTGGTCGCGCGAGACCTGGGGCCCGCTGCTGTACTGCGCTGAGGAGGAGTGCGGCAGCGAGACGCCGGCCTGGCCCCACGCACCCATGGTGAGACCGGAGCAGTCCCACGACTCGGTGCCGGTGGCGCCGTAGACGTAGGCGTCGCCGACCTGGGCGAGGGCGTAGTCGACCGCCGCCTTGGCGCGGCCCGAGGGCGGCGGCAGGTTGCCCGGGATGCTGGTGTCGGTGGACTGGATGGCCTCCAGCTCATCGGCCTCGAGCTCGTCGAGCTCGGCCTGGGCCGCGTCGAACTTCTCGTCGATCTCGCTCTTCTTCTGCTGCATGGTCGTCTTGACCTTGGCCATCTCGGCCTTGCGCTCCTCGGTCGCCTCGCGGCGCACGTGGAGGGCCTCCGCCTCGGTGTTGTACCGGGCGAGCAGGTCGGCCTGGAGCGTGTTGTAGGACGAGACGGTGGCCAGACCGGCGAGGAACTCCTGGGGGTCCTCGGAGGTGATCACCTGGCCGACGGCAGAGACGTCGGAGCCCTCGAACTGGCGCAGCACCGAGTCACGGAGCTCGGCACGGACCTTGTCCAGGTCCTTGCCCTGCCGCTTCTCGTCGGCGTTGAGGTCCTTGAGCTGGTCCTTGAGGTCCTGCAGCCGCAGCTTGGCGTTGCTGTAGTCCTCGTTGGCAGCCTCGGCCTGCGTGTAGAGCTTGTCGACCTTCTTGCGAACGTCGTCGATGTCCGGGTCTGCCTGGGCGGGTGTCGCGGCGGGAATGATCCCGGCGATTCCGATGGCGGCGATGCCGGCTGCTCCGGCAATGAGTCGCTTCCGGTCGCGTGTCACGAGCGGACGGTCTCCTTGTGTAGTCGTTGACGCCTACCGGGTGAGCTGACGGATTCGGGCACGACCTGCCCTACCACCGCTCCCCGACCTGGTCTCCCAGGTCGCTCTCGCGGCGGATTCACCCCAGTGATCGCACCCGATGGAGGCGTACGACCGGTGTGGTTCCCCGGTTCCTGGCCCACCCCGAAGCGGGCCCGGACTAAGCGCGACACCCGCGTGAGCCGGTTGACCCACTGTCACGAATGTCAGGTTCCAGCGCACACTAACCGACGCGATCCCCCCACTGCCAACCACCCACGCCCAAAAGTTGGTCTACAAGTCCGGTTACCCGAAAGCGAGGCCGTCGCCGTGCCCTGAACGCGTGGGTGAACCCGCGGACAGGTCGTCGCCGACCGGGACCGGATCGGTCACCTCGACCATCCGCAGCGGCGGGACCAGCCCGCCATCCGACAGGACGTCGAGCGCACGGCGCTCCTCGTCCTCGATGATCAGCTCCGGGGGTGGGCCCAGGAGCACGGTGACCACGCAGTCGTGGCACGCCAGTCCCCGCACGAGGCAGGTGTCACAGTCGATTCTCGTCGTCATGTCTGCGACGGTCTCACCGAGCACCGACAATTTTGCTTCCGTACGGATGCCTCCGGCGTGTCACCACCATCGCACGGCGGTATTCGAGGAGGAGATCGCTCCCCGGGTCCCTACACTTGAGGCATGGAGTTCTCCGCGTACGCGACGCTCCCCGACACCGTCCGGGGACGCATCGTCGCGCTCACGGCCGGGGTGCTTCCCGACGTCGTACGCCTGCCTCCCTCCCTCAAGCGGATCGCCGACTTCGCCCCCGCCCGGCGCGCCAAGGCCGGCGGCGCGATGATCGCCTCGGTGCTCGAGAACGACGACGAGGTGCGCGGATCGGTCGGGAACCAGCTGCGCCGGGCGTACGTCGACGAGGCGGCCGAGACCACCGACGACATCGTCCTGCCCGAGGACCCGGCCGAGGCCGCTGCCGTCTCCTGGCTGGTCCGCCCGGACGGCTGGGAGGTCTCGCTCAAGGAGGCTCTGGACAGGCTGGAGGCCGCCGCGGCGCCGGCCGTCGACGCCGAGGTCGCCCGGCTGCGAGGCAAGCTCGCCGCGGCCGAGGAGGACGTTCGCGATGTGCGCGCCGACCGCAAGGCCCGCCTCGACGACCTCAAGGCCGACAACGCCACCCTGCGACGCAAGCTCGGCGAGGCCCGGGCCGCCGCGCGCGATGCCGGCACGGGCCTGGACGAGGCACTGACCGCGGCCCGTGACGCCCTTGCGCGCGCCGAGGACGAGATCGCCTCCCGCGACCGACAGCTGCGCCAGCTCCGCAGCCAGATCGACAAGCTGGAGCGTGAGGCGGCCGCCGAGCGGCGTACGTCGAAGGCGGACCGTGACGAGGTCTCGCTGCGCGCCCGGTTCCTGCTCGACACGCTGCTCGACGCGGCCGGAGGGCTCCGTCGCGAGCTGGCGCTGCCACCGGTCACCGGCACCCCGGGCGAGCGGATCGAGGCCGAGCTCGCCTCCGCTGCCACCGCGGCCGGCACCGGGGTCACCAGCAGCGCTCACCTCGAGCAGTTCCTGGCCATGCCCCGGGTCCGGCTGATCGTGGACGGCTACAACGTCTCGAAGGCGCTGTGGCCCGACTCGGCACTCGACGCCCAGCGGCTGCGCCTGCTCCGCGCGGTCGCCCCGATCGCGGCTCGCACCGGCGCCGAGACGACCGTCGTCTTCGACGCCCACTCGGCCTCCGTACGCCCCACCGCCGTGCCTCCTCGCGGCGTCAAGGTCCTCTTCTCGCCCGAAGGCGTCATCGCCGACGACGTCATCCGCGACCTCGTCGACGCCGAGCCCGCCGGCCGGGTCATCCTGGTGGCCACCGACGACGCCGAGATCGTCAAGGACGTACGCCGCGCCGGCGCCCGCACCGTCCCGCTCTCCTCGCTCTCGCCGCTGCTCGCGTAGACAGGTCTGGTTGTCGGACCTCTCCGCTAGTGTGTTCGAACATGAGCGAGCGCCGGCGAGTGACCGTGGGCCTCAGGTCGCCCTGCCCTACGGAGCCGACATGAGCACTGCGGCGGTGCGCGAGGCGCGCAAGGAGATGCGCGCCCGTGCCGTGGCCCGGCGGCACCAGGCCGCCGTCTCGACCACCGACGGACCCTGGGAGGCTCAGCGGGGCTTCGACGAGCTCGGCAGACCGCTGCGGGACCTCACCTTCTGCGTGGTCGACCTGGAGACCACCGGCAACAGCCCCGACAACGGCGGCATGATCACCGAGGTCGGCGCGGTGAAGGTGCGCGGCGGCGAGGTCCTGGGCGAGTTCCAGACGCTGGTCAACCCACACACCGGGATCCCGCCGCAGATCGCGGTGCTGACCGGCATCACCAACTCGATGGTCGCCTCCTCCCCCACGATCGAGTCGGTGCTGCCGGCGTTCCTGGAGTTCGCCGAGGGCTGCGTGCTGGTCGCGCACAACGCGCCCTTCGACGTCGGCTTCCTCAAGCACTTCGCCGCCAAGCAGGAGCGGCCGTGGCCGCGCTTCGAGGTGCTCGACACCGTCAAGGTCGCCCGCCGGGTGATCACCCGCGACGAGACGCCCAACCACAAGCTCGGCTCGCTCGCCCGCGTCTTCGGCTCCCCCACGACCCCCGACCACCGCGCCCTCCACGACGCCCGCGCGACCGTCGACGTGCTCCACGGAATGATGGAGCGCCTCGGCAACCTCGGCGTGCTCACCATCGAGGACCTGGCCGCCTTCTCGGCCAAGGTCACCACCGCCCAGCGCAAGAAGCGCCACCTCGCCGAGGATCTCCCCCACGCCCCCGGCGTCTACCTGTTCAAGGACGCCCAGGACCGGGTGCTCTACATCGGCACCTCCAAGGATCTGCGCACCCGCGTCCGCACCTACTTCACCGCCTCCGAGACCCGCTCCAGGATGGGCGAGATGGTCGGGTTGGCCGCGACCGTGCAGGGCATCGAGTGCGCGACCGCGCTGGAGGCCGGCGTACGCGAGCTGCGCCTGATCGCCGAGCACAAGCCGCCCTACAACCGCCGCTCGCGACGCCCGGAGAAGATGCACTTCATCAAGCTCACCCGGGAGCCGTGGCCGAGGCTGTCGCTGGTCAAGCGGGTGCTCGACGACGACGCGGACTATCTCGGCCCGTTCGGCTCCAAGAAGGTCGCCGAGAAGGCACTCCAGGCGCTGCACGACACCTTCCCGATCCGGCAGTGCGCCGACCGCCTCCCGCTGCTCCCCACGAAGACACCGTGCGTCCTCGCCGAGCTGCACCGCTGTCTGAGCCCGTGCGACCAGAGCATCACCACCGAGACGTACGCCGACCTCGTCGGCCGGGTGCGTGAGGCGCTGCGACACCGGCCCCACGAGGTGGTCGACGCGGTCACCGAGCGCCTCACCGGCCTGGCCGAGCAGGAACGCTTCGAGGAGGCGGCGGTCCACCGCGACCGGCTGACCTCCTACCTGCGCGCCGCCGCCCGCACCCAGCGGCTCACCTCGATTGCGCGACTGTCCGACCTCACCGCGATCCGGCGCGAGGACAGCGGCCGCTGGGCGGTCCACGTGGTCCGTCACGGGCGGCTCGCCGCGGCCGGGGTGATCCCGCGGGAGGCCAACGCACATGCGTACGTCGCCGATCTCCAGCTCAGCGCCGAGACCGTCCTCGACGCGCCCGGTCCGGTGCCGGCCGCCACCGCCGAGGAGACCGAGCTGGTGCTGCGCTGGCTGGAGTCCCCAGGCGTACGCCTCGCCCACGTCGAGGGCGAGTGGACCTGCCCGATCGCCGGTGCGGGCCGGCAGGCATCGCACCTTCAGGTCGATCGGCTAACGTGACCTGCGTGATCACAGCGATCGTCTTCATCAATGCCGAGGTCTCCCAGATCCCCGAGGTGGCCGAGGCCGTCGCCGCCATCGACGGGGTCAGCGAGGTCTACTCCGTCACCGGCCAGATCGACCTCATCGCCCTGGTGCGCGTCCAGGCCCACGAGGATGTGGCCGCGGTCGTGGCCGACAAGGTCAACAAGGTCCCCGGCGTGCTCGAGACCGAGACCCACATCGCCTTCCGCACCTACTCCCAGGTCGACCTGGAAGCCGCCTTCTCCATCGGCCTGGACTGAGACTCGGCGTAGCCGAGTCCTGGTGTAGCCGAGTCGGCGCAACTGCACGCTTTGGAGCGAAGCGAGCGAGGCGTGCGGTTGCGCCGACTCGGCGCGTAATCATCTAGATCGCCCCGAGCAAGCAGCCTCAGCGAGCGGTAGCCGCCACCCACAGGTCGAGGACGCGCTGCGCCGCGCCCGAGTCGATGGCCTCAGCGGCACGGGCCATGCCGCCGGACAGAGACTCGTCGATGGTGCCGGAGCCGCCGTCGTGGACCGCTAGGGCGGCGCCGGCGTTGAGCACGACCGCGTCGCGTACGGCGCCCTTCTCCCCGGCGAGCAGGCGCCGGACGACCTCTGCGTTGTAGGCGGCGTCGCCGCCGCGCAGGTCCTCGGTGGTGGCCCGGGCGATGCCGTGGTCCAAGGGCTCGATGGTGGCCTCGGTGACGACTCCGCGCGAGACGGTCCACACGTGGGAGGTCGTGGTGGTGGTGAGCTCGTCGAGGCCGTCGTCGCCCCGGAAGACCCAGGCGTCCGCACCGCGGCGGGCGAAGACGCCGGCCATGACCGGAGCGGCGGCCACATCGGCACAGCCGATCGCGGAGGCCGCGGGACGCGCCGGGTTGGTCAGCGGCCCGAGCAGGTTGAAGACGGTCGCGATGCCGATCTCACGCCGCGCGGCGGCGGCATGACGCATCGCGGGGTGGAAGGCCGCGGCGAACAGGAAGGTGATCCCCGCCTCCTCGGCCACGACACGTACGCGCTCGACATCGAGGTCGAGCCGGATGCCGAGCGCCTCGAGCACGTCGGCCGAGCCCGACTTGGAGGAGGCCGACCGGTTTCCGTGCTTGACGACCTTCGCCCCGGCCCCGGCCGCGACGATCGCCGACATCGTGGAGATGTTGACCGAGAAGGAGCGGTCGCCGCCGGTGCCGACGATGTCCAGGACGCGCCCGGGCACGAAGATCGGGTTGGCCTTGGCGAGCATGCCGTCGGCGACACCGGCGAGCTCGTCGACGGTCTCGCCCTTGGCACGCAGCGCGACCGCGAACGCGGCGATCTGCGAGTCGGCCGCCTCGCCGGCCAGGATCTGGCCCATCGCCCACGCCGCCTGGTGCGCGGACAGCGACTGCCGCGCGACCAGCGTGGTGAGGACCTCAGGCCAGGAGTGCGGGGCGGAAGTCATGGGCCAACGTTAACGGGGCGCAACAGCCCGACCACCGTCCGGGCCAGGTCGAACGGGTCGACCGGGTGCGCCACGGTGGCTTCCGCACGCGACCAGGTGCCCAGCCACGCATCCTGCGGCCGACCGATGAGGACCACGATCGGCGGAGCGTCCTCGACCTCGTCCTTGACCGCCTTCGCGATCCCCAGCCCACCGGCCGGGGCGGTCTCCCCGTCGAGCACGGCGAGCGCGAGACCACCGGCGTCGAGCTGGGCCCGGACGGCGGGCTCGGTGGCCACCTCGACGTACTCCACCTCCGGAAGAGATGGGTGCGGACGGCGCCCCAGAGCGAGGATCACCTGCTTGCGTACGTCGACGTCATCGCTGTAGACGAGGATCTTCAAAGGGTTCGAGGTGGTGTCGGTCACACCCTGATGCTAGCGCCATCACCATGGCCCCCGGCCACATGTCACACACCGAAGCTGAGCGGTGTCTCATGCTTGTAACACCAGCCTCAAACACGACACACAGGGTCCCAAGAAGACTCCGGGAAAGGGGCAGGACATAATGGCGGGCGTGGCGACAGTATCGACTCTTCCAACAGCCCGCCTGCACGGGCATCACGACCGTCCGAGCATGGTCAGCGTGGGGACCATCATCTGGCTCTCCAGCGAGCTGATGTTCTTCGCGGCGCTGTTCGCGGCCTACTTCACGATCCGGGCGGTCAGTCCTGAGGTGTGGGAGGCCAACACCGCGGGGCTCAACATCCCGTTCGCGGCGGTGAACACGACGATCCTCGTGCTGTCGTCGTTCACCTGCCAGTTCGGTGTGTTCGCCGCCGAGCGTGGCCAGGTCGGACGCAAGGGATCCCTGCTCGCGGTGCGACTGTGGGGCCTGCGTGAGTGGTTCATCCTCACCTACCTCATGGGCGCGGTCTTCATCGCCGGTCAGGCGACGGAGTACGCCGCCCTGGTCCAGGAGGGCATCGCCCTCAACCGCGGCATCACCGGCCCCGACGACCCCTACGGCTCGGTCTTCTACCTGACCACGGGCTTCCACGGCCTGCACGTCACCGGTGGCCTGATCGCCTTCCTGTTCGTGCTCGGCCGGACGTACGTCGCCAAGCGATTCACCCACGAGCAGGCCGTCTCCGCGATCGTCGTGTCCTACTACTGGCACTTCGTCGACGTGGTGTGGATCGGCCTGTTCGCGACCATCTACCTCCTCAAGTGACCAAGGACTGAATGTGCGTCTCCTGAACCGCTCCGTCGGTCGACTGTCGCGGCACCGTCGCCGCCCGTTGGCCGGTGCCGCTGTGCTCCTGGTCGCTCTGCTGAGCACCGGCGGGCTCTACGCCGCCTTCTCTCCTGCCTCCCAGGCCGAGGTGGAGAAGGACAACGCCGCTCTCGTCGCCGAGGGCAAAAAGCTCTTCATGGTCAACTGCTCCACCTGCCACGGCTCCAACGGTGAGGGCATCACGACCCAGAACGGCAAGCTCTACGGCCCGTCCCTGATCGGTGTCGGCGCCGCCTCCGTCGACTTCCAGGTCGGCACCGGCCGGATGCCGATGGCCCAGCCGGGCGCGCAGGTCGAGGCCAAGGACCCGAGCTTCAACCAGGACGAGATCGACGCCCTGGCCGCGTACGTCGCCAGTCTCGCCCCCGGCCCTGCCGTCCCGGACCGTGAGCAGTACGACCCCGAGACCTATGGCTCCGAGAAGGAGAAGGAGGAGGCGGTCGCCCTCGGTGGCCAGATCTTCCTGACCAACTGCACCGCCTGCCACAACTTCACCGGTGCCGGCGGCGCCATGCCGCGCGGCGGCGAGGCGCCCAGCATCCTCGAGACCGACCCGAAGCACATCTACCAGGCGATGCTGACCGGTCCGCAGTCCATGGACACCTTCTCCGACGGCAACATCAGCCCGGAGGAGAAGAAGGCGGTCATCGCCTACGTCGAGTCGATGAAGGAGCAGCCCGACTACGGCGGCTTCAACAACGGCTCGCTCGGTCCGGTGACCGAGGGCATCGTCGCCTGGGTCGTCGGTCTCGGCGTCCTGGTGGCCTTCGCCGTGTGGATCGCCGCGCACAGCACGCGCACCAACCAGACCAAGAAGGGATCTGCCAAGTGAGCAGCGACCTGAGCGAGATCGAGAAGCACGACGACTCGCACACCGAGCTCAACGCGCACACCGACGCGCTGCTGCCCGATCCGGGCATGCACGAGCATCACTGGCGTCCTACCGACGTCGATCCCAAGGCGGAGAAGCGGGCCGAGCGGCAGGTGAGCCTGTTCCTCGGTCTCTCCGCGCTCTGCTCGGTGCTGTTCGTGGTGGCCTACTTCACGGTCAAGCCGGGCTACGACGGTGACGTCTGGGCCGGCTACGGCGCCTCCAACCTGGCGCTGGGAACGACCCTGGGCTTCGCCCTCCTCTTCCTCGGCATCGGCGTCATCCAGTGGGCCCGCAAGCTCGTCATCGACGTCGAGGTCTCCGAGGAGCGCCACTCGGCCGCTTCCTCCCCCGCCACTCGCGAGGTCGCCGTCGCCGAGCTCAAGGCCGCGCTCCACGAGTCCGGAATGGCTCGGCGCCCCTTCATCCGCAACGCGATGATCGGCTCGGCCGCCCTGCTCGGTCTGCCCGCGATCGTCATGCTCAAGGACCTGGGCCAGACCAACGCCCAGATCACCGAGGAGCAGCCCTACCCCGGCGCCGGCCTCGAGCACACGGTCTGGGACGCGGGCGTCAGGGTCGTACGCGACGTGGTCGGCACCCCGATCCGCCCGGGCGACCTGGAGATCGGTGACCTGGTCAACGCCGAGCCCTCGACGATCTTCGACGGCAGCCTCCACGGCGCGCCGCTGCAGATCGCCAAGTCGAAGGCAGCGACTGTCCTGCTCCGCATGGACCCGACCGACATCGCCCACGACGTGACCCGCAACTGGTCCGTCGAGGGGATCGTGGCCTACTCCAAGATCTGCACCCACGTCGGTTGCCCGATCTCGCTGAACGAGCGCACCACGCATCACCTGCTGTGCCCCTGCCACCAGTCGACCTTCGACCTGGCCGACCACGGCAAGGTCCTCTTCGGCCCGGCCGGCCGGCACCTCCCGCAGCTGCCCCTGGGCGTCGACTCCGACGGCTTCCTCGTTGCCCTCTCGGACTACCCTGAGCCCGTGGGCGTCAGCTACTGGGAGCGCAACACCTACGACATCGACGAGATCTTCGACGACTGGTCCAAGGACCACGCCGCCGACGCTGAGCAGTACGGCTACAAGGAGGGCGGCCAGTGAGCACCGACACGTCCAAGGTTGCCGCCAGCAACGGCACCGAAGCCGCTGCCCCGGCGGGCAAGCCGACCAAGGCCGGAGCGGCCGCCAACTGGGCCGACGAGCGCCTCGGCGTCGGCGGCCTGAGCAAGTTCCTCTCCCGAAAGATCTTCCCCGACCACTGGTCGTTCATGCTGGGTGAGATCGCGCTGTGGAGCTTCGTGGTCCTGCTGGTCACCGGCACGTTCCTCACCCTGTGGTTCAAGCCCTCGATGGCCGAGATCACCTACCAGGGCTCCTACGCGCCGCTGCGCGGCATCGACATGTCCGAGGCGATGGCCTCGACGCTGGACATCTCCTTCGACGTACGCGGCGGCCTGCTGCTGCGCCAGGTCCACCACTGGTCGGCGATGCTGTTCATCGCCTCGATGATGATCCACATGATGCGCGTCTTCTTCACCGGCGCGCACCGCAAGCCGCGCGAGATCAACTGGGTCATCGGCGCCACGCTGCTGCTGCTCGGCACGCTCGAGGGCTTCACCGGATACTCGCTGCCCGACGACCTGCTCTCCGGCACCGGCGTCCGGGCCGCGGACGGGTTCATGATGGCGATCCCCATCGTGGGGACGTACGTCTCGTTCTTCCTGTTCGGCGGGGAGTTCCCAGGCGATGACATCATTCCACGCCTGTTCACGATCCACGTGCTGTTGATCCCGGCGCTGCTGCTGGCGCTGATCGGGGCCCACCTGATCCTGCTGATCTACCACAAGCACACCCAGTGGCCTGGGCCCGGACGCACCGAGAAGAACGTCGTCGGCTACCCGATGGTGCCGAACTACATCTCCAAGATGACCGGCTTCTTCTTCATCACCTTCGGTGTGACCGCCCTGCTCGGCGCGTTCTTCTCGCTCAACCCGGTGTGGAAGTTCGGGCCGTACGACCCGACCAAGGTCACCGCCGGATCCCAGCCCGACTGGTACATGGGCTGGCCCGACGGCGCGCTGCGGATCATGCCGGGCTGGGAGTCGCACTTCTGGGGCTCGACCTGGTCCTGGAACATCTTCTTCCCGGTCATCGTGCTGCCGATGGCGGCCTGGATGGTCGTGCTGGTCCTCCCGTTCATCGAGGCCTGGATCACCGGGGACAAGCGCGAGCACCACCTGCTCCAGCGCCCGCGCAACGCTCCGACCCGCACCGCCACGTTCGTCGCGCTGATGACGTTCTACGCGGGCTTCTGGGCCGCGGGCGGCAACGACATCATCGCGATCAAGTTCGACCTCTCGATCAACCAGATCACCTACTTCCTTCGGGCGTTCGTGTTCCTGGGGCCGATCGCGGCGTTCATGATCACGCGTCGTTGGTGCATCTCGCTGCAGCGCAAGGACAACGAGAAGATGCTGCACGGCTACGAGACCGGCACGGTCATCCGTACGCCGGAGGGTGCCTACCACGAGAAGCACCTGCCGGTTCACCAGGACGAGGCCTACGCCATGGGCGTCCGCGACCGCGGGCGGGCCGGCGAGGAGCCGGAGCTGAAGAAGAACGGCAAGCAGTCGTTCCGCGCGAAGCTGCGGGCCTTCTACTACGACCACGACGTGGACAAGCCGACCACCGAGGAGCTCAGCGAGGCACACCACCACGCCGAGCACGAGGCTCACGAGCTGGCCGCCCACGAGGGTCACGCCGTAGACGGGCACGACTTCGACGACCACCGTCACTCGGCGGTCGAGGAGCCCCTCAGCCACTGATCCACAGCAAGTACGCGCGTGGCGCCGTTCCCTCCGGGGGACGGCGCCACGTGCGTTCTGCCCGGCCGAAACCTGGTTGTCGCCGACCACGCCGACACCTAGGGTCCAGCACATGACCGACCTCCAGGCTCGCCTCCGAGCCGACCTCCTCACCGCCCGCAAGGCCCGCGACACCGCAGCGACAGCGGTGCTGCGCTCGACCCTGGCCGCGGTCTCGAACGCCGAGGCCCAGCCGGTGGAGGAGGCCTCGCTCGCCGCCGAGGGTCCGATCGCGGGTGCCGCGATCGGCGTCGGCGCGACCGAGGCGACCCGGCGCGAGCTCACCGACGACGACGTCCGCACGATCATCTCCGGTGAGCAGAGCGAGCGGCACGCCGCGGCAGCGGACCTGGAGTCCCACGGCGCCACCGAGAAGGCAGCACAGCTCCGCGCCGAGGCGGAGCTGCTCGCTGCGTACGTCTAAATCCACGCCCGCTGCGCGACGTTTCGCATCCGATCTGGCTGCGTTGACGTCGCTCGACAACATCCAGGACGCCTTCGCGGCGCCGCCTTGCCAGATCGGCCCGAAACGCCGCTCGCGGCCGCCGTGTCTTTAGGAGACACGCCCTAACCCTGCGGGTCGAGCTCTCCGCCTACGACCTCGAGCACCCGGGCACGCACGTTGGCGGCGGCCTCGGGGTCCCGGGCGGCGACCGCGGCGACCAGGGCGTTGCCGAGGATGATCTGTGGGATCCGGCTGATCGAGTCGAGCTCCTGCCGGAACCCGGCGCGGCCACCCTGCGGGGTGATCAGCTCGACCTCGGCGAGCTTGGTCAGCTGGGTCCCGGTGAACGAGGTCAGCGCGATGACGGCCGCACCCGCGGCGACGGCGGCCTGTGCGACCTGGATCGTGGGCGCGGTGGCACCGGTGCCGCTGACGACCACGCACACGTCTCCCTGCCGAAGCAGACGGGCGCGGATGAGCTGGTCGAGGTGGTCGCCGGGAGCGACCGTGATCAGCCCCTGAGAGGCGAGCCGCATGGCGATGTCCTTGGCCACCGGCGAGGAGACGCCGGTGCCCGCCACCAGGATCGCGCCGGCCCCGGCGAGCAGCTCGACCGCACGGGTGACCTGCTCCTCGGAGAGCAGCCCGACCATGTCGGAGGCCGAGTCGGCGACGTCGGCGAAGAAGGAGCGTACGACCGTCAACGGGCTGGTGCCCACCGCCGTCTCCGCCTTCGCGGTGCCGAGGTCACGCGCCAGCAGCACCTTCAGGTGCGGGAAGCCTCGGAACCCGAGTCTCTGTGAGGCTCTGACCACCGTCGCGGTCGAGACGGACGCCTCGGCGGCGACCTCGGCCGTGGTGGCCTCGATCGCCCACTCCGAGCGGGTCAGCACCACCTCGGCCACGGCACGCTCGGACGGATTGAGCCGCGGCATCGCCGCTCGGATGGCTGGGAGTACAGGCGCACTCGTCATGCCGCCGCCTCCGTCACGAAGTTCAGAGAATACGGAACCGGCGGCCTGACCCTCATGGTCGCTCGCTTGCGCTCGCTCATGCCGCCGCCTCCACCATGGGAGTCTCGGTGCCGTGCAGGATCCGGTGACGCAGACCTGCGGAGATCTGGTCTACCAGGATCGTCACGATGATGATCACAGCGAGCATGATTCCACCCCATTCCCATTCTCGCCCTCGAAGGACACGGTTTAGAAGGGCACCAATTCCACCGGCGCTCACGACGCCGAGAATTGCGCTTGCCCTGATGTTCACCTCGAAGCGGTAGAGCCAGAACGCCACCGTCTCCGGCAGCATCTGCGGCACCACCGCCGTACGGACGCGTTGCCACCACGACGCACCGGCCGCCGTGACCGCTTCGACGGGGCGCTGATCGACCGCCTCGATGTTCTCCAGCGTCAGCTTGCCGAGCGAGCCGATCGAGTGGATGCCGATAGCCATCGCGCCGGCCATCGGGTTGAGCCCGAACAGCGGCAGCATCACGATCACCGCGAGCAGGATCTCCGGCACGGCGCGGATGGCGTTGAAGAAGGTGCGCACCGGCACGCGTACGAACCAGGGTGCGGTGTTGGAGGCGGCCAGGAAGGCCAGCGGGAAGGAGAACAGCGCCCCGACGCAGGTGCCTATCCAGGCCAGCGCCACCGACTCCCCCATCAGCTCCAGGGCCTGCAACCACCAGTCGCCGTAGGTGAGACCGGGATCGGCCTGACCGTCGGGATGCGCTCCCGGCCAGGTGAGCACGCCGTCGAGCATCTGGCCGGCGTACTGCAGGATCTCGCCGGGGAACTGCGGCAGCCGCTCCCACCTGGCGTCCTCCAGCGACCAACCGGCGAACAGCACGACCCCGACCAGCGCCAGGCCGGCCGCGGTGTAGGGCCACTTCGGCGGCTGCTCGGGCCGCGGCGCGGCGTCGGAGGTCATACCAGCCTCCTGCGCAGAAACTGGGAGAACAGGTCGATCGCGATGACGACCACGAAGATCACGATCACGACCGAGGCGAGCCGGGGATAGTCGGCCCGGTTGAAGTAGAGCATGATCAGCTGCCCGACGCCGCCGGCCCCGACCGCGCCCAGCACGACCGAGGCGCGGATGTTGAGCTCGAAGACATAGAGGACGTACGAGGCGTAGTTGGGCAGCACCTGCGGCACGATCGCCGCCCGGGCCCGCTGCCAGCGGGTGGCCCCGGCGGCATCGAGCGCCTCCAGCGGGCCGGGATCGACGGCGTCGATGCTCTCCGCGGTCAGCTTGGCGACGATGCCGATGTTGAAGATCGTGAGCGCCAGGATCCCCGGGAGCGGACCGGTGACGACGGCGACGAAGACCAGCGCGTAGGCCATGTCGGGCAGCGACCGGATCGCCGACATCACCGACTTGGTCACCCGGTAGATCGCGGGCGGAGCGCTCACCTTGGACCCCAGCAGGGCCACCCCGAGGGCGATCATGGAGCCGACGAAGGTCGCGATGACCGCGATGGCCGCGGTCTCCTTCAGCGCGACCCACAGCCGCGAGGACGGGTCGGTGATCTCCGCCCACTCGGGATGGACCACCTCTTCGAGGATCATCGTCAGCATCGGCCACTGGTCGAGGACCGGCGCGAGCGAGAAGTCGATCGTCCAGCCGGCGACGACGGTGACGGCGACCGCGCCGATGATCCCGCCGATGAGCAGCGGGCTCGGTGGCGGCTGAGCAGGACGAGGTGGGCTCCCGTACGGACCGTCGGGGTGGCGTTCGAGGGTGGCCTGGGTCATTCCGAGGCGGCCTCTTCGGCGGGGGTCTCCCCCGCGCTCTCATCAGCGCTCTCCCCAGCGGCGGCCCGGGTGACGGAGACGCGAGCGTCGTCCGAGACGTCCTCGGCGGTCAGCGAGCGTCCGTAGATCCGCTCGAAGACGGCGTCGTCGGCCTCGGCCGCGGTGCCGTCGAAGACCACCTGTCCCGCGCGCATGCCGATGATCCGGTCGGCGTAGCGCCGAGCGAGATCGAGGAAATGCAGGTTGACCACGGTAGTGATACCGAGATCGCGGTTGATCCGTTGCAGGTCACGCATGACCAAGTTTGCCGTGGGCGGGTCGAGCGAGGCGACCGGCTCGTCGGCGAGCACGACGGAGGGCTGCTGCGCGAGGGCACGGGCGATCGCCACTCGCTGCTGCTGTCCGCCGGAGAGCTCGGCCGCGCGTACCCACGCCTTCTCGACGATCCCGACCCGCTCCAGCGCCTCGAAGGCGATCTCCTTGTCGGCCTTCGTGTGTACGCCGAAGGCCGACCGCCACACCGACTGAGCGTGCAGCCGACCGGTGAGCACGTTGCCCATGACCGAGCGACGGGTCACCAGGTTGAACCCCTGGAAGATCATCCCGATCTCGGCGCGCAGCCGCCGCAGCCGGCGGCCGCGCGCCGAGGTCACATCGGCCTCACCCACCGACAGCTTCCCCGCGGAGACCGGAACCAGACCGTTGATCGTGCGGATGAGCGTCGACTTACCGGCGCCCGAGAGCCCGACGACGACGACGAACTCCCCTGCCGGGATGTTCAGGGAGACCTGGTCGAGGCCGCGGGTCCCGTTCGGGTAGACCACGGAGACCTCGTCGAAGACGATGCTTCGACCGCCTCTGGGACCGTCCTCGGGCCCGTCATCGGGCGCGTCATCGGGCGCGTCATCGGGCGCGTCTGGATCCGAGGGGCTCATTCGCCGAACTTCTCCTCCACGGCCTTCGCCTTCTTCAGGGCGGCCATGTCGACCGGCTCGAGGCCCTCGATCTCGTAGACCGCCTCGAGCGTCTTGAGTCCCTTGGGGTCCTTCGCCATCGCGGTGAAGGCGTCGGTGATCTTGCTACGCAGGTCCTTGGAGATGCCGCTGGAGACGACGATGCCGTCGTTGGGGATCTCGGTCGAGTAGGCGAACACCACCACGTCGGAGGCGACCTTCGGCTCGTCGGCCGCGACCTCCTCGCGAGCGTCGTCGAAGCTCACCCCGACCGGGTAGTCACCGCGGGCCACGGCCAGGACCGCGGCGTCGTGATCGCCGGCGAACTGCGCGTCCAGGTCGACCAGCGGATCGCCGCCGGAGGCCCGGCCCCACTGGGTCGCCGGGTAGTAGTAGCCCGAGGCCGAACCCTGGTCGACGAAGGCGATCGACGTGCCCGGCTTGAGCTTGGCGAGCGCCTCCTCACCGGCGGGACCGGTCTTGGCGGCATCGGTGCCGTTGCAGTACTTGAACTCCTCGACCACCTTCACCTCGTCGGCGCAGTAGGTCTCGGGGTCGTTGGTGAACCACTGGGTGTGGTAGGTCCCCGAGCCGAAACGCACCGACTGCAGGACCGGCACCGCTCTGGCCTGGTCCTGGGCCTGCACCATGCCCACCGGGCCGAGCATCGCGACCTGGGCCTGCTCGGCCTTCATCGCCACGATCGCTGCGGCATAGCTCTCGGTCACCTCGGCGCGTACGGGGATCCCGATCTTTTCGCTGAGGAACGACTCCAGTCCCTTCGCGCTCTCGGTGATCGAGTCGACGTCGCCAGAGGGAACCAGCGACAGCACGATCTCCTCGGGATCCTCCGCGGGTGCGGCGCCATCCTCACCGCCGCCGCAGGCGGCCAGCGAGAGGGCGAGCGAGGCGGCGGCGGCAACGGCCAGCAGCTGGGTCCTGGGGGTTCTCAACATCGGACGGGCTCCTTGCAGGGGTTGGCTTCGATGAAGGACGACGGGTCACGTGACCATTGCGAAATGGCGGTGTACAGGTCGACGAGCGATTCTGCACGAATATGGGCCGGCCCTTGCCGGCGGTCGAAGACGTCAACGTACGCAGCAACACAACCACGCTCAACCGCGGGGGCAAGGTCGTTGCGCCAGATGTCGCCGACCGACATCAGCCGCTCGGGCGTGTCGATGGCGTCGGCCGTCGCCAGGAAACCGTCGAGGTGCGCCGTCATCCGGCTCGGCTTGAGCGCGTCGGTGAGCACCTCATCGATCACGTCACGTACGCCGAGGTGGTCGAGGATCGCGTCCAGGCCGTCGCGGGGCGAGTTGGTGAGGATCACCCGGTGCGCGTCGATCCCACCGAGCAGGTCGACCAGCCCCTCAGGAGTGCGGATGTCGCCGGGGTGCTCCCCGATCGCGGCCCTGCTCGAGAGGTACGCAGCGCTGAGCTGCTCGTCGGTGACTCCGGCCGCGACACCCAGGATCCTGACGGCCTCATAGCCGTCCTGAGCGCCCGTGAGCGCCTTCGGCGCACTCTCGGGCAGCCGTCTGGCCAGGAAGCCCTCACTGAGCTCCAGGAGCGCCTCAGGGGCGTCCGTGAAGCTCGCCACCCCCTCGGCGTACAGCAGGGCAGGTGTGTCTCCCAGACACACCGTGCCGTCGAGGTCGAGGACCAGCACCGGCCGAGACAACGGATCCACCCTTCCAGGCGTTGCGCCGTCCGCACGGACTGCGCAACGCGATTACGTGATAGGGGGAACGTAGGTAACGCGACTTCCGGAAGCAAGCAGCAACCGCCGAATGTCACGCGGTATTTCCTGCAGTGCAGGGAATGGGTTCAGCCTGCACTGCAGGGAATGGGTTCGGCCTGCATCGCAGGTGATGGGCTCAGTCTGCAACGCGAGACGTCGGCTCGGGTCGTACAACACGCTCAAGCGAGCGCGGAGCCCGCCTGATACTCGTCGTAGGAGGTGTTCCAGTCGCCCCAGCCGTTGCTGAAGGTCATCCCTCGGTCGGAGCCGACGGTCTCGACAACGTCACCGCGGCGGGTCATGTCGTAGAGGAACTTGGCGTTCGCGTCGCTCATCCCGGTGCATCCGTGGGAGACGTTGGCGTTGCCCTGCTGTGAGACCGACCACGGGGCACCGTGGATGAACTCGCCGGAGAACGTCAGGCGCATGGCCCACTTCACCCCCTCCATGTTGTAGTACTCCCGGTCGCCCTCGTTGATCCCGATGGTCTCGGAGTTCATGGTCTTGCGCTCGAACTTCTCGATGATCACCTTGACGCCGCTTCGGGTGATGAACCCTTCCTTGCCGGTGGTGATCGGGATCGTCTTGATCTTCTGATCGTTCTTGAAGACGTCCATCTGGTGGGTCTGGGTGTTGGCACGGTAGACGTGCTTGTCGCCGGTCTTGAAGGTGATCTGGCGGTTCTTCTGGCCGAAGATGCCACCGCCGGCGGGGACGGAGTTGATGTTGAGCTTCACGTCGATCGTGGAGTTGGCCTGCCAGTAGGTGCGCGGGCGGTAGTGCGCTTCCTTGTCGTTCACCCAGTACCACGACCCCTCCTGCTTCGGGGTCGCGTTGACCTTCATCTTCTTCTCGAAGGCGGCCTTGTTCTTCACCGGCAGGTCGTACGTCACGATGATCGGCATCCCCACGCCGACGGTCTCACCGTCCAGCGGTGCGATCGAGGGGTAGGTCTGGCGGTCCAGGCCGAGGTCCTCGGTGGAGAACTTCGTCTGGCTCTCGAGCTGCTTGCCGTCGTTGCCGGTGGCGGTGACCGAGAGCGTGTACGCGGCGGTCGGCTCGAGCACATCGCCGGCGCTCCACACCAGGCCGTCCTCGGACATGGTGCCGCGCACCTTGGTGCCCTTGGCACCGGTCAGCATCACCTCGTCCAGGCGACCCTTGGCGACGTTGACCTTGACGACCTTGTCGATGGCGACGTCGGTGGCGTCGTTCTCGATGTTGGGCGTGATCTGGACGACCGGCTTCTCCTCGGCCTTCTTCGCCTCGGGGTCGGTGCCGCCGCCACCGCCGCAGGCGCTGAGGACGAGCGCGACGACGGCCGCGACGGCGGTCAACGGCATCCTGCGGCGTACGGACGAGCGGTTGCGGTGAGACTGTGACTGCGTTGACACGGTTGCGCTGCTCCAGACCTGAAGGATTAGGCGTCCACCCGGGTCGCGGACGGAAGCGCCATAACCCTACCGGGCATCCCCAACAGACGCAGCAGAGCCCGGTCCTTTGTGGATCGGGCCCTGCTGACTAGGTGGGCCTAGTGCTTGAACTCGCCTCGGTAGTACTCAAAGTTCCAGCCGGCGGTGGCGAGCATGCCGAGGACGGCGGCGATGATGAGCAGCCACCAGGCGGCCATCGCAACAGCGAGGACGACGAGGCCGAAGGTCAAACCGGCCCACAGCGGCCACCAGGAGAACGGAGGGAAGAAGCCGTACTCGCCGGCGCCCTCCGCGATCTCCCCATCCTCCCGGTCCTCGGGCCTCGGGTCCATCTTCGCGGCGTGGAAGCCGAGGTAGACGGTGATCATCAAGAACAGCAGCGTGCACATCACCAGCGCCGAGGTGCCGGTCCAGTCGCCGCCCTCCTCGGAGGCCGCGGTGATGAACCAGTAGGCCGGAGTGACCAGCACCATGAAGACACTGCAGACCACGAAGATCCAGGCTTCAGACTTCATCGGGCTCAGCCCTCCTTGTTCGAGCTGGTGGAGACAAGAGCGTCCTCATCGTGCTCCAGCGCCGCGATCTCCGGGTGGTGGAGGTCGAAGGCCGGGGACTCCGAGCGGATCCTCGGGATGGAGACGAAGTTGTGGCGCGGCGCCGGGCAGGCGGTCGCCCACTCCAGCGAGCGGCCCCAGCCCCAGGGGTCATCGACCTCGACGAGCGGCGCCTTGCGGGAGACGTACAGGTTGTAGAAGAACGGCAGCATCGACAGGCTCAGCAGGAACGCGCCCACCGTCGAGAACTGGTTGAGGAAGGTGAACCCATCGCTGGGCAGGTAGTCGGCGATACGCCGCTGCATGCCCTCGACACCGAGCCAGTGCTGGACCAGGAAGGTCGCGTGGAAGCCGACGAACAGCAGCCAGAAGTGGACCTTGCCGAGGCGCTCGTCGAGCATCCGTCCGGTCATCTTCGGCCACCAGAAGTAGAAGCCGGCGAACATCGCGAACACGACGGTGCCGAAGACCACGTAGTGGAAGTGGGCGACCACGAAGTAGGAGTCGGAGACCTGGAAGTCGAGCGGCGGGCTGGCCAGGATGATGCCGGTCAGACCACCGAAGAGGAAGGTCGTCAAGAAGCCGATCGACCACAGCATCGGGGTGTCGAAACTGACCGACCCGCCCCACATCGTGCCGATCCAGTTGAAGAACTTCACACCTGTCGGGACCGCGATCAGGAACGTCATGCCGGAGAAGAACGGTAGGTTCACCGCTCCGGTGACGAACATGTGGTGCGCCCAGACGGCCACCGAGAGGATCGCGATGCCCAGCGTGGCGGCCACCAGGCCGACGTAGCCGAAGATCGGCTTGCGGCTGAAGACCGGGAGGATCTCGGAGATGATGCCGAAGAACGGCAGCGCGATGATGTAGACCTCGGGGTGACCGAAGAACCAGAACAGGTGCTGCCACAGGATCGGACCGCCGTGGGCGGCGTCGAAGACATGAGACCCGAACTGCCGGTCGGACTCGAGCATCAGCAGCGCGGCGGCGAGGATCGGGAACGCGATCAGCGCGAGCAGTGCGGTGATCAGGGTGTTCCACGTGAAGATCGGCATCCGGAACATGGTCATGCCCGGCGCACGCATGCAGATGATCGTGGTGATGAAGTTGACCGATCCGAGGATCGTGCCCAGACCCGCCATGTAGAGGCCCATGATCCACAGATCGCCACCAGCACCCGGCGAGTACTGCGCGCTGGAGAGCGGGGTGTAGGCGAACCAGCCGAAGTCGGCCGCACCGGTCGGGGTGAGGAACCCGCTGGCCGCGATCAGGCTGCCGAAGAGGTAGAGCCAGTAGCTGAACATGTTCAGCCGCGGGAAGGCGACGTCGGGCGCGCCGATCTGCAGCGGCATGATCACGTTGGAGAAGCCGAAGAACAGCGGCGTCGCGAACAGCAGCAGCATGATCGTGCCGTGCATCGTGAACAGCTGGTTGAACAGCTCGTCGTTGACGACCTGCTGTCCGGGGAACGCCAGCTCCGAGCGCATCAACAGCGCCATCAGGCCACCGACGAGGAACCAGAAGAAGGACGTGACCAGGTACATCTTGCCGATCAGCTTGTGATCGGTCGTGGTCAGCAGCTGGTAGATCTGCTTGCCGAGCGGCTTGGGGCCCCCGGTGACCGGGCGCGCAGCGGTGGCGGTCACTCGCCCTCCTCCTCGTTGTGAGTGCCGGTGTCGTCAGCGTTGCGGGTGGACTTGCCACCACCGAGCAGCGGGCGCTCGGCCTCGAAGCCCTTCTGCGCCAACGTGTCGACATAGGACTTGTAGTCGCCCTCGGAGAGGATCGCGACCTTGAAGATCATCCGGGCGTGGTAGACGCCGCACAGCTCGTAGCAGGCCCCGCGGAACGTCTTGCCCTCGATGAGGTCCTCGCCGTTCGCGTCGAAGGTGGCCGTGGCCTCCTTCGTGGTGATCGAGTAGTGGTTCACCCGACCCGGGACGACGTCCATCTTCATACCGAACTCCGGGACACCGAAGTTGTGGATGACGTCGGCAGAGCGCAGGTTGAACCGCGTCGTGGTCTTCTCGGGGAGGACCAGCGTCGGGATGTGCGACCCGGTGCCGACGACGTAGCCGTACTTGTCGTAGGGATACTCGTCGTCGACGAGGTCCTCGTCCGCGCTCACGTCGGGCTCACCGATGCCGTGGTTGAAGGTCCACTGCCACTGCTGGCCGGTCACCTCGATCACGTTGGTCGGGTTGCCGTCGTCCAGCATCTCGTTCTGCACCTTGACGGTGTGGTCGAAGAAGACGATCACCATCAGGACCGGGGCGATCGTGTAGAAGATCTCCAACGGCAGGTTGTAACGCGTCTGGACGGGGACGTCGGCGTCGCTGCGCCGCCGGTAGCGCCAGATCGCCCAGAAGATGAGCCCCCAGGTCAGGACCCCCGTGATCAACGCGGCGATCCACGCACCCTGCCACAGAGCAAGGTTGTGCTCCCCCTGCTCAGAACGTGGCTCGGGGAAGCCGAAACGCGCCGCCTCGTCCGAACAGCCACTCAGCAGGAGGGCGCCGGCCGTCAGCGTCGCCACCAGCGCACCACGTCGGGCGCGGGCGTGGGACGGAGTCGATCCGGCCCTTGGCAAGTGCAGACCCACTACGAGCCTCTCTCTCATGCGAACACTCAGATGTCGGCAGACTATCGCGAGCGGCTCCGGATTCATCTTCAGGGGTTCCTCATGTCGCGTGTGGCTAACGTTGGGTTCTGTGACCGACCGCTTCACCTACCTCGACGCCGCATCGGCCGAACCGCTCCATCCCGCCGCCCGGGATGTGCTGCTTTCCGCGGCGGAGCAGGGGTACGCCGACCCGCGCCGTCTCCACCGGCCCGCCCGAAACGCGGGGCTGCTGCTCGAGAACGCCCGCGAGGTGGCCGCGGAGGCGTTGGGCGTACGCCGCGATGAGGTGCTTTTCACATCCTCGGGGACCGCCGCCGTGCACGCCGGCCTGCTGGGGCTCGGCTCCGGTGGCATCGCTTACAGCGCGGTCGAGCACCAGGCGGTCATCGACGCCGTCCTGTGGGCGGCGCGCTCCCCCGTGCTCGAGCTGACGGTCGACAGCGACGCGCGGGTCGTCCCCGAAGCCGTCCGTGACGCCGTCCGCGGCGGCGCGGTCGACGTCGTCGCCGTGCAGCAGGCCAACCACGAGGTCGGCACCCTTCAGCCGCTCCAGGACGTCCAGGCCGCCGTCGACGGGAGCGGTGGCGACGTACGTCTCTTCATCGACGCCGGCGCATCGATGGGGCGGCTGCCGCTCCCGGCGGCCGGGGACGTGATCGCGGGCTCCGCGCGCAAGTGGGGCGGCCCGGGTGGTGTCGGCGTGCTCGTCGTCCGGAAGCGGGCGTCGTGGCGCAACCCGTTCCCGGGCGACCCGTGGGCGCGCACCGACCTGGGGTTCACCAACATCGCGGGTGCCCTGGCCGCCGCCGCGGCCCTGCAGGCCGTCGTCGCCGAGCGCGCCGAGGTCAACCCGCGCCAGCACGAGCTGATCTCCCTGGTCAGGGAACGGGTCAGGGCCGAGATCCCGGACGTGGACGTGGCCGGGCCCGCCGAGGAACGACTTCCCCACCTGGTGACGTTCTCGGCCCTGTACGTCGACGGGGAGGCTCTGGTGACCGCCCTGGACCGTCTCGGCGCCGGTGTGGCGAGCGGCTCGGCGTGCACCTCCGACACCCGCGAACCGTCTCGGGTGCTTGCTGCCATGGGAGCGCTGACGCACGGTAACGTACGTCTCTCTGTGACCCGCGACACGACGCGAGAGGATGTGGAGCGCGTGCTCGACGCATTGCCCGGGATCGTCAAGGACCTGCGAGCCGAGGCGGGGCTGTGAGCGCGCCGAGCGGGCCGAGCGTCACCCTCGACTGCCGAGGCCAGGCCTGCCCGAGGCCGATCATCGAGCTCGGCAGACATCTGGTCGACGTCGAGGTCGGCGAGGTCATCGCCGTCGCCGCCGACGACGTCGCGGCCCACCATGACGTGCCCGCCTGGGCCCGGATGCGCGGACAGGAGTTCGTCGGCGAGGTGGCAGCAGAAGACGGCGTACCCGTCTATCGGATACGCCGTCTGAGCTAGACGCTCCGCTCGGGGACCCTCGCCCAGGCCCGCGTCATCAGTGGGCCGATCAAACATGCGCCATGGGTCCTCACCTCTGCAGACAGCCGATCCTCGAGGGTCGCCGGCACCACCTCCGCCGGGGAAACGACTCCCATGCGATCCATCAGCGGGACGGCGCCCAGGACGACGTTGGCCCATGCCCACACGCGTAGGTCCGGACCGCTCTCTACGGCCGCCTCGACCGCCATGTGCGGCGAGTGAAGCCCCGCCGCGCAGAAGGTGGAGTGGAGGCGAGCACCCATATCGAGCTCAACTCCCGCCTTCCGCATCGCCTCCAGGGCCCACTCCCTCGACTGCGCGAACAGCGGCATCGCCGGCGGATCGGTCCAGCGGTAGGAGAAGTCGCCCTCGTGCAGACAGACCAGGCCTCCGGGCCGCACCAAAGATGCGGCTTCGCGCAGCACCGCTACCGGATCTGGCACATACGCGAGGACCAGCCTGCCGACGACTGCGTCAAAGCGCTCGGTGATCGTTGCCAACTCCTGAACGTCCCCGACGCGATAGACCACATTCGTGGCATCGGTCTGGCAGGTGGCGAGCTCGACCGCCTCCGCACTGGCGTCGACCCCAACCACGGTGCCTGTCGGTCCAACCACCTCGGCGGCCAGGCGACTGACGTTACCGGCTCCACTGCCGAGGTCTAGCACGGACATCCCACTCTCCAGCCCCGCCTCGTGAAGCAGGCGGCGGGTCAGCGGGTCCAGGAACTGGCCTTGCGCGAGAAGACGCTGGTGCTCGGTCTCTCGATCCTCGAATACGTACGTCATCTGCGTCCTCCGATCGGCGGGATCGAGCGCCTGCCGACGCCCGGTCCGAGCCTGCACCGCGCGAGGACCTGAGCGGGTGACTCAGCGCGCAGTCCTGTTGTCCAGCAGCGCTGACCGGCGGAACTCTCCGGGCGCCAGACCGTACGCAGCCCGGAACGCGCGACTGAAGTGGCTCCGGTCAACGAATCCCCAGCGCGCGGCCACGGCGGAGATCGGCCGCTGTGTCTGGTCCGGGTCGGCGAGCTCGTCACGGCACGCCGCCAAGCGCCTGTCCCTGATCCATCCCGCCACGGTCAGACCTTCGTCGTGGAACACCTGTTGGAGGTGTCGCAGCGACACATGGCAGACAGCTGCGATCGCCGACGGCGTCAGGTCGGCGCTGCCCAGGTGCTTCAGGATGAAGCTCTGCGCGGCGGTGAGATCGGCGTACCGGTGGCTCTCCCCCGCCCCGCGGTCCGGGCGATCCGGAATCCGGGCCAGCCGTGTGCCAAGAACCTCGAGCGCGACGGTCGACAGGCGCACCGACTCCGGCCGGGTAATATGGTCCATGCTCCCGACCAGCCGCATCAGGAACTGCGTCGTCAGGTCTCCGATCCCTGCCGAGGCAGGGATCCGGGCGCCGAAGAGACCTTCATGTCGCGACCGTGCGACAGGAAGCAGTGATGCCGGGATCATCAGCGTCAAGAAGACCGTCGAGCGCCCCGCTCCCGCGGCGACCCGGATCGAGCTGGGCCTCCGGAGGTCGACCACAGTCATGTCCCCAGGGGACAGGCTCGTCTGCTTCCCACACTGCTCGACGTACGCGGAGGTTGCCGGCCCGCACGGGAGCAGGACCTCGACGAGGTCACGGTCGTCCTGATCGATCAGCCGTTGGGGACGGTGAGAGCTGACCGGCTCACCGGCGCTCAACATCGCCAAACTCATCACACCAAGGTCGCCGCGGTGTGCCCGCAGACAGTCCTCGCCGCTGTCTGTCGTGACGTCCATCGTCACCCAGTGGGCTGCTGCGACCTCACGTACGAAATCACGACGAACCGATGGCGGGACCATCGCACTGTCGATGATCTCGCCCATCACGAGTCCCGCGGCCCCGTTGGCATCTCCGTCACTGTACCGATAGCGGCAGACCCCGGCGATGCGAATGGTCGAGGACGACTTGCCGATGGTTCGGGGAGGCCGTCCTCGACCGCTGCTTCAGTTCTTGATGTGCGGCGCGATCTGGTCTGCTGCGGTGTCGCCGTAGGACTCGCGGACCCGGGCGACGAACTCCTCGGCGGTGAAGGAGTATTCCTGCGGGCCGACGGTCTCGACACAGTAGGCGGCCAGGACGCAGCCGACCTCGGCGGCCTGCTCCAGCTCGCAGCCCCAGGCCAGCGCGGCCAGGAAGCCGGCGCGGAAGGCGTCACCGACACCAGTGGGCTCGACGGCGTTCACGTTCTTCGCCGCCGGCAGCTCGATCGGGTCCTCACCCTTGCGCTGGATGCGGGCACCGTCCTTGCCGAGGGTGGTGATCTGGGTGCCGACGCGGGCGAGGACCTCGTCCGCGGACCAGCCGGTCTTCTGCTCGAGCACGTGGGACTCGTACTCGTTGGTGAACAGGTAGGCGGCGCCGTCGACGAGATCACGGATCAGGTCTCCGTCGCCGAAGGCGAGCTGCTGGCTGGGGTCGGAGATGAAGGTGTAGCCGCGCTGGCGGGCCTCTGCGGTGTGGCGCCTCATCGCGTCGGGGTCGTCCGGCGCGATCAGCACGAAGGACGGGTCGCCGACCTTCTCCGCGATCGGGCCGAGCTCGATCTCGCGCGCCTCGGCCATCGCACCCGGGTAGAAGCTCGCGAACTGGGCCATCGCGGTGTCGGTGGTGCACACGAACCGCGCGGTGTGCAGCGTCTCTGAGACCCGAAGGTGGTCACAGTTGACGCCGTGGCGCTCGAGCCAGGAGCGGTAGTCGGCGAAGTCCTCGCCGACCGCACCCACGAGCACCGGGGCGAGGCCGAGGTTTGCGAGGCCGAAGGAGATGTTGGCGCCGACGCCTCCGCGACGGATCTCGAGGTCGTTGACCAGGAAGCTCACCGAGAGCTTGTCGAGCTGGTCGGCGACCAGCGAGTCGGCGAACTTGCCGCCGAAGCTCATCAGGTGGTCAGTGGCGATGGAGCCTGCGATCAGGAGTGAACCGGACATGCGCGGAACCCTACCGGCGAGACGTCGGGCACGGCTAAGCACCGGCCATGGACAACAGATGAAATATTACCGCTGAGTCGGCCTTCTGCTACTGGTTGGTAGTGCTTAGCGTCGTTTGCATGACCGAACTGCGCGTGCCTTACGACGACCCCGACAGCCCGGCACAGCTCTGCGCCGACTGCGCCGCCGCCGACAGCGCGCTG
>NZ_JBOHDN010000102.1:0-11140 GCF_050699375.1 Nocardioides sp. | reverse complement strand
TTGAGCAGCCGCATGCCGAGGAGCGTGACCCCGACGCTGCCGACCGCGTCGCCGAGCCAGACCAGCGGCAGGCTCATCACGTAGAACAGGGGCGGGTGGTTGGCGACCCAGATGTCGCGGCGTGGCTCGTCGAGCCCGAAGAGCGCCTCGGCGAACTGCGGGTAGCGCACCGGATCGGCCGGGGTGTTCGTGTCGATCGTGGGCAGGACGCCTTGGGAGAGAACGATGGCGTACGCCGCGTGCTGCTTCTCGTCGGCCTTCAGCAACGGCGGCATCCCGACCGCGTACTGCGCACTCATCGCGAAGCCGAGCACACCCATCAGGAGCAGGCATGCGGTCACCTGGGAAAGCGAGCGCGTGGGCGTAGGCACCTCGACAAGCTAGAGGGCCCCGATGCCCCTCAGCGGGCGCCGCGGTTTGCGGCCAGGTGACGAGTCGGCGAAAACTCCGCTCGCCCGGCCGGCCCCGTCAGTCGGTGACCATCGATGACCCGGACGCGACCTGCTCCCGGGTCGTACGCCGCCGTACGTCGCGCCGGTGACGCCAGATCTGCACCACTCCGACGCCCCAGAACAGGTACTGCACCGACATCGCCCACCGGAACGCCTCGGGTGTGTAGGAGGTCGACTCCCCCGGCGTACGCCAGTCGAGGATCCACCCGACCAGCACGATCACCAGCAGCGCGGCCACGAAGCCACCCTGGTTGATGATTCCGCTGGCGCTGGCCATCCGGGCCGGCGGGTTGCTGGTGCGGCCGACGTCGAAGCCGATCATCGAGGCAGGTCCGCCGATGCCGACCACGCACATCAGGAGCAGCAGGACCGGCAGCGGCGCCTCCCCCGGCCAGGCGAGCACGAGCGTCCAGACCGAGGCCAGAGCGGCGATCATGGTCAGCGCCGCCGTCGAGCGGTGCCACGGATGGCGTCCGGAGATGATCCCCATCACCGGGCCCGCGACCAGCGCGGCGACGACAGTGACCGAGAGCAACGAGCCCGCGAGGGTGTCGGAGAGCCCCTCCGAGGTGACCAGGAACGGGAACCCCCACAGCAGTCCCATCAGGTGGGAGCTGAACGGGGTGGAGAAGTGGATCCAGAAGCCCAGGCGCGTCCCTGGCTGATACCAGGACGCCTTCAGGCTGCGGCCGAGCTCGCTCGGCTTGAGGGAGGTCCCGCGTCGGTGCCGGTCGCCGGGTCCGTCATGGACGAAGAGCCGCAGGAGCACGAGCAGCACCGGGCCGAGCAACGCCGCGGTCAGGTAGGCGCGGGTCCAGCCCAGCTGGCCGAGCGCCCAGGTCATCGGGACCGCGGCCGCGATCGCGCCGATCTGGCCGACGGTGCCGGTCAGCTGGCTGACCAGCGGCACCTTGCGGGCCGGGAACCACGACGGCACCAGCCGCAGCACGCAGATGAACGTCATCGCGTCGCCCATCCCCACGAAGGTACGTGCCAGCAGCGCCAGCGGGTAGGAGTCGGCGAGCGCGAAGCCGGCCTGGGCCAGAGCCAGGATCAGGGCGCCGGCGGAGAGGACCGTACGCGACCCGAACCGGTCCACCAGCAGCCCGACCGGCACCTGCATGAACGCGTAGACGAGCAGCTGGAGCATGACGAACGTCGCCAGCTGGCTGGCGCCGATGCCGAAACGCTCGGTGGCGATCAGGCCAGCGACCGCGAGACTGCTGCGATGGAAGACCGCCAGGCCGTAGACCGCGAGGGCGATGCCCCACACGAGCCATGCTCGAGCCGACTGGTGGTCGAGCTTGTCGAAACCCCCGTCGGAGGACGAGCTTGCGGACGGTTGCTGACTCACATAGAGAGGCTACGGTGTCTGCCGGGCCGGCGAGGCGCCGGTCCGCGCATGGGGACGGGCGATCTCGGTCACAGGCTCGGAGAGGGTGGGGACCGCGTCGAAGACGCCCGGCCGCATCCGCCGGCGCAGCTCGGTGGCGACGTACGCCGCGACCGCGAACATCACCAGGTCGGCCGCCACCAGCGCGACCAGCGCGAACGTGCTGCTGACCGGGCCGTCGACGTACTGCTCGGTGTCGAGATGGCACACCAGACCGACCACCAGGAACGCCAGCGAGACACCCAGGCCGATACGCAGATCACGGGCCTCGTCGACAGCGGTCGTGGAGCTCTGTAGCGAGCTCGTCGAGATGGTCCGGAAGGGAAAGACGCGGCCCAGGCGCAACGCTGCGATCCCGGCCCCTGCGGCCAGGAACGGCAGGAACGGCACCGCATAGCGTGCATGGATCCAGCCTCCTCCGGCGATGAAGCCCGCCACGTTGACCAGGATCAGCAGGCAGTAAGCGGCCAGAAGCGCCCAGATCGCCAGGTCCTGACGGTGCGCCGTCGCGCTCTGCGGAGCGAGGTCGATGCGCTGGAGGACCCCTCTGCGGCGTGGGTTGGCCTTCGCGGCCGCATCCAGCGCGAGACCGGCCACCGTGAGGGTCAGCACGACCACGGCCGCCTGGCTCCAGGTGTTGGCGATGTTGCCGTCGGTCCACAGACTGCCGAGCAGGTGGCCGTAGAACTCCGGGTTGACCAGCTGGAACAGCGTGGTGCCGTTGGGCTCGCGCCCGAACTTCTCGAACAGCGAGCTCGACGCGGTCGGGTCGCCGTAGATCTGGATGTTGCGGACGTAGAACCAGCCGAACACGACCACCGGCGCCATGCCGATGCAGGCGGCGATCCCGACCGCACGCCAGAACGTCCCCCGCAGGAACGTACGCAGCGCCGGCTCCCGCAGCCACATGGCGGCCAGCACGCAGGCCCCCAGGAAGAGGACCGCCACCAGGCCCGTCGAGCGGAACCCGGCAGCCGCGACACCGACCGCGGCCGCGGCGATGAGTCGCTCACGAGTGACTCCCTGGCGGATCATCCGGAAACCGAGGTAGAGCGTCAGGAACGCTGCCGCAGAGGACCAGCCGTCGTTGTAGATCCCGCCGCCCACGAAGGTCATCGCGCCGCAGCCGAGGCACATCGCCGCGGCGATCACGGGCACCACCGGGCGTCGCGGCACCAGCTCGCGTGCGAGCAGGCCGACCATGATGGTGGTCAGGGCGAAACCGAGGGCGTTGAGCAGGCGCATCCCGAGCAGTGTCAGGCCCGGCGACCCGACCGCGTCACCGAGCCACACCAGCGGCAGGCTCATCGCGTAGAAGAGGGGCGGGTGGTTGGCGACCCAGATGTCACGGTGCGCCTCATCGGCGCCGAACAGGCTCTCGGCGAGCTGGGGATAGCGCGCCGGGTCGTCCGGGATGTCGGTGTCGATCGTCGGCAGCGTCCCCTGGGACAGCGCCACCGCGTACGCCGCATGCGCTCGCTCGTCGGCCTTGAAGAGGGCAGGCATCGCGATCGCCACCTGGGCGCTCATCATGAAGCCGAGCACACCGAGCAGCAGTACGCAGATCGTCGACTGAGACAACGGAACCCTGGACGAAGACACATCACGATCGTAATCAGCGATTCTGGCCGGATCATCCGGTCACGGGTCATGGCAGGTGAATTGCGCGCGACAAGAAGGTTGCCCGCGGGTGGGAGGAAACTCGGTCGAGCCGGACCGGTTCGAACAAGTAGCGTCGGGCGGTGACATGACTACCTCATCGCCGCGCCGCGGTTCACGGCCGCATCACATCGCCATGGTCGCCTCCCCCGCGATCAGCCACATCCTGCCGAGCCTCGAGCTGATCAGGGAGCTGGTCGCACGCGGTCACCGGGTCACGTACGCCACCCACGAGTCCATGGCCGAGGCGATCGCGCCCACGGGTGCCGAGCTGGTTCCGGTCCCCACGGTCCTGCCCGTCGAGGACCGGCAGTGGCCCGAGGATCCGGTCGCCGGGATGGGTGTCTTCCTCGACGACGCGATCCAGGTGCTGCCGCACCTGCGCTCGTTCTACGACGCCGAGCCGGCAGACCTCTACCTCTACGACATCGGCGGCTACGCCGCCCGGGCGCTGGCCGAGGAGCAGCAGCGCCCGTTCGTGCAGCTCTCACCGACGTACGTCGCCTGGAAGGGTTACGCCGAGGAGATCGGCGCCCAGGTCCGGCAGCTGCCGGGCTACGACGACTACCTGACGCGGTTCACTGCCTGGCTCGGCGAGGCGCATGCCACCACCCGTGACCCCGAGACGTTCGCCGGGGCGCCGGAGCGGGCACTCGCGCTGATCCCTCGCGCGATGCAGCCCTTCGCGGACCGTGTCGACGAGGACGTCGTCACCTTCGTCGGACCGTGCTTCGCTCTCGACGCCGACGAGACCTGGGGCCGTCGCGCCGACGCGGAGCACATCCTGCTGGTCTCGCTCGGGTCGGCCTACACCGGCGACGTGGACTTCTTCCGCGCCTGCGTCGAGGCATACGCGACCCTCCCCGGCTGGCGCCTGGTGATGTCGATCGGCACCCGGATCGACCCGGCCGACCTCGGCGACCTCCCCGACAACGTAGAGGTGCACCGGTGGTTGCCGCAGCGTGCCGTCCTGGCCCAGGCGGACGCATTCGTCACCCACGCCGGGATGGGCGGGAGCAGCGAAGGCCTGATGGCCGGCGTCCCGATGGTCGCGGTCCCGCAGGCGGTCGACCAGTTCATGAACGCCGACCGGCTGGTCGAGCTCGGGGTCGCTCGGCGGATCGATGCCGAGGACGTCACCGCCGCTGCGCTGCGTACGGCGCTGATGGGGCTGCTCGATGACTCCGACCGTGCCGTGCGGTCGGCTCAGCTGCGTGCTGATGCGCTTGCCGAGGGTGGGACTCGGCGAGCGGCTGACTTGATCGAGGGCATGCTCGCCTAGGTCGTTCGTCGGGAGGTGTCGCGGAACGACAGGAGCCCCGCTCTTCGTAGGGTGTCGCGAACGGCAGGTCGTCGCCAGCGCTCGCTTCGCTCGCGCACGCCCCTCGTTCGTCGGGAACCGGCGTAAACCAAGATGGCGCCTTCGGCGCGATGGGGGCTTACGCCGGCTCCCTCCTCACTTCGTGGCTTCCATCATCTGGCGGAGTTCTTTTTTGAGATCGGAGATCTCGTCACGGAGCCGGGCGGCGACCTCGAACTGGAGCTCGGCGGCAGCGCCCTTCATCTGCTCGGTGAGGTCGCCGATGAGCTGGGCGAGATCAGAGGACGGCAGACCGACGAGGCCGCGTTCGCGGGCCTCGCGAGCGGCCTCTCCGAGCATCGGGGTGGGTGCCTTGGCCGAGGTCTTGCCCGCCCGACCCTTCGCCTCGGTGCCGGCCCAGGTGTTGAGCAGCTCCTGGGTGGACTCGTCCTCGCGGGCGAGCATCTCGGTGATGTCGGCGATCTTCTTGCGCAGCGGCTGCGGGTCGACACCGTTGGCCTCGTTGTAGGCGATCTGGATCGCGCGTCGGCGGTTGGTCTCCTCGATGGCCGACTCCATGGAGGGCGTGATCTTGTCGGCGTACATGTGCACCTGGCCGGAGACGTTTCGGGCGGCGCGGCCAATCGTCTGGATCAGCGACTTGTCCGAGCGCAGGAAGCCCTCCTTGTCGGCGTCCAGGATCGAGACCAGGGACACCTCCGGAAGGTCGAGTCCCTCACGGAGCAGGTTGATGCCGACCAGGACGTCGTACTCCCCCAGGCGCAGGTCGCGAAGGAGCTCGATCCGCTTGAGGGTGTCGACCTCGGAGTGGAGATAACGGGTGCGGATGCCGGCGTCGAGGAGGTAGTCGGTGAGGTCCTCGGACATCTTCTTGGTCAGCGTGGTGACCAGGACGCGCTCGTTCTTGGCGACGCGGTCGTTGATCTCGCCGATGAGGTCGTCGATCTGGCCCTTGGTCTGCTTGATGACCACCTCGGGGTCGATCAGGCCGGTCGGGCGGATGATCTGCTCGACGGTGTCTCCGCCGACCTTGTCGAGCTCGTAGTTGCCCGGGGTCGCGGAGAGATAGATCGTCTGGCCGATCCGCTCCAGGAACTCCTCCCACTTCAGCGGCCGGTTGTCCTGGGCGCTGGGCAACCGGAACCCGTGCTCGACCAGGTTGCGCTTGCGGGACATGTCGCCCTCATACATCCCGCCGACCTGCGGGACCGCGACGTGAGACTCGTCGACGACGAGGACGAAGTCCTCGGGGAAGTAGTCGAGCAGACAGTTGGGCGCCGAACCGGGCAAGCGGCCGTCGATGTGCATCGAGTAGTTCTCGATCCCGGAGCAGGACCCGACCTGGCGCATCATCTCGACGTCGTAGTTCGTACGCATCCGCAGCCGCTGCGCCTCGAGCATCTTGCCCTGCTTCTCGAAGGTGCTCAGCTGCTTGTCGAGCTCGTCCTCGATGCCGCCGATCGCGCGCTCCATGCGCTCGGGGCCGGCGACATAGTGGGTCGCCGGGAAGATGTAGAGCTCCTGGTCCTCGGTGAGCACCTCGCCGGTGACCGCGTGCAGCGTCATCAGCCGCTCGATCTCGTCACCGAAGAACTCGATTCGGACCGCGTGCTCCTCATAGACCGGAAAGATCTCCAGGGTGTCGCCACGCACCCGGAACGTGCCACGGGTGAAGCTCAGGTCGTTGCGGGTGTACTGGATCTCCACCAGCTGCCGCAGGATCGAGTCACGGTCGCGCTCCTCCCCCACACGCAGCCGGAGCATCCTGTCGACGTACTCCTGCGGGGTGCCGAGACCGTAGATGCAGGACACGGTCGAGACGACGATGACATCTCGCCTGGTCAGCAGCGAGTTGGTCGCCGAGTGGCGCAACCGCTCGACCTCCTCGTTGATCGAGGAGTCCTTCTCGATGTAGGTGTCGGTCTGGGGGACGTACGCCTCGGGCTGGTAGTAGTCGTAGTAGGAGACGAAGTATTCGACCGCGTTGTCCGGGAAGAGCTGGCGCAGCTCGTTGGCGAACTGGGCGGCGAGGGTCTTGTTGGGCTGCAGCACCAGCACCGGGCGCTGCAGCTTCTCGGCCGTCCAGGCGACGGTGGCCGTCTTGCCGGTGCCGGTCGCGCCGAGCAGGACGACGTCCTTGACGCCGTCCTGGATCCGCTTGGTGATCTCCGCGATCGCCGCCGGTTGGTCGCCCGAGGGCTTATATTCGGAGATCACCTGGAACGGTGCGACACGACGCTCGAGATCGGTGACTGGACGCATACATCCAGGCTACGCGGGACCACCGACACTTTCGCGTGCGCTGCCGCTCCGCCGAGGTTCCACGAGGCGTATGTCGCCCGGGTCCGCCGTCTCCGGAGCATCACCCCGAGGCCGCCAGACCAGCGGCAGCACCACAGCCACCAACGCGCAGGTCGCCCCGATGCCGAGGACGACGTACGGCACCGGCCTGATCTCGGGAAGCATCATGTCCGTGCCGAGCCGGATCTGCGCACGCATCGAGACGGAGAAGGTGTTGACCGCCATCCCCACGAGGAACGCCGAGATCAGGGCGGCCGCGATCTCCTCGCGCCGACGGATCTCGCCCCACGGCAACGCGTCGACGATCGCCAGCAGGCCCAACGAGAGCACGATCGCCACGAGCGGCATGATCGTCATGAGATAGCGCTCGTGCGCGTTGCCGCCACCGGACCGGAACTGAGCCAGGTTGACGACGATCACGAACGCGTGCGCGATCAGCACCAGCAGGCCGATCGTCGCGACCGACGGGGCGCGGGGTGCCCTGACGACGAGACCGTGCTCCCGGCCGTGGTCGCGCAGGCGGGCGAAGACGCCCAGGACCAACCCCAGCAGGGCGACGAGCGTGAAGGTGTCGATCACCCAGTGCAGCCCGGTGCCGCGCAGCTGGAAGGGCACCCAGAGGTGGTCGTACCAGCCGTGCCAGAAGCGGGGCGCGGTCATCACCTCGAGCCAGGTGTCCACCTGCACCCGGTCGTAACGCTCCAGGAGCGCCGAGCTCGCCGTCGGGTCTCCGTAGAGCACCATGTTGCGTACGTAGAACCAGCCGATCGCCAGCCCTGGCACTCCGGTCACGATGCCCGTCAGCCACGTCGCCCGCAGGAAACCCTTCCGCGTACGGTCCCGCAGCAGCAGCGTGACGCCGAGTGCCGCACCGCACATGATCACCGTGATCACGCCGGGCGCCTTCGTCGCGGCGGCGAGGGTCCCGGCCACCGCCATGACGATCATCCGGTTGCGGGTCACGCCGAGCCGGAGGATGCGCAGCGTCGCGAGCACCGTCAGCGACGACGCCGCCACCGCGAGACTGTCGTTCATGATGTAGCCGGCCGAGACCGCCAGCACCGCGGGCGATGCGGTGATCGCCGTGGCCAGCATCGCGGCAGCGGGTCGCCTGGGTGTGACCTCGAAGGCGATGAGGCCGACCAGGAAGACCAGGGCTCCGTACGCGAGAGCGCTCACGATGCGCATCCCGGCGGTGAGCACCTGCGGCATGTCCAGCGCATCGGCGAGGGCAACCGACGGCACGCCCAGCAGGTAGTAGAGCGGTGGGTGGTTGGCGGTCCAGATCAACCGATGGCGGTCGAGCTCCTCGCGGTTCGCGCCGCGGGTGATCTGCGGGTAGCGCTCCATGTCCTGTGCCACCGGTGTGTCGATGGTGGGCAGGTGGCCTTCGGAGAGCTGGATGGCGTACGACGCGTTCGGGCCCTCGTCACGCGCGTGGTAGGACATCGCCTGCGTCGTCGCGAAGTACAAGCTCATCGAGGCCGCGAAGGCGCCCAGCAGCGCGAGGACCGCCACCAGCCTGGCCGATGGCCTGGCGGGCGCGTCCGTCTGCTCGGAGGCCAGGACCGCAGCGGTGTGACTCATCGCAGCTCCCATGGGTTGGACATCATCGAGAGCCGCACCACCGCGAGCTCGCGTCGAAGGTTAGAGCACTTCTCTCGGGACATCTGTTGGACCCGCCGCGCTAGCGACCGATGACCGGTACGAGGAAGAACAGCAGTCCTGCGCACAGCAGGACAGGTGTCGCCACCGCGACGACGACGCGGTGGCGCCGCTCCGGGGGGCCGACCCGGACCAGGTCGCCGAGTCCGAGGAGGCCTGCCGCGAGCACGGTGGCCACCAGCGGAAGCAGGGACAGCAGGTAGCGCTCGTGGTAGCCGCCGCCGGCCGCGGCGAATCCGGGCAGGTTGTAGAGAAGCGTCAGGCCGTACGTCACCAGCAGCCCCCACGCGAGCACGACCGGGCCCGTGGGACGGGAGGGCCGCTTCGCCCAGCGCACCGCGAGCACTACGAGTCCGGCTACGGCGGCAACCGAGAGGGCGTCCACGAAAGCCTCGCCCCAGCCCGAGTGGGCGCCGCCGATGTGCGACCACGGCCGGGCGAACCACAGGTGCCACATGTCCAGGTCCGACGCCATCTCCCACCAGGTCCCGCGGAGGTCACGCGGGAACTTCTCCCGGTTCACCCCGCTCGCGGTCAGGTCGCCGTAGATCAGCAGGTTGCGTACGTAGAACCAGCCGATCGCCAACGCCGGAACACCGGTTGCGACCGCGGCCGCACCCACGGCACGAAGCAGCCCGGCGGGCGAGCGATCCCGGAGGAGGAGCCCGAGGAACAGGGCCGCACCACACAACGCGACGGTCGCCACCCCGGGGATCTTCGCCGCGGCCGCCGCGGCGCCGGCGGCGGTGAGCAGCGCCAGCCGCCGACCGGTGAGCCCGAGCCGGAGGATCCGCAGGGTCGCGAGGACGGTCAGCGACGCGGCGGCCGCGGCGACGCCGTCGTTCTGGATGTGTCCCCCGGCGTACGCGAACCGTCCGCACGAGGCGGCGACCGCGGTGGCCAGCAGCGCGACCGCCGGCCGACGGGGCATCAGCTCGAAGGCGATCAGCCCGACCAGGAGCACGCCCAGCGCCATCCCGAGCGCGTTGACCAGCCGCATCCCGACGAGCATCACCTGCTCTGCGACCAGGGCATCATCCAGCGCATCGGCCAGGGCATCGGCCAGGGCGAGGACGGGAACGCAGAGCGCGTAGTAGAGCGGCGGGTGGTTGGCGGTCCAGATGTCGTGGTGCGCCGGGGTCGGCACGTCGGCCAGCTCCCCCGCCAGCCGCGGATGCTCCGTGGCGTCGAACCGCATCTCCGTGTTCACCGTCGGCAGGTTCCCGCGGTAGAGCTCGAGGGCGTACGCCGTGTTGGGGCCCTCGTCGTGGTGGTGGAACTCGAGATCGCCGGCGACGGCGACGTACGCGCTCAGCGAGAGCACGAAGACGGCGATCAGCAGCAGCCCCGCCAGGATCGCGCGCGGCGGGCGCAGCGGTGCGATGGTCTCGTCGAGGGGATCAGGCACGTCCCCGGAGGCTAGTGCCACATCGGTGAAGCCCCGGCCAAGAGAATCAGAACGCCGCGCGAACCTCGTCCTCGGTGAGCCCGTAGTCGGCAAGGCTGTAGTCGTGCTTGGGCCGGGCGCTGCCGGAGCGGGACTCGGCGTCGATGCGGGCCACCTCCGCCCGCGCGGCTGGGCTCCAGTCGAGCCCGAACTGGTCGTAGATCCCCTCGACGGTGCCGACCGGGTCCTTGACGAACCCGCGGTAGTCGACGTCGATGAACTGGGCCTGGTCGTATCTGCCGCGGGCCTCGCCGAAGGCACGCCACGTGCGGGAGAGCATCTCCAGCTGGGTGGCCCCGATGGTCTCCCCCACGAACGTGCTCGACATCCCCGCGGTCGCCTCCGCGGACAGCGAGCAGCCCGAGGCGACCGCGACCACCGGGTCGCGGTGGGTGACCACCACGAGCGCGTCCGGATAGACCTCCATCAGCGCGTCGAGCGCGACCAGGTGGGACGGGTTCTTGAGCACCCAGCGCCGGTCCTGGTCGTTGAGCCCGATCAGCTGGAGGCTGCGGCGATGGGCCTCGTACGCATCGCGCCAGTCCTGCTTGGCCAGCCACGCCGAGTAGCGCGGGACGTTGGCCAGCGACTCGAACGAGATCGACTTCCCGGCCTGGCGCAGCAGCCGCCAGCACTCCTCGACGCTGGTGGCGTCCATGTAGTGGATCCCCATGAACTCGGGGTTGCTCACGTGGTGCTGCTGATAGGCGTTCTGGATCGCGACGAAGACCGGATCCTGCTCCCAGGTCTCGCGCGGCGGCCGGGGCTGCGGGAACTCGGTCAGCCAGGTCTCCAGGCCCTGGTGCGCCGGGTCCGCGGCGAGCAGGCGGTGCAGTGCCGTCGTGCCGGTACGGACGAGTCCGGTGACGAAGATCGGGCGCTCGATGCGTACGTCTCGATGC
>NZ_JBOHDN010000101.1:0-11026 GCF_050699375.1 Nocardioides sp. | reverse complement strand
GTTCCCCGCCATGGCGGGAAAGTGCCGTCGTCGCCCGGGGCGTCGCCCGGCGTTTTCCGGTTGGTCGGGGCGTACCCGGGTGGCAGAGTGCCACCTCGTGACTCTTCCCAACACCGTCACCACCGAGCGGCTGACGCTGCCGTTGTGGACTCGCGCCGACGTCGACGCCATTCGCGATCGGTTCGGCGAGCTCGCCCGGCTGCCGAGCTGGCATCCCGAGTTCCCGCGCGAGGACGACCGGGACGCGGCGACGATGTGGGTCGAGGACGACCCGTGGAGCTCGCGCTACATCATGCGCAACACGACCGTCCTCGGCTCGATCGGCTTCTTCGGACCGCCGGAGCTCGCGCCCGACGGCACCCCGGAGACCGAGGTCGGCTACGGCCTGGTGACGGAGGCGCGCGGGTGGGGGTTCGCGACCGAGGCGCTCAAGGGACTGCTGGCGTGTGCGGACGAAGAGGGCGTACGCATCCGGGCCTCTGTCGAGCCCACCAACGCCGCCAGCCTCCGGGTGCTGGCCAAGTGCGGGTTCACCGACCTTCGTGGCGCCGACGAGGACGGCCATCTGGTGATGGCACGCCCCGGTGGCACAATGGTCAGGTGACTGTGGACCAGACGGCTGTGCCCCAGGCCGACGTGCCGAAGCTGGTCGCCACCGATCTGGACGGCACCCTGGTCAGGGCGGACGGTTCGGTCTCGGACTTCACCCGTGACGTGCTCGTGAAGCTCGAGGAGATCGGCGTGCCGGTCATCTTCGTGACCGGGCGGCCGCTGCGCTGGACGCGAGAGCTCTTCGAGCACATCGGCAGCATCGGCCTGGCGATCGTCTCCAACGGCGCGCTGGTGTGGGACGTGGCCGCGGACGTACCTCGGCTCACTCGCCTGATCGAGCCGGCCCTGACCGGCGAGGTCGCGCTCGCGTTGAAGGCGAACCTCCCCGGCCTGGCCTTCGCGACGGAGTCGCTCGAAGGCTGGTCGTGCGAGCCGGAGTTCATGGCGCACATGTCGGACCGCAAGCGGCCCGCCAGACGCAGCGCGGCGATCGCGGACCTCGCCGACGAGCCGCTGATCAAGCTGCTCGCGCGTCGCCACGACCACGACGACGCCGACGAGCTGCTCGCCGCGGCGGTGGCCGTCGTCGGCGACCGGGTCAATGTCACCCACTCCTCGTTCCCGTTGCTGGAGATCAGCGCTCCCGGGGTCACCAAGGCCTCCACCCTGGAGCTGGTCTGCACCGAGCTCGGCATCTCCGCCTCGGAGGTGATCGCCTTCGGTGACATGCCCAACGATCTGCCGATGCTGACCTGGGCTGGGACGTCCTACGCCATGGCGGACGCCCACCCGAGCGTCGTCTCGTGCGCCTCCCACCTCGCACCCGGGCATGAAGATGACGGTGTCGCGCGGGTCTTGGCTGGAGTCTTCGGCCTGTGACTGGTTTGATCTGCGGCATGCGCCGCGTCCCCCGATCCATCGCTGCCGTCGCTCTCGCCGCGGCAGCGATCACGATGAGCTCCGCCTCGGCCATGGCCGCGCCCGTCACGTCACCGGCGGCGGCGCCGGTGACAGCGCCGGTGACGGCGCCAGCGACGGCGCCGGTGACGGCGCCCGCGAAGTGCCCGGCCTTCAAGCTCAGCGAGGCGGTCAAGGAGCCGCTGGTCTTCCACGCCCGGGTGACCGGCGCCGGCAAGGCGACCAAGAGGGGCGGCCCGGTGGAATACCCGGTAACCGTCGTCAAGGCGCTCAAGGGTGTCACCGGCGGCAGCAGCATCAAGGTCGGGCTCAACCCCGGTGCATGCCAGAAGAAGTCGCTGAGCACCAACGAGGACTACTACTTCTTCGTGCAGCAGAAGGGCGGCTCGATCATCGCCGCCGGCACCCAGCCGCGCGTCGAGGAATACACCGACAAGCTCCAGGCGGAGATCGCCAAGGAGTTCCCCGAGGAGATCGCTCCGGAGCCCCAGCAGGTGAGCTTCAGCGAGCCCGCCTCGCCCGAGGGGCAGAAGCTCGTCAAGGTCGCCGCCCCGGGCGTCGTGCTCGTCGTCGTCGGTCTCCTCGGCCTGGCCGTCGTGCAGCTCCTCGGGCGGCGCAAGACTCCCTGAGCAGGCCGTTCCTTGGTCACGGCTCAGGACGGCGCGGGCAAAATCCCGCCATGGCGGGAAAATGCCGCGCCAAGCCCCGGAACCCACCGGCGTTTCCCCGCCATGGCGGGAAAATGCCCGCCGCGAGTAACCTTCGCGCGTGAGCATCGGCAGAGACCTCCAGTCGGCGATCTTCCGCAAGGGCCTGTTCGGTCATCGTCCCGTCGTTCCGACCGAGCCCTCGGCGCTCGCGGAGGCGGCACGGAAGGTGATGAGCGACGCGGCGTGGGCGTACGTCGCCGGCGGAGCCGGCCAGCACCGCACCGTCGCCGCCAACACCGCCGCCTTCGACCACTTCCGGCTGGTGCCCCGGATGATGACCGACGTCGAGACCCGTGACCTGCGCACGACCCTGTTCGGGGTGGACATGCCGGCGCCGCTGATGCTCGGACCGGTCGGCGTGCTCGAGCTCGCCCACCCGCGCGCCGAGCACGAGGTCGCGGCCGCCGCGCGGGCGACGGGGATCCCGATGATGATCTCCACCCAGGCCTCCGTCCCGATGGAGGAGGTCGCCGAAGACCTCGGCGACACCCCGCGGCTCTACCAGCTCTACTGGTCGAAGGACGAGACGATCGTCCAGTCCTTCGTACGCCGCGCCGAGGCCATCGGCGCCGACGCGCTGGTCGTCACGCTCGATACGCACATGCTGGGGTGGCGTACGCGTGATCTGGATCTGGGCTATCTGCCCTTCGCGCGGGGACTCGGGATCGCGCAGTACACCTCCGACCCCGCCTTCCGAGAGCTCGTCGAGAAGCGGGTCGCCGCTGCCGCATCCGGAGCAGACGTACGCCCCGGTCTCCGCGAGATCCCCTCGGCCCTCAAGGCGCTCGGGTCGATGGCCCAGCACCACCCCGGACGTCTGGTCGACAACCTGCGATCCGGACACGCGCGTGCCGCGGTGGAGACCTTTCTGGACGTCTTCTCCCGCTCCGACCTCATCTGGGACGACCTGGACCGGCTGCGGGAGATGACCGACCTGCCCATCGTCCTGAAAGGGATCCAGGCGCCCGGCGACGCGAGGCGCGCGCTGGAGCACGGCGTCGACGGGATCATCGTCTCCAACCACGGTGGCCGCCAGGTCGACGGCGCCATCGCCTCCATCGACGCGCTGCCCGGCATCGTCGACGAGGTCGACCGCCGGATCCCGGTGCTCTTCGACTCCGGCATCCGCTCCGGCGCGGACATCCTCAAGGCGCTCGCCCTGGGCGCCGACGCGGTGCTGCTCGGCCGCCCGTACGTCTACGGCCTCGCCCTCGCCGGGGCGGAGGGTGTCCAGGCCGTCCTGGAGCACATGATCGCCGAGCTCGACCTCTCCCTCGGGCTGGTCGGTTGCCGCTCGATCGACGAGGTCGGCCGCGAGCTCCTCGGCTGAAAGCCAGAAAGCCCAGGCGGGGCGCGGGAACTTCATACTTTATGAGGGGGCGTTATCCCGGCGCCCCACCTACGATGCAGGGGATGACGCCTCCCCAACCGCCAGACATCGTCGTGATCGGCGGGTCCAACATGGATCTCCACGCTCGGGCGCACGAGCCTGTGGTGATGGGTTCGAGCATGTCCGGGTCCGCGGGCATCTCGCCCGGTGGCGTCGGGCGCAACGTCGCCGAGAATCTAGCCCGCCTGGGTGATTCGGTGGCTCTGGTCTCGGTCGTCGGCGACGACCCGATCGGTGACGAGGTGATCAGCTACACCGAGGACGTCGGCGTCGACTGCACCTACGTGCGACGCCGGGCGGACGTACGCACCGGCACCTACAACGCCGTCCTCGACTCCTCCGGCGAGCTGGTGGTCGCGGTGGCCGACATGGCCGCGACCGACGAGTTCTCCCCGCTGGTCGTCGAGGCGGCCCGCGACCTGATCAAGAACGCCCGCGGCGTGCTCGTCGAGGGCAACATCCCGGTTCGCACGGCCGAGGTGGCGATCGACCTCGCCCTCGAGTTCGATGTGCCGGTCGGCTTCGACCCGGTCTCGGTGACGAAGGCGAAGCGAGCGCGTGGACTGATCCGCCCCGATCGCGAGCTCTACCTGGTCACGCCCAACCAGGCCGAGCTGGCCGCGCTCACCGACCTTCCGGCAGGCACCGACACGGAGATCGAGAAGGCGGTCCGCTCCCTCCACGACCGTGGTGTCGGCGTCGTCTGGGTGCGTCTCGGCGCCCGCGGCTCGGTGATCAGCTACCACGACGTCTACGAGGAGCTTCCCGCGGTGCCGACCGATGTCATCGACGTGACCGGAGCCGGCGACGCGATGCTGGCCGCCTTCACCCATGAGGTGCTCCGCGACATCGATCTCGTCACGGCGGCGAGGTTCGGGCATGCGGCGGCGGCACTGACCTGCGGCACCCACGACACCGTCCGGATGGACCTCAACGAGAGCCTCGTGCGGGGTCTGGAGTGAAGGTGCGGCTCACCGAGGAGGTCGGGGTCGCGCTCGCCGAGGGCCGTCCGGTCGTCGCGCTGGAGTCGACGATCATCAGCCACGGCATGCCCTACCCCGACAACGTCAAGATGGCCACCGAGGTCGAGCAGATCGTGCGCGACAACGGCGCGGTCCCGGCCACGATCGCCGTGCTCGACGGCATCCCCCGCGCCGGGCTGACCCAGGACGACCTCGAGCTGCTCGCCTCCGATCCCGACGTCACCAAGGTGAGCGTCAGAGACCTTCCGTACGTCACGGCCCGGGGCCTCCACGGAGCGACCACGGTCGCTGTCACGATGCGACTGGCGGCCATGGTCGGCATCAGGACCTTCGTGACCGGTGGTCTCGGCGGCGTACATCGGGGTGCCAGCCAGTCCTTCGACATCTCCGCCGACCTGACCGAGCTCGCCCGCACCCGGGTCGCGGTGGTGAGCGCCGGCGTGAAGTCGATCCTCGATATCGGGCTGACGCTGGAGACCCTGGAGACGTACGGCGTGCCGGTCCTGGTCAACGGCAGCGACGAGTTCCCCGCCTTCTACTCCCGCGGCTCCGGGTTCGCGGCGCCGCTGCGCATCGACGGTCCCGCGGAGGCCGCCGCGGTCATGAAGGCCACCTGGGACCTCGATCTCCCCAGCGGGTTGGTGATCGCCAACCCGGTCCCCGCCGCCGACGAGATCCCGGCCGAGGTGATCGGGCGACACATCGACCAGGCGCTCGCCGACGCCGAGGCGGCCAGTATCCACGGCAAGGACATCACGCCCTTCCTGCTCGGCCGGATCGTCGAGCTGACCGGCGGCGAATCCCTGGCGACCAACATCGCGCTGGTGCGCGACAACGCAGCCTTCGGGGCCCAGATGGCCGCACGCCATGCCGTGAGTGTGTAAATCCTCACCACCCGTTCACCCCGGAGACACCGGACGTGGCCTAACGTCTTGTCTGTCTATGCGTTGATCCTCCCGTGACTGAAAGCCCCCACTCAGGCCTCGCCAGAACGGCGCCGTCGCGGCGCACCCTGCTCAAGGCCGGCCTGATCGGTGGCACCGGCGTCGTCGCGGGACCGATGCTGTGGACCCAGGCGGCCAGGTCGGCCGCGCCGGCCACCGGCGTACACCTCTCCTACGGCAGCGACCCGGTGAGCAGGATGAACGTCTCCTGGTCGACCGCCGGCTCGGTGCAGGCGCCGCGGCTCGACCTGGGCCTCACGCCCGACTACGGCCTCACCCTCCGACCCGAGTCGGTCTCCTCGCGCCGGGTCGACAGCGTCTACCACCACGTCGACCTCAGCGACCTGCGGTCGGGCACGCGCTACTACTACCGGCTCAGCCACGACGGCGGTCCGGCGACCAGGGGCTCCTTCACCACCGCACCGCCGAGCGAGGAGCCGTTCCGGTTCGCCGCCTTCGGCGACATGGGTGTGGCCGAGGACGCGGCCCGCAACGTGAACCTGATCCGCCGGGAGGGCGCCGAGTTCGCCTTCGTGGTGGGCGACATCGCCTACGCCGACGACGGTGGGATGGGCACCAGTCGCGAGTCACAGCAGGACTTCGGGCTCTGGGACGAGTTCCTGACCCAGATCCAGCCGAGCTCCGCGGCGATCCCGTGGATGACCACGGTCGGCAACCACGAGATGGAGAACGGCAACGGCGAGCTCGGCTACGACGGCTACCGGGCCCGCTTCCGCCATCCCGACAACGGAGCCTCCGGCGGCCAGGAGACCTACTCCTTCGTACGCGGCAACGTCGCCTTCATCGCGCTCGACGGCAACGACGCGACCTATGAGTACACGCGCAACAAGGGCTATCTGGGCGCCGCCGGCGACTCCTGGCTGGAGCTGCAGCTGATCGCCTTCCGTGCCCGCGCCGACATCGACTTCATCCTGGTCGGCTTCCACCAGTGCGCCTACTGCACCAACGTCGCGCACGCCTCCGACGGCGGCATCCGAGACCGCTGGGAGGCGCTCTTCGACCGCTACCAGGTCGACGTGGTGATCAACGGGCACAACCACTGCTACGAGCGCACGCATCTGATGCGCGCCGGCAAGCCGGTCCAGCAGGCGCCGCGCGGCTCCACGGTCAGCACCGACGAGGGCACGATCTACATCACCGCGGGCGGTGGTGGCGCCTCTGCCTACCCCGACATCCTGCCCAAGCTGTCCTACTACACCGACGAGCACGGCCTGAAGATCCCCGAGGTGACCGACTACCGGGCGGTCGGTGACGCGACCCACTCCGTGGCGTTCTTCGACGCCCACCCTCGCGACGCCGAGGGCCGGGCCAGGCTCGACCTGGAGGTCATCGCCTCCGACGGCTCCAAGGTCGACACGCTCACGATCGTGAGGACGCGTTGATGTACGCCCGTTTAGAGTCTATGCGTGTGGGGGGATTCAGGAGGACGAAGCCGAGGCTGAGCGTCGTCGTGCCCGTCTACAACGTGGCCGAGTACGTCGCCGACAGCCTCGACAGCGTCCTGCGCCAGCCCCTGCGTGAGATCTCGGGCATCGAGGTCGTCGTGGTCGACGACGGCTCGACCGACGGGTCGGCCGAGATCGTGAAGGGCATCACCGCGAAGGATCCCCGGGTCACGCTGATCACCCAGCCCAACTCCGGCGTCTCGATCGCCCGTCACGCCGGGATCGAGGCCGCGACCGGCGACCTGCTCACCTTCGTCGACCCCGACGACATCCTGCCCCGCGACGCCTGGACGCCGATGCTGAGGTCGCTGCGGCGTACGGGCTCCGACTTCGCCGTCGGCTCTGCCGAGCGCGTCACCGTCGAGGACGGTGAGGAGCGGAGGTACGTCACCCCGCTGATGCGCCGCAACCACACCCGCACGCGCCTGCGGTGCCGGATCGAGGACGCGCCGCTGATGCTGGCGGACGTGTTCGTGTGGAACAAGATCTTCCGGCGGTCGTTCTGGACCGACAACGCCATCACCTTCCCTCAGCGCACCCGCTATCAGGACCAGGTGGCGCTCACCCAGGCGTTCCTGGCCGCCAAGAAGTTCGATGTCCTCACCGACGTCGTCTACGACTGGCGGGTGCGCACCGATCGCTCGTCCGCGACGCAGAAGCGTGCCCAGATCGCCAACCTGGTCGAGCGGGTCAACACCAAGCGCCAGACCCTGGACCTGGTGGCGGAGTCGGGCTCCGAGGTCCTGATGCGGACGCTGCGCGCCGAGATCCTCCCGATCGACATGTGGGAGCACTTCCGCGCCTCGGTCGACCCGACCACCGAGGACCCCGACCGATACTGGTCGCTGCTGCGCGAGGCCGTCCTCGAGCTCTGGTACGACGCCGGTGTCCCCTTCGAGGAGACCACCGTTCCGCGTGGCCAGCGCCTGATGGCCTGGCTGGTCTCGCAGGACCGCCGCGACGACCTCGCCGACCTCATCGCCATGATCGACGAGCAGGGCCCGGCCAAGGCGATAGGGGCCTTCGCCGTCGATGAGGACCTGCCTGTGGGACTCTGAGATGCGGCAACCACCACAGGTCACCCCTTTGATGTAGTCCCGGGCCCGGTGTGCTCGGCGGCGAGGTCGCCGAGCAGTGCGACCGCACCGGACGCCCGCGGCATCAATCCGATCCGATCGGCCAGCGAACGGGCAGAGGCCGCGAAGGAGGGGTCGGCGCGGACGGTGCGCACGGCCTCGGCGATCTGATCCGGGGTCGCCGTCTCTCCGTCGAGCGCGATACCGGCGCCCAGGCGCTCGACCTGAGCGGCGAGCGCGGGCTGGTCGGCGGCCGGGTTGGGGAGTGCCACGAGCGGGACCCCGTGGCTGAGGGAGGCGGCCACGGTGCCGTGTCCGGCGTGGGTGACCGTGACCGCCGCACCGGGAAGGACCTGCCCGTGCGGGACGTGCCGAGCCGTCACCACGCCCGGACGATCCAGGTCGGGTACGTCGAACGGACCGGTGGTGACGAGCAGCCGGTAGCTGCCGTCACCCAGCGCGTCGACGGTACGCCGGATCCGGGATTGCTGGTCCCATGCCGGTCCGGTCGAGAAGCTCACGATCACCAGCGGCCGGGTGTCCTGCGCCGCCCACGGTGAGCGCCACTCGGAACCGGCGATCGGTTCGAACACGGGCCCCACGAACTCGATTCCCGACGGGAGGGCGTCGGCGAGTGGGTCGAGCTCGCGCATGCTGGTGCAGAACGTCGGAAACGGGGACCAGGCGTCCCACATTCGGGCGATCGCGGGGAGACCCGCCGCCGTACGCACCCGGTCGACGCCCGGCATCAACAGCTGTTCGAACCCGCCCCGCGGCGGCGCCAGCGCACCGGGGGCACTGTGCACGAGCACCGCAGTGCGCACGCCGATCCGCTCGGCGGCGGCCAGCACGCCGAACATCAGGCAGTCGACGACCATCGCGTCGTACTCGCCGGTGCTGAGCAGGTCGGCGACGTCGTCTAGATGATCGGGGCACGCCCAGACCACGTCAGCCAGCACCGGCATCCAGTCCTGCGGCGGCGCCGACGGCCACCGTCGCTGGGCTCGTTCGAGCGTGCGGAACGCGAAGCCGTGGCTCTCGAAGCGTGAGCGCTGGTCGGCGTATCCGGCCACCGTCACCCGGTGGCCGCGCCGAGCCGCGGCGACCGCGACTCCGATCGTCGGCACCTGGTTGCCGGCTCCGCCCCAGGTGACGAACAGCAGGTCGGCCATCTCAGCCGGCTCCCAGCAGCGCGCGAATCGTGTGCTCCATGGTGTCCTCCGCTTCGTCTCGCGAGCGGCCCATGTCTCGCCGCAGCAGCTTCCAGAAGTAGACGTCGGTCGCGCAGACGAGCGCGTCGAGCACCCGTCCCCGGTCCGCGGTGGCGACCTGGCGCAACTGGGGCGCGAGCACGGTCTCGACCCACTGCCGGTGCCGCCGGCGCCCGGTCGCGACGATGGGTGCGACCTCCGGGAGGTGCTCGTCGGCAAGGCTGATGAGCACGACACCGCCAAACTCCTCGTAATGGTCGAACCAGGCGCGCACCGCGGCACCGATCTCCCCCGGCTCGACATGTGTGAAGCCGTCGCGCATCTCGGCGACCAGGTCTTCGAACGCGACGCGGAACAGCTCCGCCTTGCTGCCGTGGACCCTCAGCACGGTCTGCACGGTCACGCCCGCGTCTGCCGCGATGTCATCGAGCCGGATGTCGGAGCGTAGCCGCGCCCTGAGCTGGCTGGCTGCCGCGGCGCGGATGCGCTGCTTGGTCCGCTCCGCGCTCTCGGCTCGCGAAGCCATTCTGTACGACCTCGGCATATTCATGTTAATGACATTAACGCTAAATGCGGTGGTGGGCAACGCCAGAGACCGATCGCCTACGCCGCCCACGCACCTGGACGCATCCGCGCGCCACACGACCCTGTGACCCAGGGACCAAAGACCCGCGATCTACCCACATGCGGAGGCAATTGGGCGATTCTCGTTGCACGGGTCTTCGGTCGGAGGCAAGGTGTGGGACCCCACGCCATTGCTTCGAGGAGCCCCCTGAATGCCCAGCGTCGAGCTGTCGGCCGGTCCGATCGATTTCGAGGACACCGGCGGTGACGGTCCTGTCCTCGTGCTTCTGCACGGGGTGCCGATGGACGGTCGCCTGTGGCGGCGCGCCATGCCCCACCTCGGCGGGTTCCGGGTGATCCGGCCGACGTTGCCGCTCGGTGGCCACCGGCAGCCGATGCACCCTGACGCCGACCTCAGCCAGCAGGGCGTGGCGAACATCCTCGGCGACTTCCTCGACGCGCTCGACCTCCACGAGGTCACCCTGGTCCTCAACGACTGGGGCGGCGGCCAGTTCCTCATCAACGCCGACCGCACCGACCGCATCGCGCGGTTCGCGCTGGTGGCCTGCGAGGCCTTCGACAACTACCCGCCGAAGGCGGCCAGGCCGCTCGCCGTGCTCGCGAAGATGCCGCCGCTGTTCACCGCGGCGCTGCAGATGTTCCGCCTCAATCGGTTCCGGCAGGCGAGCTCCGGCTACGGCGGGATGTCGGTCGACAAGGACTACCACCTCTACGACGACCTCGTCCTGGGCTGGTTCGCACCGGCCCTGACCGACCGGGAGATCCGTCGCGACTTCATGAAGTTCGCCGGCGGCGCCCCGGCCAAGGAGGAGCTGCTCGAGCTGGCCGAGGCGCAGCAGAAGTTCACCAAGCCGGTGCTGGTGGTGTGGGCCGACCAGGACACGATGATGCCCGCCGAGCACGGTCCGCGGCTGGCCGCGCACTATCCCGACGCGCGGCTGGAGATCGTCGAGGACTCCTCGACGCTGGTCCCGATCGACCAGCCCGAGGTGCTCGCCAGGCTGCTTCGCGACTTCGTCCTCTGAGGCGGACCGCTAGTGGTCGGAGCCGATAGTTCGTCCCTGGTCCGTCGTCAGGGTGCGTGCTGGGCAAGGCGCCCCCGCGAAGGCATACCGGGGTCTTTCGAGCGGGGGCAACGCCGCCCAGTGCGTGCCATGGCGGCGGACCGGGGAGGAACTTGAGGCGATGACC
>NZ_JBOHDN010000100.1:0-13598 GCF_050699375.1 Nocardioides sp. | reverse complement strand
CTCACCTGATCACTGGGCACGCTCTGGACTCCTCGCCACTCATCGGATAAGTTCGTTGCTTGTCATACAACTTAGTCCATCGAGGAGCATCCCGCCATGGTCGCCGACCGCATCAGCTCACTGACTCTCTCCCATGTCGTACTTCCGCTCGAGAATCCCGTCAGTGACGCCAAGGTGCTCACCGGGCGGCAGAAGCCGTTGACCGAGACCGTGCTGCTCTTCGTCGAGGTGACCACCGAGCAGGGCTTCGAGGGCATGGGCTTCAGCTACTCCAAGCGGGCCGGCGGCCCGGCGCAGTACGCCCACCTCAAGGAGATCGCCCAGGTCGCCATCGGCCAGGACCCCTCCGACATCGCGAAGATCTACGAGTCGCTGATGTGGGCCGGCGCCTCCGTCGGTCGCAGCGGCGTGGCGACCCAGGCGGTGGCCGCCCTCGACGTGGCGCTCTACGACCTCAAGGCCCGCCGAGCCGATCTGCCGCTGGCCAAGCTGCTCGGCGCCCACCGCGACTCCTGCCGTGTCTACAACACCTCCGGTGGCTTCCTGCAGGCGAGCGTCGAGGAGATCAAGGAGAAGGCCACCGCATCCCTCGAGTCCGGGATCGGCGGCATCAAGATCAAGGTCGGCCAGCCCGACTGGGCCGAGGACCTGCGCCGGGTCGCCGCGATCCGCGAGCACGTCGGTGATACCCCGCTCATGGTCGACGCCAACCAGCAGTGGGACCGTGCGCGGGCCCGCCGGATGTGCCGCGAGCTGGAGGCGTACGACCTGATCTGGATCGAGGAGCCGCTCGACGCCTGGGACGCCGTCGGCCACGCGGATCTCTCCCGCACCTTCGACACCCCGATCGCGACCGGCGAGATGCTGACCTCGGTGCCGGAGCACATGGCCCTGATCGACGCGGGCTACCGCGGCATCGTGCAGCCGGACGCGCCGCGGATCGGCGGGATCACGCCGTTCCTGAAGTTCGCCACCCTCGCCTCGCACGCCGGTCTCGCGCTCGCGCCGCACTACGCGATGGAGATCCACCTGCACCTGGCCGCCGCCTATCCGACCGAGCCGTGGGTCGAGCACTTCGAATGGCTCAACCCGCTCTTCGAGGAGCGGATCGACATCCACGACGGGCAGATGTGGGTGCCGGACCGTCCCGGACTCGGCTTCACGCTCAGCGACCAGATGCGCAAGCACACCGTGGAGACGGCTAAGTTCTCGTCATGAGCGAGCGCCAGCGAGCGACAATAAGGGTCATGCCGTCGCCTCCGTATCCTTGCCTCCATTCAACGGAGGCGACGGCATGACTATGAGCGCCGGGCTCGCCGACCGCGTCGTCTCCGGGGTCAAGGACCAGATCCTGGCCGGGGACCTCGCGCCGGGTGCGAAGCTGCCCTCGGAGTCCGACCTGGTCGCCACCTACGCGGTCTCGCGGACGGTGGCGCGGGAGGCGGTGACCCGGCTCCGCGCCGAGGGTCTGGTCGAGACGTTCCAGGGGCGCGGCTCGTTCGTGCTGGCCGTGCCGGCGCCCTCGCCGTTCGCGCTGGAGTCCTCCGCGATCCGTACGCAGCACGACGTGCTCGACATGGTCGACTTCCGCCTCGGCGTGGAGACGGAGGCGGCAGCGCTGGCGGCCGCCCACATCGACGAGCAGACCTCGCGCTCGATCGAAGAGGCACGCAGCGCGCTGGCGACCGCGCACCCGGACGGCGCCGTGGAGGCCGACTTCGCCTTCCATCGGGCCATCGCCGCCGCGACCGGCAACCGCTTCTATCTCGACCTGATGGACTCGCTGGGTCCGATGATGATCATGCTGCCGCGCACCCGGCTCGGTGATGCCAACTCGCCCGGCGACGCCCTCCACGTCGAGCGGGTGCAGCGGGAGCACGACAACATCGCCGCCGCCGTCCTGGCCGGCGACGCGGACACCGCCCGAGCCGCGATGCGCGTCCACCTCGGCGGCACGCGCAGACGTCTTCAGCAGCAGTGACGTTGCCCCGGTGGACATCGCGCGAGTCTGATCCGCGCCGCCTCCTGATGGTGGCCTGAGCAAGGAGCTGCGGCCCGCGAGACGCGGGCCGCAGCTCTTTCATGGGGGTCTACTTCTGGTGCTCCCCGAGCGGGGTGGAGCAGAACTTCCCGCCCGCGAGCCGCTCCTCCGGTCCCTGCGGGCCGTCGTCGACGGCGTCGCCGAGCAGCTCCGCGGCGAAGGCCTCGGAGTCGTCCTGCGGGTGGTAGCCGATCGCTTCGCCGGCCTCCATCGACCACCAGTTGCGGGTGTTGCGGGAGATGCCCCACACCATCCGGAAGCCGGGCTCCGGGGTGGCCAGGCAGGCTTCGAGCAGTCGGGCGCCGTCGTCGGGGGACATCCACGTCCACAGCGAGCGGCGGTCCCACGGCTTCTCGAAGCACGAGCCGATCCGCACCGCGGTCACGTCGATGCCATAGCGGTCGTGGAAGAGGCTCCCGAGCCCCTCCATCGCGACCTTGCTGACCCCGTAGTAGGTGTCGGGCCGGGGGAGGACGTCGGCCGGGAGACCATCGGCGGGAGCGTCGTCGAGGTCGTAGAAGCCGACCGCGTGGTTGCTCGAGGCCAGCACGACCCGTGCCACGCCAGCGTCCCGGGCGGCCTCCAGGACCACCCGGGTGCCGTCGATGTTGACCGAGAGGATGTCGGACCAAGGTGCCTCGACGCTGATGCCGCCGAGGTGGATGATCGCATCCACCCCGGCGCACGCCTCGCGCATCGCCGCCTCGTCGGTCACCGACGCCTCGATGAGCTCGACGGCCTCGCCCTCGGCGGCGGGGTCGGGACGTACGACGTCGAGAAGGCGCAGGATGCGCCCCTCGCGGGCGAGCCGGGGACGCATCAGCCGTCCGACGCCGCCGTTCGCGCCGGTGATGAGTACGGTCTCGACTTTGGACTCGGTCATGGTTCCTTCCAGATCTCTGGGCCGGTATCTCTGGCCAGGCAGGTTAGGCAGGGTCAGGATCTCAGGGTCAGGCGGTGCGGGTCTCTTCGACGGCGTCGAGGTACTCGCCGAGATCCGCACCGTGCTTGTCGATGACGGACTTGGTCGCCTCACGCCATGGGGCGAGGTCGTCGATCTCGGTGATCGTGACACCCTCGCCGCGCAGCTTCTCCAGATCGGTCTCGACCTGAGCGTCCCACTTCTCACGCTGGAACGGCGCGGCCTCGTCGGCGGCCTTCTGGAGGGCGTTCTGGTCCTCGGAGGAGAGCTCGGACCACACATCCTTGTTGATGAGGAGGACCTCGGCGACGCGCATGTGCCGGTCGAGGGTGTAGTTCTTCGCGACCTCGTAGTGGGACGCGGAGTAGTAGGACGGCTCGTTGTTCTCGGCTCCGTCCAGCAGTCCGCTCTGCAACGAGCTGTAGACCTCGCCGTAGTCCATCGGGGTGGGGGAGCCGCCGAGGGCCTTGATGAAGTCGACCTGCACCTGCGACTCCTGGACCCGGATCTTGAGGCCCTTGACGTCCGCCGGCGACTTGATGGCCTTGCTGCTGGTGTAGAAGCTGCGGGCACCGGGGTCGAAGTAGCCGAGTCCCTTGAAGCCGGCACCGTCGGCCTCGGCGAGCAGCTTCTTGCCGCTCTCGCTGTCCAGGAAGCGCCACAGGTGGTCGGAGTCGTCGAAGAGGTACGGCAGGCTGAACAGGCCCATCGCGGGCACGAACTCGCCCATGGGTGCCGAGCTGATCCGGGTCATCTCGATCGAGCCCATCTGGACCTGCTCGATCGCGTCGGACTCCTCGCCGAGCTGGGCGTTGGGGTAGACCTGGATCTTGATCCGGCCGTCGCTGTACTTCTCGGCCAGCTCGGCGAACTTCTTGTCGCCCAGGGTGGTCGGGTAGTCATCGGGGTGGGTCTCGGCCAGCTTGAAGGTCTTCGCGCCGCCGCCTCCGCCGCTGCCGGCGAGGGACCCGCCGCCACAGGCACTGAGAGCGAGCCCACCGGCGACCGCCGCGGCACCGAAGGCGCCTGCCTTGAACAGCGATCGCCGGGCGACCGGCGCGTGGGATGTCGCATGGGATGTGAGGTTGTTCATGGTTGGTTCCTTTCGATGGTGACTACTCGGTCCGGTTCACTGGCCCAGCGCGTCGGGGAGGGCGAGCGAGAAGAACGGGACGTACGTGATCAGGAGCAGCACGACGACCATCGGGATCAGGAAGAGACCCACGGTCTTGATGACGCTCTCGATGGACGTACGTCCGATGGCGCAGCCGACGAAGAGGACGTTGCCGACCGGTGGGGTGATCAGGCCGATGGCCAGGTTGAGGACGAGCATGATCCCGAACTGGACCGGGTCCATCCCGATTCCGGTGGCGACCGGCAGCAGGATCGGCGTCATGATCACGATCAACGGCGCCATGTCCATGATCGCGCCGAGCGCGAGCAGCAGCAGGTTGATCAGCAGGAGGACGATCACGACGTTGTCCGAGACGCCCAGCAGCGCGTCCGTGGCCAGCGCCGGCACCTGGAGGAAGGCCAGGAAGTAGCCGAAGGCTCCCGCCGCCGCGATGATGAACAGCACCACACCGAGGGTGCGCAGGCTGCTCTGCAGGATCGGGACCATCGCCTTGATCGGGAGGTCGCGGTAGACGAAGAACGTCAGGATGAAGGCGTACAGGCAGGCGATCGCCGCGGACTCGGTCGCGGTGAAGACGCCGCTGAGGATGCCACCCAGGATGATCACCGGCATCAACAGGCTGAGCAGCCCGTCAGCGATGATCTTCGGGACGTCCTTGAGCGGGACCAGCTCCTCCTTCGGGTAGCCGCGCTTGACCGCCAGGATGTACGCCAGGGTCATCAGCGCCGCGCCGAGCAGGATCCCCGGGATGATGCCGGCAGTGAACAGGGCGCCGATGGAGACGCCGCCGGCGGCCATCGAGTAGATGATCAGGTTGTGGCTCGGCGGGATCATGACCGCCTGGGTGGCGCCGGAGACGGTGACCGCGACCGCGTAGTCGGTGTCGTAGCCGCGCTTCTTCATCATCGGGATGGTCACCGACCCGATCGCGGAGACGTCCGCGACCGAGGAGCCGGAGAGGGCGCCGAAGAAGGTGCTGGCCCCGATGTTGACCATCCCGAGGCCACCACGCAGCCAGCCCACAAGCAGGCCGGCGAAGGCGATCAGGCGGCGGGAGATGCCGCCCGCGCCCATGATCTCGCCGCCGAGGATGAAGAACGGGATGGCGAGCAGGGCGAAGGTGTCGAGGCCGGCGACCATCCGCTGCCCGACTGTGGTCAGCGGGATGCCGAGGTAGATCGCCTCGAAGACCGCGGCCAGGGCGAGGGCCAGCGCCACCGGGACGCGGAGGACGACCAGGACGGCAAAGCTGCCCAGCAGGATCGTGATGGCAAGTGGATCGATAAGCATGGGGGCTCCAACTGTCTTTCGGCGGCTCAGTCGATGTCGTCGGACTCGGCGTACCGCTGGGTGCTGAACCCGAACGCCTGGAGGACCGTGCAGAGGATGAGCATGGCGCCGGCGACGGGCATCATCAGGTAGAGGACGCTGCGGGGGAGGCCGGTGCCGGGGAGAGTGGCGTGCTGGGCTTCGATGACGAACTGGCTGCCCTGGACGACCAGGAAGAGACCGAACCCGAGCACCAGCACCTGGATGCCCCGGCCGATCACCGCCCCGAACGCCGCGGGGAACCTGTCGACGAGGAAGGTGACCGCGATGTGCGCACCCTCGCGGAAGCCGATCGCGGCACCGAGGAAGCCGATCCAGACCAGCAGGATGCGGGCGCTCTCCTCGCTCCAGCTGGGAGAGTCGCTCAGCAGCTCGCGGCTGAACACCTGCCACAGGACGATCAGCAGGGTGGCGACCAGGCAGAGGATGCAGAAGGCCTCGAAGACCGTGTCGATCCCGCGCCAGACGCGCCTGAGCGTCCTGCTCTCGTTCAATGTGCTCGTGGGGCTCATGGGCGTGATCCCGTCCTCGTGGCGGCGGTCGTGGGGACCTTGGCCGCGTCGGCGAGCAGGTGATGCCTGTCCGCGCCGGCGAGACCGAGGTGGTAGAGGTGCAGCTCGCCGATCCCGGCGGCGACCAGGGCGTCCAGATGGTCGCGGAAGGCGTCGTCGGTGGCGGGCGGAAGAGCGGTGACGTACGCAGCGGCGACGGCCCTGCCCGCGGCGGCCTCGGCCAGTCGGCGCCCGGTGTCCACCGAGGCCCCGGTCGTCGGCCAGCACGGCCCGATGACCACGTCGACGTCGTCGGCCGCCGTGGCGGTGAGGCCGGGGTTCGGGCCGGTGGCCCAGGGGTCGGGCTGGGTGTGCAGCGCGATCTCGACCGCTCCCGGCGCGGCCTCGCGGACGGCCTCGATCACTCGGTGGCGAAGCTCGTCCGCGGCGGCGTGGCGGGAGGCGAGGATCGTGTCCAGGACGGTCGCGGGGACCTCGGTGCCGGTCGCCTCCGCGCCGGTTGACTCAGCACCGGTTGACTCAGCACCGGTCGCGCCGCGCAGCGCGGCGACCGCCGCGTCCGGGTCGAGCCCGCGGCTGGACCAGTCCTCGCGGCAGGTCGGGCAGCAGCAGATCGAGAGCAGCTGCTGGGTCGCGGCGTCGTAGGCGCCGTCGGACTTCTCGTGGTGGCCACCGTGGGTGAACCCGAGCTGGCCGCAGGCCTCCAGGATGACGGTGGAGCAGGGGGTGTCACGTACGGCTTCGGCGGCCAGGGTCACCGCGTAGCGCCGGACCTCCTCGGTGCGGGGGCACAGCGCGTAGGGGTAGAGCTCGTCGAAGCAGTTGCGGACCGCGAGGTCGGGGTTGGCCTCGCCGAGGCGGGTGGAGTGGGTCAGCACGATCCAGGCCGCGACCTCGATCCCGGCGTCGGCGACGATCCTGGCGGCCTCCCTGAACGGGTCCTCCGCGGCGACCCAGGTCGCGCTCGCCGGGACCAGACGCGAGCCGTCCCAGGCCTCCTCGCGCACCGGGCGGTAGAGCGCTGCGCTGCGGGCGTCGACGATGCGGTGCTCGGGGTGGAGAGGGGTCGCGGCGCGAGCGCTGTGGTAGGCCGCGGCGATGGCGACCTTCGAGACCCCGAGGCCCCGGACGCGCTCCACGAAGGTGGGGTCGCCGATCACGTCCCAGGGGTAGGCGTACCCGACGACCGGGATGATCCCGGTCTCGCCTGCGTGGGTCTGCATCACGGGTGGCTGCTCCTGATCGTGGTCTGTGACGGCGCGTATTTGTGGTCCTGGTCACAGGACCCTTTCAGGATTGGCGATTCATGTCCAAGCCACATATCGCATTAGACGATGCCCTGAAAGCATCACTGCGGGGGACTACCAGCGTGAGGTGTTCGGGGTGAAGTCCGGTTCGATCGAGCGCATGTAGACCGTGTCCTCGCGGCGGCGGACGCCGCACCTGAGGTACTGCTCGTGCAGCTCAGCGAGCAGGTCGCGGTCGAGCTCGACGCCCAGGCCGGGGCCTCTCGGCACCGCGATCGACCCGTCCTCGAAGTCCAGCACCCCGGGACGTACGACGTCCTGGGTCTTCCAGGGGTAGTGGGTGTCGCAGGCATAGGTCAGGTTCGGGGTGGCGGCGGCGAGGTGGACCATCGCGGCCAGGGAGACACCGAGGTGCGAGTTGCTGTGCATCGACAGGCCCATCCCGAAGGTGTCGGTGATGCCGGCCAGCAGCGCCGAGCGGCGCAGCCCGCCCCACAGGTGATGGTCGGAGAGCACGATCTGGACGGCGTCGGCCGCGACCGCCGGTCTGAGGTGCTCGAAGGCGATGACGCACATGTTCGTGGCCAGAGGCACGTCGGTGCCGGCCGCGACCCGCGCCATCCCCTCGATCCCGGGGGTGGGGTCCTCGAGATACTCGACGACGCCGGCGAGCCGCTCGGCGACCTTCGCCGACGTCTCCGGTGTCCACGCGCCGTTGGGGTCCAGCCGGAGCGGCAGGTCCGGGAAGGCCGTACGCAGCGCCTCGATCGCGGCGCACTCCTGCTCGGGTGGGAACACCCCGCCCTTCAGCTTCAGCGAGCCGAAACCCCAGCCGTCGACCATTCGCCGCGCCTGGGCGACGATCTGGTCGGGGTTCAGTGCCTCGCCCCACTCGTCGTCCTCCTGGCCCGGGTGGCCTGCCCACTTGTAGAACAGGTAGCCGCTGAACGGCACCCGGTCGCGCACTGCCCCGCCGAGCAGGTCGCTCATCGGACGGTCGGCCTCGCGGGCGACCAGGTCCAGGCAGGCGACCTCGAACGGGGAGTAGACGGTGTCGACGGCGGAGTCGACGTCGAGCATGCCTCCGAAGGAGGCTCCCGCCCCACCGGTCTCCTTGCCGAGCACGTCGGTGACGAGCCTTCGCAGACCGTTGATGTCGTACGGGTCGTGCCCGGGCAGCACGCCCGCGACGGCCTCGAGCCGGCCGAGATGGGTCTCGTCGGCGTACGTCTCGCCGAGCCCGACCAGGCCGGTGTCGGTGTGCAGCTCGACGATCGCGCGCAGCGCCCACGGCTGGTGGACCCCGACCACGTTGAGCAGCGGCGGGTCGGCGAACGCGACCGGCGTGACGACGACGCGGGAGATGCGGCTGATCGTCATACCTTGACCTCGGAATCGCGCTCGGAGTCGGAATCGGTGGCCGGCCGGCGCCGGGAGAGGAACGTCTTCGCGGCCGGCCAGAGCGCCACCAGGAGGAACGCGGCCATGATGGTGCCCGAGATCGGCCGGGTGAAGAACCCGGACGGGTCGCCGTCGAAGATCAGCATCGAGCGCCGCACGCTGGACTCCACGATCGAGCCCAGGACGAAGGCGAGCACCAGCGGGCCCGGCTCGAAGCCGGTCTTCTTCATCAGGTAGCCGATCAGCCCGAAGACGATCATCACGAAGATGTCGAAGACGGAGTTGTTGATCGTGTAGACGCCCAGGATCGTGATCAGTGCGGTGATCGGCGCCAGGATGGCCGGCCGCACCCGCAGGATGCGTACGAAGATGCCGACCAGCGGGATGCTGAGGGCGAGCAGGATCAGGTTGCCGATGTACATCGAGTTGATGACGCCCCAGAACAGGTCGGGGCGCTCCTGGACCAGCTGTGGCCCGGGCGAGATGCCGAGGATGAGCAGCGCACCGAAGAGCATCGCCATCGACGCGTTGGCCGGGATGCCGATGGTCAGCAGCGGGATGAAGGACGAGGTGGCGGCGGCGTTGTTGGCGGACTCGGGGGCAGCGACGCCCTCGATGGCACCGCGCCCGAAGCGCTCGGGGTGCTTCGAGATCCGCTTCTCCGCCGCGTACGCAGCCAGCGAGGACATCACGGCGCCGCCACCGGGCAGCACGCCCAGGAAGAAGCCGATCAGCGAGCCGCGGCCGATGGCGCCGGAGGACTCCTTGAGGTCCTTGCGGGAGGGCCAGATGTTGGCCACGGCGGCCGGCACGTGCGGCTTCCCGTGCCGCTCCTCGAGGTTGTAGAGGATCTCGCCGACACCGAAGAGGCCCATCGCGACGACGACGAAGTCGATGCCGTCGGTCAGCTGCAGGTTGCCGAAGGTGAAGCGCTCGGCGCCGCTGAAGCTGTCGCGGCCGATCGTGGCCAGCAGCAGGCCGACGGCGGCGGCGACCATGGCCTTGAGCTTGTTGCCGCTGCCGATGGTGGCGACCAGCAGCACACCCAGCAGAGCCAGGGCTGCGTACTCCGGCGGTCCGAAGTCGAGCGCCCATCCCGCGATCAGCGGTGCCAGCAGGGTGAGGCCGAGGATCGAGACGGTCGCGCCGACGAAGGAGCCGATCGCGGCGATGCCCAGCGCGGTGCCGGCTCGGCCCTGTTTCGCGAGGGCGAAGCCGTCGAAGACGGTGACCACCGAGGAGGCCTCGCCGGGCAGCCGGAGCAGCACGGAGGTGATGGTGCCGCCGTACTGGGCGCCGTAGTAGATACCGGCCAGCATGATGATCGCGGAGACCGGGTCGATGCTGTAGGTGATCGGCAGCAGGATGGCGATCGTGGCCGCCGGCCCGAGGCCGGGAAGCACGCCGATGAGCATGCCGATGAGCACGCCGATCAGGCAGTAGAGCAGGTTCTGCGGTTCGGTGACGAGCGAGAAGCCGTCGAGGAAGGCGTTGACGTCCACTGAGAGCTCCGCTCAGAACAGGTGGGGCAGCGGGATGCGCAGCCCGTAGAGGAACAGGAAGTAGAACGCGGCGACCGTGACCACGGAGGTGATGATCGTGCTGCGCCAGGACTCGCCGCCGAGCCATCTCAGCCAGATGACGCACAGCAGCAGCGAGGGGATCTCGAAGCCGATCGCGGGCATGAGTACGCCGAGGCCGACGAAGGTGGCCAGCCCGATCACGGGCAGCATGCTGGAGCGGGTGAACGCCTCGCTGTCGCTCAGGTTGCGACCGACCGCGAGCAGCCCGACCGCCATCAGGGCGATCACCACGCTGACCACGAACGGCCACAGGCCCGGTCCCGGGTGGCGCGGTGAGCCGAGGCCGTAGCCATAGGCGAGGACCGCGCCGCCGATGCCGACGACGAGGGCGACGAGCGCACCCACGACCTGGTAGGCCGGTCCACCGGCCGGAGGGCGTTCGTCCTCGAGGTCATGCTCGACCTCGGCCTGGATCTCGGCCAGGATGTCCTGGCCATCAGATCCAGGGCCGTCAGGCTCCGGCGCGGGGGTGCGTTCGTCGCTCATCGTCATCCTCTGTCGTCCTTCGTCCGCTCGCGTGCGGGGATCAGCTCGCGCCGAGGTCGAGACCGTACTGGTCGATCAGGTCGGCGAACCGCTTCTTGTCCTTCTCGAGCTGGGTGACGACCTCGTCGCCGGAGAGCTCCATCGGCGTGAGGCTGTTCTGCTTGTTGAAGTCCTGGTACGCCTTGGTCTTGAACGTCGCCTGCATCGCCTCGGTGAGGGTCTCCTTGACGTTGTCCGGGGTGCCCTTGGGCACGGTCATGAAGCGATATTGTGCGACCTCGACGTCGAGGCCCTGCTCCTTGGCGGTCGGTACGTCCGGCAGGTACTCCACCCGCTCAGGACCGAAGACGCTCAGCGGGGTCAGCTTGCCGGACTCGATGTTCTCGATCGCCTCGCCGACCTGCAGGCACGCGGTGTCGACCTGGTTGCCGAGCACGGCGGTCAGGGCCGGGGCGCCGCCGTCGAACGGCACCGCCTCGGCGTCGGCGCCCGCGGAGGCGTACGTCAGCCCGCAGGAGACCTGGGCACCGGTGCCGACGCCCGTGGTGCCGTAGGTGAGCTTCTTCTTCGCGTTCTTGATGTCGTCGAGCGACTTGATGCCGCTCTCGGGGCCGGTGACCATGACGTAGTCATCGCGGGAGACGCCCTGGACGACCTCGAAATCGCCGATGTCGGTGACCTCGTCCTCGCTGACCGCGAGCGGGGTGATGGCGAAGAGGGAGGCGTTCTGGATCGCGATGGTCTGGCCGTCGGCCTCGGCCTTGGAGACCTTGTTGGCCGCGAGCGCGCCGTTGGCACCCTCCTGGTTGATGACCGGGAACGAGGCGCCGAGATCGTCGGAGAGGCCCTTGGAGACCGCGCGGCTGATCAGGTCGCTCGACCCGCCGGGGGAGGCGCCGACGTACATCTCGACGTTGCCGGAGGGGTACTCGTCGCTGTCGCCGCTGCCGCCGGCGGAGTTCGAGACACCGCAGGCGGACAGGGTCAGGGCCGCGACGCCGGCGGTCGCGACGAGAAGGGGGTTGATCGTGCGCATCGTTGCTCCTTGGTCCTGGTAGCCGGGCGGGCTCAACGTGTGTTGGCTCAACGCGTTGGCTCAACGCGTTGACGGCCCGGCGTCGTGTGACCACCGACACTATGAGCCCGTGGCGATACCGGTCCAAGCCCGATTCGGCATAGAATGTTCCACCTGGTGCATCGTGGTCTACCCTGGCCAGATGATCACGCTCGACCAGGTGCGTTCTTTCGTGGCGGTCGCCGAGGAGCTCCACTTCGGCCGGGCGGCCGAGCGGTTGCGGATGACGCAGCCGCCGCTGTCGCGACAGATCCAGAAGCTGGAGAAAGCCGTCGGCGCCCAGCTGCTCGAGCGGGACAACCGCCGGGTCGCCCTGACCGGTGCGGGAGCCGCATTCCTCGACGAGGCCTACCGGATGCTGAACCTCGTCGAGAGCGCCGGTGACCTGGCCCGCCGGGTCGATGCCGGCGCGGCAGGGATGGTCCGGCTCGGCTTCACCGCGGTCTCGGCCATCTCCATCCTTGGCCCGCTGCTGCGCCGGCTCACCGCCGAGGTCCCGGACGTAGAGGTCCGCCTCTCCGAGCGGGTCACCCTCGCCCAGGTCGACGGCATCCGTCACGGCGAGATCGACATCGGCCTGGCACGTCCCCCCTTCGACACCGAGCTGCTCTCCTCGCGAGTCGTCTCCCGCGAGCCGCTGATGGCCGTACTGCCGGAGAACCACCCGCTGACCGAGCTCGACCGGCCACTCACACCTCAGGACTTCGAGGGCCAGCCCGTCATCGGCTACAACCCCCAGCAGTCCCGCTACTTCCACGAGCTCACCGTCCGCTTCCTCGCCAACGCCCACCCCCGCATCGAGCAGCGAGTGCACCAGGTGCTGACCGCCATGCTCCTGGTCTCCGCCGAGCGAGGCGTAGGTTTCGTACCCGTCTCCGCCAGCTCCCTGCACGTCGACGGCGTAGTCTTCCGGCCCATCGAGCACGGTGGCGGCGACACCCGCCTCGACAAGGACCCCGAGCGCCCCGTCGAGCTCCACGCCATCTGGGCCCGTGGCTCGGTCAGTCCCGTCGTACGCCGGGTGCTCGATGTGATCGTGGAGATGGGCAAGTAGCCGAGACTTGTTGCTTGGACAGGTGCACTTCGGGTCGTACGTGGAGCCGTGTCGTCTCCTCGTTGGGCCTGGGGCTGGTGGGTGATGTAGCCCGCGTCCGGGGAGGTGGGTCGGAGTCGGATATGGCAGAGGGTCCGACCTCGTGAATCGTTCACAAGCCGAGGTCAGTACCCTCGCCCGTGCCCGCCTACCCTGTGTGCCCACGCCGCCGACAGGTCGGACTCCCGGGAGCTTGGCTCGAGGCACCCGGTTCGGCACCGGGCTGGGGCACCGGGGTCAGGCGCGAGCTCGACACCGATCCGGGACCCGGGCCGCAGAGCAGGGCTGACACACCGCCCCGACGTCCATGCGCCGGGTTGAGGCGCGGGGAAGGGCCCGTCGAAGGGAGTGTCCGCGAACAATGCCGCGTGGGTGCGACGGCGTGGACGGGTCGAGCTGGACCCGCGCGTGGCGGGACATGGGCGTCACCTCGTGGGCGGGTGTCTGGTGTGGTGGTTCTCGGCCGGTGTCGGTCTAAGGACGTCGGGTGAACCTGATCGTGCCGTCCGGTAGCCGCTCGTGGGTGAACCCCGGAGCAAGAGCCAGCCGGTGGTGATGGGGGCACAACAGGACCCCGTCTTAGAGGTCGGTCTTCCCGCCGAGTGCCCAGGCTTGGAGGTGGTGGGCGTCGCACCATTCTGGTGGCGTGTCGCAGCCTTCGGCTTGGCAGCACTTCTGCTGGAGCCGGAGTGCTTTGCGTTGGATGGGTTGGAAGAATCTGCTGTCGCGGCCGGCGTCGAGGATCCGGCCATCACTACCCAACACCCAGGGGAT
>NZ_JBOHDN010000099.1:0-3524 GCF_050699375.1 Nocardioides sp. | reverse complement strand
GCGTGAACCGCCCCGGGGTTTCCGGACACTTCTGATGGTGTCTCTACCCGGTCGGGACGAGACGGTTTCTTGCAGCGTAGTGCGCGTTCTCGATCTCGATGGGTGTGAGGTCATCGATTGATCCGTGGGTGCGCTCGTGGTTGAACCAGTGGACCCAGTGCAGGGTCTCGATCTCGACGTGCTCGACGTCGCGCCATGGCCCTTCGGGGCGGATGAGCTCGGTCTTGTAGACACCGATCTGGGATTCGGCCATCGCGTTGTCGTAGGCATCGCCCACCGAACCGACCGAGGCGTCCACGCCGGCCTCGATCAGGCGTGAGGTGAACGCGAAGGAGGTGTACTGGCTGCCGGCGTCGTTGTGGTGGACCAGTCCGGACAGGTTGCTCACACCGGCCTGGCGGCGGGTCCAGATGCCATGCTCAAGGGTGTCCAAGACAAGTTCGGTGGTCATGGTGGTCGCGGCGCGCCAGCCCAGGATCCTGCGGGAGAACACGTCGAAGATGAAGGCCACATACACAGTGCCCGACCAGGTCGGAACGTAGGTGAAGTCCGCGACCCACAGCTGGTTCGGAGCGGCCGCGGTGAAGTTGCGGTCGACCAGATCAGCTGCCCGGGCATCACGCGGATCCGGGATCGTGGTCCGCACACGTTTGCCCCGCAACGCGCCCTGCCAGCCATTTGCTGTCATCAGTCGCTCGATCGTGCACCGGGCCACGTCGTGGCCCTGCCGGCGCAGGTACAGCCACATCTTGCGGGCACCGAACCGGGCGATGAACCGTTCTCCTCGCGCTGCCCTGATCAGTTCGACGACCTCGGCATCACGCAGCGATCGCTTCGACGGCTTACGCTCGCGTGCCTCGTAGTAGGTAGACGGGGCGATCTTGATCCCATGCTCTTTCAGCACGCGACAGATCGGCTCGACCCCGAACTCCTCGAGATGCTCGTCGATGAACGCGGTCAGTACCTGTGTGGGCGGTCGAGCTCCGCCGCGAAGAAAGCCGAGGCAGACTTCAAGATCTCGTTCGCCCGCCGCAACTCGGCCACTTCCTTCTTCAGCTCACGAATCTCAGCCAACTCCTGGGTCGTCTTTCCTGGCCGGGTGCCGCCATCGACCTCGGCCTGACGGACCCACTTGCGCAGCGTCTCGGGCGACCCGATCCCGAGTTTGCCCGCGATCGAGCGGATCGCATCGAACTCAGAGGGATACCTCCCCTCCTCCATCGACTCGGTGACCGCCCGGACTGCACGCTCACGAAGCTCACGGGGGTACTTACTGGGACGTGCCATGACTTCATCCTCCAACTAATGAAGTCTCCGGACATACCGGGGCGGTTCAGCGGGTTCGACGGGCTAGCGGGTTCGACGGGCTAGCGGGCTCGACGGGCTAGCGGTCCCGGCGTCTCGACTGGCTCGCCGGCTTGGACACCGTCAGAGCTTCAGCACCCGACCTGCGATGACCAGATGCACCTCGTCGCAGGCCTCGGCCATCCGCTGGTTGACCATGCCGAGCAGGTCTCGGAAGAGTCGGCCGGAGCGATGTGCGGGCACGACCCCGAGCCCGACCTCGTTGGTCACCAGCACCACATCGCCGTGTCGGCGGCCGAGCGCCGCCGCAGCGTCGTCGACCAACCCCGAGACCACCGCCGTAGCCTCGTCCGTCGACGTCTCCCAGAGGCCGTGAGCGTCCATGACACCCGTGAGCCACGTACCGAGGCAGTCGACGATCACGCCGGTATCCCTGGCTGCGCTGGTATCTCCGGCTGCGCTGGTATCTCCGACAGCGCTGGCATCTCTGGCTGCGGCGGTTTCCCCGACTGCGCCGGCATCCCCGGTCCGATCGGGGGCCAGCCCACCTGTCAATGCCCCGGCAAGATCCCGCGTCTCGACCGTATGCCACGACGATGGCCGCTGTGCCCGATGCGAAGCCAGGCGAGCAGCCCAGTCAGGATCTGGATCCTCCTCGAGTGTCGGCCCAGGCGCGACGTACGCCACCGACGACAACCCCGCGAGCAACGACTCCGCATGCCGCGACTTCCCCGACCGCACTCCGCCCGTCACCAAAACCTTCACCGGACCAGCGTAAGTCGGCGCAAAGCAGGTGTTCTCGCCGGTCCCCGGGGTCAAGGCGATGTATCGAGTTTTGTCGAGAGTCTCGGGCTGTTGGGCAGGGTGTCCGTGGCGCCTGCACAAGCCGAGGACAGCTTGTGAAGCGTTCACAAGGTCCTCTGCCCGGTGGTCGAGCTCTGTCGGTGGCGGCCACCGCGAGGATCGCGCCGTCCATCGAGACCTCCCTCTGGTGGAGGCTCCCGAAGACTGGCCGCCCTCGCCAGGTCCCTCTCCGACCTCGACGCCGAGTCGACCGGGGTGCCCTGGCCGACCTCGATGCCGAGGTCGTCTGGGGCGCCGCGGCCGCCTGATACTCGCCGGACGCCGGGGTAGTGAAGGCGCCGGGGTAGCGAGGCGGCGGGATGGCGAGGCGGCGGGATGGCGAGGCGGCGGGATGGCGAGGCGGCGGGGTAGCGAGGCGGCGGGATGGCGAGGCGGCGGGATGGCGGGGCAGCGGGATGGCGGGGCAGCGGGACGCGAGTCTCTCACTCATCGGCACAGTCTCCACTCGGACGGATCCTCGATACCCTCCGGACCATGGACAGTTCTGCCGGCACGGGGAGATATCCACACCAGTGGGGCAGACACCGACCAACTCATCCGCCGCGGCGTCCACACCAGCGTCCAAGCACTCGGAGCCGACATCCGCGACTGGATCGCGACCTGGAACCAGAACCCCCGCCCGTTCGCCTGGACCAAGACGCCGGACGAGATCCTCCACTCCCTCTCAAAATATCGGCGATCAGCGCATGGAGCTGGCTCAACCCGTTCACCCCCTCGAGCAGCCGACGCCGCTTCAACACGCGCCCCTGCGCGTCTTGGAGTTCGATGTCGTGATGGGCCTCAGCCCAGTCATCACCCAAGAACAGCACCCGTCCCGTCCTCCTCGCTCGCACCGGATCGTCCGGAAGAGGCTCGCAGGCGACCTAATGGTTCAGTGCTCACCGCAAGTGCGGGGCGCGTTATCCCAGCAGCCATCAACACCTCCTCGTTCACCGGCGGGGGCACGATCTAGACCTAGACCTCGCGGGCCCGGGGCGACAACAGTGCTCACCCACCGGCGGACTCGGACACCACTCTGGCCCAAACCGGAGCGATGCACCCCCATTAGGGACGTCGGGTGAACCGGATCGTCCCGTCCGGCAATCGCTCGTGGGTGTAACCGGGGGCATGGGCTAGCCGGTGGTGGTGTGGGCAGAGCAGCACCCCGTCTTTGAGGTCTGTCTTTCCGCCCAGTGCCCAGGCGGTCAGGTGGTGGGCGTCGCACCATTCTGGTGGCATGTCGCAGCCTTCGGCTTGGCAGCACTTCTGCTGGAGCCGGAGTGCTTTGCGCTGGATGGGTTGGAAGAACCTGCTGTCGCGGCCGGCGTCGAGGACCCGGCCATCACTACCCAACACCCAGGGGATGATGGTGGCGT
>NZ_JBOHDN010000098.1:0-10169 GCF_050699375.1 Nocardioides sp. | reverse complement strand
CAACTCTCGGCACCGGGCTCGCCACGGGCGCGGCCATGACGACGTACGCCCTGTGGGAGGCCCGTCAGTACACTCTGCGCCACGTGGGACTGCCCGTGCTCCCCGAGGGCGCGGACCCGATGCGCGTACTGCATCTCTCGGACATGCACGTGGTCCCCTCGCAGCACAAGAAGCTCGACTGGATCGCCTCGCTGGCCGCGCTGAAGCCGGACCTGGTCGTCGACACCGGCGACAACCTCGCCCATCGTCGTGCCGTCCCCGCCGTCGTCAACGCGCTGGGAACGCTGCTGGATGTGCCGGGCGTCTTCGTGCACGGGTCCAACGACTACTACGAACCGGGCCTGCGCAACCCCATCGGCTACCTGCTGCCGGACCGGGGCAAGCGGCGTACGAACGTCCCTGAGCTCCCGTGGCGGGACCTGTCCGCGTCTTTCTCCAAGGCCGGCTGGCTCGACCTCACCAACACCCGCTCATCGCTGACCGTCAAGGGAGTCGAGATCGCCTTCGCCGGCGTCGACGACCCACACCTTCGCCTCGACAACCTGCCCGCGGTCGCCGGCCCCGCGGACCCGGTCGCGGACGTACGCCTCGGGGTCGCGCACGCGCCCTACCTGCGGGTCCTGGACCAGTTCACCGCCGATGGCTACGACGCGATCCTGGCCGGTCACACCCACGGCGGACAGATCTGTCTGCCCGGCGGGCGGGCGCTGGCCACCAACTGCGATCTCGAGCCCGAGCGTGTGCGCGGACTGCACACCCACACCCACGGTGGACGGCAGGCGTGGCTTCATGTCTCGGCCGGTCTCGGGACCTCTCCCTACACGCGGATCCGCATCGCCTGCCGCCCCGAGGCGACCCTCCTGACGCTCACTCCGCGCGGGTCTTCTCGACGGTAGGGCTCGATTACGGTTGGGGCGGACGTCTGGGCTATGCTCATTCTTCGTTGGGCCGTTGATCGGTGCAGCATTCGGGTTGTAGCGCAGCTTGGTAGCGCACCTCGTTCGGGACGAGGGGGCCGCAGGTTCAAATCCTGTCAACCCGACATCGAGCTCAGGCTCGGAGATCACGAAGATCTCCGAGCCTGAGCTCATTTCTGGCGGAGTAATCTCGACGCATGAGCTTCGACACCCGCAACGGCACCCGTGGCGCCAAGCAGCCCTCTGCCAACCTGTTCCTGAAGCTGGCAAATGGCCTGATGATGAGTCGGGCTCGCAAGAAGGACGCGAAGATGGCGGGGATGCGGTTGCTCGTCCTCACCACGATCGGCAAGAAGAGCGGCGAGCCCCGCTCGACGCCGCTTGCCTGGTTCCCCGGCGACGACGGCACTTGGCTGGTCGCCGCCTCCGCCGGCGGCGGGGCGAAGAACCCGGCGTGGTACTACAACGTCGCCGCCAACCCCGACCGGATCACCATCGAGCTCGCCGGCGAGACGATCCCGGTGGCCGCCGACCAGCTGCACGGCGAGGAGCGTTCACGCGCGTGGGCAGCGATCGTCGACTCCTCCGCGAACTTCGGGGGCTACGAGGAGAAGACCGACCGCGAGATCCCGGTCATCCGTCTGACTCGCGCCTGAGTTCAATTGTCCTGAGTTCATTTGTGGGGTGCGACATGCGAAACTGCCCCTCATGAGCAACGACCCAGCCGACAAGCTCGCTGCGCCGTCGTTCGGTTTCAAGAAGAAGCGTGGGGGCGCGAAGCCGGCGAAGGCGAAGTCCGAGGCGACTCCGAGCAAAGCCCAGCCCGAGGCAGCCCAGCCCGAGGCAGCCGAGTCTGCGGCAGCCCAGCCCGAGGCAGCCGAGTCTGCGGCAGCCCAGCCCGAGGCAGCCGAGTCTGTGGCAGGCGCGGCTGACACCGCCCCGACTGAGGCCGCCTCCGCTGAGACAGCCCGCTCTGAGTCCGCGACGGCCGAGACTGCGCCGGCTGAGACCGCGCCGGCTGAGACTGCCGCGGCCGAGACGGCTCCGCTCGAGTCGACCAGCGCGACCGCCCAGGGCGAGAAGACTCAGGTACTGGAGAAGGAGGCTCCGTCCGTCGCCGACCCGGTCGACCCCGAGCCCGCTGTCGAGAAGGCGCCGAAGAAACAGAGGGGCCAGAAGGCGGCGAAGCCCATCAAGGAGCCCAGGCCCGCCAAGAAGCCCAGACCTGCGAAGAAGCCCAGGCCCGCCAAGGAGCCCAAGGCATCAAGGCCTCCGAAAGCACCCAAGCAGCCCAGAGACCCGAGCCAGCGCCGGCTGAACATCGGCATCCCGACCGGCCTGTCCGCGGCCGTCATGATCGGCGCCATCGTCGGCGCCTTCATGGCCCTGGCCGTCTGGTTCAGCGGCGCCGTGAGCCAGTGGACCCGAGGCACCTCGTCGCTCGGCGACGGCGGCGCGATCATCCTCATCGCTGTCTTCGCGCTCGCGGTCGTGGTTGGTGGCTACCTTCTCCGCCTGGCTTCGGCCCGGTCGCCGTTCACGATCAGCTTCCTCGGCTCGGCCATGGTCGCCGTACTCTCGATGCTCTTCCTCACCGAGGTCTTCAACCACGCCTGGGGCGTCATCGTCGTCGTGTTCCTCAGCGCCGCCGCGTACGCCCTCGCCCACTGGGTCACCACCAACTACATCGACTGACACGCTCGCCCCGCTGCCGAGACCTCACCCCCACCGGCCAAGACATCACCCGCGCTGCCACGAAGCGTCACCTACACGGGCCGAAACGTCAGCTCTGCAGGCCGAAGCGTCAACTCTGCAGGCCGAGACGTCACCACTGCAGGCCGAGACGTCACCTACGCAGGCCGAAACGTCAATGAGAACCACTCGGCCTGCAGGACTGACTTCTCGGCCTGCGTACGTGACTTCTCGGCCTGCAGAGTTGACGTCTCGCCGCGGGGGCGGCGTCAGAGGGCAGCGGCGACGAACTCCGCGAGCTGGACGGTGTTGAGTGCTGCGCCCTTGCGGAGGTTGTCGTTGGAGATGAACAGCGCGAGGCCGCGGTTGTCGGGTACGCCCTCGTCGTTGCGGATCCGGCCGACGTAGGCGGGATCCTTGCCGGCGGCGTGCAGCGGTGTGGGTATGTCGCGGAGCTCCACGCCCGCGGTGTCGCCCAGGATCTCCACCGCGCGCTCAGGCGTCAGCGCCGAGGAGAACTCGGCGTTGATGGCCAGGGAGTGACCGGTGACGACCGGGACGCGGACGCAGATGCCAGAGACCCGCAGGTCAGGCAGGTCAAGGATCTTGCGGGACTCGTTGCGGAGCTTCTGCTCCTCATCGGTCTCGTTGAGGCCGTCCTCGACAAGCGATCCGGCGTAGGGAAGGACGTTGTAGGCGATGGTGTCGACGTAGGTCGACGGCTCCGGGAACGCGATGGAGGATCCGTCGTACGCCAGCTCGCGGGCCTTGTCCTCGGCGGCCGTGACACCGTTGACGAGCTCCTCGACGCCGGCGACGCCGGAACCCGAGACCGCCTGGTAGGTCGAGACGATCAGACGCTCGAGACCGGCCTCGTCGTGGAGCGCCTTGAGGACCGGCATGGCAGCCATCGTGGTGCAGTTCGGGTTGGCGATGATGCCCCGTCGGGCCTCGATGACCGTAGCCATCGCCGACGGGTTGACCTCGGAGACGACCAGCGGGACCGATGGGTCCTTGCGCCAGGCCGAGGAGTTGTCGATGACGATCACACCGGCGTCGGCGAACTTCGGGGCAAGGGCCTTCGAGGTCGCACCGCCGGCTGAGAAGATCGCGATGTCGAGCCCCGACGGATCGGCGGTGGCAGCGTCCTCGACGACCACCGAACGGTCACCGAACTCGATCGTCTTGCCGGCCGAACGTGCCGAGGCGAAGAAACGGACCTCGCCGAGCGGGAAGCCGCGCTCGAGCAGGATCTGGCGTACGGCGACGCCCACCTGCCCGGTGGCTCCTACGATTCCCAAGTTTATGCTCATCGGCCGGTACCTCCGTAGACGATGGCCTCGCTGTCGCTGTCGAGGCCGAATGCTCTGTGTGTGGCGCGCACGGCGCGGTCGAGGTCGTCGGCGCTGACCAGCACCGAGACCCGGATCTCCGAGGTCGACACCATCCTGATGAGGACCCCCTCGGCGGCGAGCGCGGCGAAGAACCGCGCGGTGATCCCCGGATGCGTACGCATCCCGGCACCGACGATGGAGAGCTTGCCGATCTGCCCGTCGGCGATCGGGTCGGCGAAGCCGACCTCGCTCTGGATGTCACCGAGGACGGCGCGCGCCATCTTGACGTCGGTGCGCGGCAGGGTGAACGAGATGTCCGTCCGCCGCGTCTCCTCCGCCGACACGTTCTGGACGATCATGTCGATGTGGATGCCGTTGTCGGCGAGGGTGTCGAAGATGCGGGCAGCCTCGCCGGGCTCGTCGGTGACCCCGACGAGGGTGATCTTGGCTTCGCCGCGGTCGTGGGCGACGCCGACGATCTCCGGCGTACCGGCGTCGGGCTCGGCGCCGTAGGAGACCTTCTCGATGTCCACGTCGGAGAACTTCGCCGCGGCCGCTTCGACGGCCCGGTCGACCTCGTCGTCGCCGACGACGACCGAGACCCGCACCTCGGAGGTGGAGATCATCTGGATGTTGACGCCGGCCTGGGCGATCGCGGAGAAGAAGTCGGCGATCTTCTTGGGCTGCGTACGCAGCCCCGCGCCGATCAGCGAGACCTTGCCCATCAGCGGCTCGGTGCTGACCCGCTCGAAGCCGAGCTCGGCGCGCGCCAGCTCCAGTGCCTTCCCGGCGCGCTCGACATCGTCGCGCGGCAGGGTGAAGGAGATGTCGGTGCGCTCGGTGCCGGCCGCGGAGGTGTCCTGCACAACCATGTCGACGTTGATGCCAACCCCGGCGATGATCTCGAAGACCTTCGCGGCGGCACCCACCTGGTCGGGCGCGTTGACGACCGTGATCTTCGCCTGGCTGCGGTCGTAGGCGATGGCGGCGACGATCGGTGCCTCCATGCCGGCATCTCCACCGGGCTGGTGGTCCTCGTGCGCCTGCGGCGAGACCGCGTCGATGCTGCCCTTGACCACGGTGCCGTTGAGGGTGGAGAACGAGGAGCGTACGTGGATCGGAAGGCTGTGACGCCGGGCGAACTCGACCGAGCGGAGGTGGAGCACCTTTGCCCCGGATGCCGCCAGCTCGAGCATCTCCTCGAAGGCCACCACGCTCAGCTTCCGGGCGGTCGGGACGATCCTCGGGTCGGCCGTGAAGACGCCGTCGACGTCGGTGTAGATCTCGCACACGTCGGCGTTCAGCGCCACGGCCAGCGCGACCGCGGTGGTGTCCGTGCCGCCTCGGCCCAGCGTGGTGATGTCCTTGGTGTCCCTCGAGACGCCCTGGAAGCCGGCGACGATCGCGATCGCACCATCTGCGATGGCTCCCTGGATCCGCTCCGGGGTGATGCTGAGGATCTTGGCCCGCCCGTGCTGCGCGTCGGTGATCAGACCTGCCTGCGACCCGGTGAACGACCGGGCCTCGTACGCCAGCCCGCGCTCGTTGGCGACATCGTTGATCGCCATCGCGAGCAGCGCCATCGACTGCCGCTCACCGGAGGTGAGCAGCATGTCGAACTCACGCGCGTGCGCGGTCGCGTCTGGCGAGACCTTGTTGGCCAGATCGATCAGCTCATCGGTGGTGTCGCCCATGGCAGAGACGGCCACGACAACGTCGTGGCCCTGCTCTTTGGTCGCGACCACTCGCTGAGCGACCCGCTTGATGCCTGCTGCGTCGGCGACAGAGCTGCCACCATATTTCTGAACGACGATTCCCACGCCGGGAAAGTCTACGTTGCCGATGTTGCCGTCTTCTCAAGCATCTCATCTGCGGCAGCCAGGTCCTCGTCCTCACCGGTGAACGGCTCCGAATCGAGGCGGTCGTGGGCGACCACCGTGAGCAGCGCGTTGAGCACCGCCCCCGCCAGGTTGCCCCAGTTGTTGACGTAGCTGAACTGCCACCACCACAGCGCCTCGTCGACGTCACCGAGACGGTAGTGGCGCAGCCCGTACTCCAGGTCGGTCACCAGGCTCGCGACGTCGTCGGAGATCTGGCTGTCGACCACGTCGGGGCTGTAGGGGTCGAAGACGAAGCTGTAGGTGTCGATGTTGCCGAACATCTCGGCCAGCCCCATCCGCAGCTCGTCGACGTCGGCCTCCATGCCCACGTCGGGCTGGAACTCCTCGCGCGGCTCGAAGTCCTGCTGCGCGCCCAGACGCGCGCCCGCCAGGAGGATCTGGCTCACCTCGAGCAGCAGCATCGGGACGGCGCTCCCACCATCGCCGTCGGCAGCGATCGCGCGCACCGAGAGCAAGAAGCTCTCCACCGAGTCGGCGATGCTGGTGGCGAAGTCCTTGCCGGTCAAGTCGTTCGTCATGACGGCCCCCTTCCCGAGGTCCCTTTGGATCGTCAGGCTACCGCCGATATGACGGTCTGACGAGGGTAAAGAGACGGCTCTTAGCAGGCGCTCAGGAGCTAATCAGCCGCTCTGCGCCCGGCGAACGCACGCCCGAGGGTGACCTCATCGGCGTACTCCAGGTCGCCGCCGACCGGAAGACCGCTGGCCAGACGGGTGACCTTCAGGCCGAGCGGGCTCAGCTGGCGAGTCAGATAGGTCGCCGTCGCCTCGCCCTCGAGGTTGGGGTCTGTGGCGAGGATCACCTCGGTGATCCCGGGGTCGTTGAGCCGCTGGACGAGCTCGCGGATGCGCAGCTGATCGGGGCCGATCCCGTCGATCGGGCTGATCGCCCCACCGAGCACGTGATAGCGCCCCCGGAACTCGCGGGTGCGCTCGATCGCGACGACGTCCTTGTATTCCTCGACCACGCACAGCACCGACTGCTCCCGGCGCGGGTCACGACAGATCCGGCAGGTCTCCTCCTCGGAGACGTTGAAGCAGACCGAGCAGAACTTCACCTTCGCCTTGACCTCGTTGAGGATCGCGGCCAGACGATGTACGTCTGCTGGATCGGCCTGCAGTAGGTGGAATGCGATCCGCTGGGCGCTCTTCGGGCCCACGCCCGGCAGCCGTCCCAGCTCGTCGATGAGGTCTTGGACCACACCCTCGTACAAGTTGTTGTCGCCTTCTCTGTCTGGTGCTCGGGTCTAGAAGCCGAGCTTGAACGGGGGCTCGCCGCCGGCGGCGCCGGGTCCCCCACCGAGGCCGCCCGCGAGCGGGCCCATCGTCTCGCTGGCGAGCGCGTCGGCCTTGCCCTTCGCCTCGCGGTAGGCCGCGACGATCACCGCGCCGAGGTCCTCGAGGTCGTCGGGGCTGCTGCCGTCGAACTCGCCCTGCTTGATCTCCACGCCGACCAGCTCACCTGTGCCGGTGACCTTCACGGTCACCGCGCCACCGGCGACGGTGCCGTCGACGATCGTCTCGGCGAGCTTGTCCTGGGCGTCGACGATCTGGCTCTGCAGCGCCTGGGCCTGCTGCATGATCGCGTTGAGGTCGAAGCCGCCTTCTCCGCCGAGGCCTTCGAGAGGGTTCGTCATCTGTCCCGTCCTTGGGTTGGGTCGAGCCTTGGGGCTCTAGTTGTGAGGGATCTCTTCGATCATCGTTGCACCCAGCTCCCGAGCGAGCAGGTCCTCCGCCCCCATCGTGGCCGGACCGTCGTAGGACTGATCGTTGGGATTCACCGCCGCATCCGCCTCTGCCAGGCGGACTGCCTGGTCGTCGACGGGTGGTTCATAGTCAGCCGTACGCGTCGGGCGGATCGCCTCGCGTGCCTTGGCGATCGAGCCGGCGTCGGTGACCGAGACAGCGTCGCTGGGCGGGGCCGCTTCGTTGGGCGAGTCTGTCGGGACGCCACTCGGGAAAGCATCCACCGGCGGGCCTTGGTCAGGAGGCGACGGCTCGGTGGCCCAGTCGGGCGGCGGGGCCGACTCGTTCCAGGAGGCTTCTGGCTGCTGCTGAGGCGGAGCGGGCTCCGGCGGCTGCGTCGGCTGCTGGGGCTGGGGCGGAGGCGGAGACTGGCGCTGCGGAGCGCCCTGGCCACCGCCGGCGACGATCGCCTCTATCTTCGGCTGGATGCCGATCACGTTGACCAGCGCCTGGCCCAGGACCGGCTCGTGCCCACCGGTCGCGAACCGGTCCCGGAGCCCCGGCGAGGCGAACCCGATGGTGAGCACACCGTCACGGAAGTCGACCACCTGCGCGTTCTGGCCGACCAACGACCAGGTCGCCCGTCGAAGGTCCTTGATCTGGGCGATCACGTCATCCCACAGGCGCCGGATGTCTATGCTGCGCATAGTCACTCCCTCGCTCGGCGCGTTGCCCATGGTGGCGCCTTGCGACTGTGCCGGAGGCTGCGACTGAGGCTGGGGCTGCGATTGGGGCTCGGACTGGGCGGGCGGCTCGGGCCATCCCTGCGACAACGGCTCTGCAGGTGCGTCGGCGACGGGGACCGGTGCTACAACCGGCTCGGCGACCGGTGCCGGTTCGGGCTCACGGGGCGGCTCCGGCTCCGGGGACGGAGCGTACGACTGCGATGCCTCGGCCTGCGGATGCGCCGGAGCGGCGACCTCGTGCCCCGGTGCACCGACGGACGGCTTGAGCACCGGCCGGTCCTGCGCCGGAGCGGCCGCCATCGGAGCAGCGGTCACCGTCGGCGTACCGCTGATCTCGACCCGCCTCTCCAGACGGTCCAGGCGAGCGGCGAGACCGTCGGCGCCATCGGCGGCAGGCAGCAGCACCCGGGCGCAGATCAGCTCCAGAAGCAACCGGGGCGCGGTGGCCCCACGCATCTCGGTCAGACCCGTCGCGACCGCGTCGGCGGCGCGGGAGAGATCGTGTGGCCCGAAGCGCCCGGCCTGGGCGACCAGTCGCTCGCCACCGTCCTGGGATACATCGATGAGCCCGGTCGTGGGCGCGTCCGGGACCGCCTTGACGATGACCAGGTCGCGCAGCCGGCGGAGCAGGTCCTCGGTGAATCGCCGCGGGTCCTGACCGGTCTCGATGATCTTGTCGATCACGCCGAACACAGCTGCCCCGTCGTGGGCGGCGAAGGCATCGACGACCTCGTCCAGGAGCGCGTCCGGGGTGTAGCCGAGCAGCCCGGCGGCGAGGTCGTACGTCACCCCGTCCGGCCCCGAGCCACCGAGCAGCTGGTCCATGACCGAGAGGCTGTCGCGCATCGACCCGGCGCCCGCGCGGGCGACCAGCGGCAGCGCCGCCGGCTCGACGTCGATCCCCTCCATCTCGCACAGCGTCGAGATGTAGTCGGAGACCAGCTTGGGCGGAAAGAGACGGAACGGATAGTGATGCGTGCGCGACCGGATCGTCGGAATGACCTTCTCCGGCTCGGTCGTCGCGAAGATGAACCGCAGATGCTCCGGCGGCTCCTCGACCAGCTTGAGCAACGCGTTGAAGCCCTGCGTCGAGACCATGTGAGCCTCGTCGATGATGTAGACCTTGTAGCGGCTCTTGACCGGCGCGAAGAACGCCTTCTCCCGCAGGTCACGGGCATCGTCGACACCACCGTGCGAGGCCGCGTCGATCTCGATCACGTCGATGCTTCCCGGACCTCCACGGGCCAGGTCCCGGCACGAGTCGCACTCCCCGCACGGGTCCGCGATCGGCGCCTTCTCGCAGTTGAGGGCCCGAGCCAGGATCCGCGCCGAGGTCGTCTTGCCGCAACCGCGTGGGCCGGAGAAGAGGTAAGCATGGTTGACCCGGTTGCCCGCCAGTGCGTTGCGCAGCGGACCGGTGACGTGATCTTGACCGATGACCTCGGCAAACGTCTCCGGCCGGTAGCGGCGGTAGAGAGCTAGGGGTGCATCCACAGACACGACCCTATCCGCCCGCACCGACACTTCGCGACCAGGCGCGGTGTGCTGCCAGAAGTGCGCTCTGTCGCACTCCTGGCAGCACACCGCGGGAAAGAAAAGGCCCCCCACGCACCCAACAGAGCTCGCGTATCCTTGCTGCCTTCCGGCCCTGGGGAGGTTCGACAAGATGTCGCCACATGGGGGGTTGCGGAAGAGTCTAGACGAGTCCCCTCGCCGATCCCAAAGCGATGCGACGAGCATGTCGGGGCAGCCGCCCCGATTTCCTCCAGGCGTACGCAGCCGCGTAGGATCCACCACGGATCTGTCGCCTAGTGGCCTATGGCGCTCGCTTGGAAAGCGGGTTGGGTTAACGCCCTCGGGGGTTCGAATCCCCCCAGATCCGCCAGCAGGAAAA
>NZ_JBOHDN010000097.1:0-15382 GCF_050699375.1 Nocardioides sp. | reverse complement strand
GAGACGCGGGCGAGGAAGTCGGGTTCGCGGAGCCAGCCGAGCACCTCGCGGGCGGCGAGCGGCGGCCACCAGGCTGCCGCGAACTCGAGGAAGGCCGGGTTGTCGAGCATCTCGTCGTCGAAGACCTCGCGCCCCCGCTCGCGGCCGCGCTCACCGCGGACCTGGCGCCACAGCATGTCGAGAAGCAGCTGGGGTACGCGGCGGAGCTGCTGGTTGCGACGGCCCTGGCTCATCAGCTGACGTCGCAGTTCACCGAGCCTCTTCGCGTCCAGCCGCAGCGAGTCGTCGCGGTAGAAGATCTTGAACTCGCGCGGTGATCCCGGCGCCTGCTGGCGCCCGGCACGGCGCAGCACCTCGGCCATCCGCGCCGAGCCCTTCACATCAGCGACGGCGGAGTCGTTGTGCCAGGTCGCGCGTACGCCGTCCACGACCTCACCCAGCGACCTGAGCGCGACCGCGGTCTCGCCGAGCGAGGGCAGCACGCGCTCGATGTAGCGCATGAACACCCCGCTGGGGCCCACGATGAGCACGCCACCGGACTCGTAGCGGCGGCGCTCGGTGTAGAGCAGGTACGCAGCGCGGTGGAGAGCAACGACGGTCTTGCCCACGCCCGGACCGCCGGAGATGGCGGTGACGCCCTTGCCCGGCGCCCGGATGGCCTTGTCCTGCTCGGCCTGGATGGTCGCCACGATGGAGTGCATGGTGCGGTCGCGAGCCCGGCTGAGCTGCGCCATCAGCGCGCCTTCGCCGACGACCGGCAGGTCCGCTCCGGAGCGCTCGAGCGCGTCGGCGTCGAGCAGCTCGTCCTCGACGCCGATGACCTTCTGTCCCTCCGCACGGAGCACCCGCCGCCTGATGACGGAGCGCGGCTCGACCGCGGTGGCCTGGTAGAAGACCGCTGCCGCCGGCGCGCGCCAGTCGATCAGCAGCGAGTCGCGCTCGGCGTCGCGCAACCCGATCCGGCCGATGTAGCGGGGCTTGACGTCGACCTCGGGGTCGAGATCGAGACGGCCGAAGACCAGGCCCTCGTGGGCGGCATCGAGCTGCGCGATCCGGCGCGCGGCCTGGAAGGCGAACGCGTCACGCTCGACCAGTCCGCCCTCGTGTCCCAGGCGGCCACGGTCGCGGCCCTCGTCGGCCAGCTCCTGCGCTGCCCGCGCCGACTCCCCCAGCTGGAGGTAGACGCGATCTACGAACTCTTGCTCCTGAGCGATCTCACGCTCGGCCAGCTCGTCGTTCAACTGGACTTTCCCCCGTCAAGAATGATCCGACCCCGCCGCGCGCCCCCCATGGCGCACGGCAAGGAGACAACTCTACCCCCGACGTGGGGTTATGGGCACACGGGTGCCACTGGTCGGCTACCTCTTGCGACTGAGGAAGGCGGTCATCGCCTCGCGGGCCTCGTCGGACCCGAAGAGGCGGGCCGAGAGCTGGGCCATCTCCTCGCCACCGGCGTCGATGTGCTCGACCAGGCCGCGGACCATCAGCCGCTTCGTCTCGCGCAGGCCCTGGGGCGAGCCCTCGAGCAGCGAGCTGGTGATGGCGGAGACCTCGTCGTCGAGCGAGTCGGCGGGTACGGCGGCGGTCAGGATGCCGATCCGGGCGGCCTCGGCGGCGTCGAACTTGTCGCCCGTCAGGAAGTAGCGCGACGCCGCGCGGGCGTCGATGCGGGGCAGGATCGAGAGCGAGATCGCAGCGGGGGCGAGGCCCAGTCGAACCTCAGTGAGCGCGAAGGAGACGGTGTCGGCGGCGATCGCGATGTCGGCGGCCGCCACCAGTCCGAGACCGCCGGCGCGCACCGGGCCCTGGACCTTCGCCACGACGGGCTTGGTCAGGGCGACGATGGTGCGCTGGAGACGTACGATCCCGCGGGTGCCCTCCTCCATCGGGACCGTCGCGGCCTCGGAGAGATCGGCGCCGGAGCAGAAGACCGTGCCGGTCGCCTGGAGCACGACCGCCTTCACCGACGCGTCCTTGTCCGCCGCGTGCAGGGCCGAGAACAGCTCCGTGACCAGCTGGCGGGAGAGCGCGTTGCGGTTGGCCGGCGAGTCGAGGGTGATCGTGGCGATGCCGTCGGCGACCTCGAGGTGGACAAGCTCCGCGGGGGTTTCTGGCGACTCAGTCATGACGCAGACCTTAGAGGTTCCTCGAGTAGATGCGACCTGCTGCGCGTCTCGGGCTCTACTCGCGGAACCTCTACGATGCTTGACTGGACTTGTGGACCGGGTCCTCGACGCATTCGCCGCCCTCCCCAGGGAAGGTTTCCTTCCGCCCGGGGAGCGCTCCTTCGCAGCCTTCGACGAGCCGCTCTCCATCGGCCACGGCCAGACCAACTCGCAGCCGCGGACCGTCGAGGACATGCTCCGCCTCCTCGACGTCTCACCGGGAGACACCGTCCTCGACGTCGGCTCCGGATCGGGCTGGAGCACCGCGCTGCTCGCCCACCTCACCGGCCCGGACGGGACCGTGGTCGGGGTCGAGCTCGAGCCTTCGCTGGTCAGGTTCGGCCGCCGGAACCTGGCGGCCACCGACCAGGCCTGGGCCCGCATCGAGCAGGCGGAACCCGGTGTCCTCGGGTGGCCTCAGGAGGCTGCGTACGATCGCATCCTCGTCTCCGCCGAGGCCGAGGCGATGCCGGGCGACCTGGTGGAACAGCTCGCGTCCCCTGGTCGGATGGTGGTCCCGGTCGCCGGCCTGATGATGCTGGTCGAACGCTCCGCGACAGGGAGGGCGAGGCTCAGCAGTCATGGTTGGTATCGCTTCGTGCCGCTGCGTAGGCGGCCTTAGCCTGATCTCAAGCACCGGTGCGACGCGAGCCGCCCTGTCCGTTTCCGTCGTCCTCCTCGGGACGCGGCAACGCGCGCAGCTGGCCCGGCGGCACCGGCGGCGGCGGCTTGGTCGGAGGCATCGGCTTGCTGAACTCGTCGCGACGCCGGATGCGCCGTGCGGTCTTACGCAGCCAGGACGGATCCATCACGATCTCGTGGGTGTTGCCGTCGCGGCCGTCGAAGGTGACCGCCACCGTCTCGAAGCCCTTGTGCCGCTGCATGAGCGCATAGCTCGCATAGGCGCGGCGGTCGGCCTCGGTGAGGTCGACGTCATCGGTGAAGAGCGTCAGCAGCGCCCGCGGCCACAGGTGGCGGGAGTAGACGACGTTGACCTCGATCGAGATCACCACCATCAGCGCCGCGATGTAGAGGAAGGCGACCAGCCCCAGGACCAGGGCGAAGGTCTGGTTCATGCCGCGGGTGGCGGCGAGCACGTGCTGGACGAACTCGGCGCCGAAGTACTGCAGCACCTGCCACAGGAGCGCGAACGTGAGCGCGCCCGGAAGGGCGTGCGCGAGCGAATGGTCGCGGGTCGTCGCCATCCGGAACACCACGCAGAGCATCCCGGTGACGATGACGACGGTGCCGAGGATCACCAGCCAGTAGCCGACGTCGACGGCCTTGAAGCCGAGGAAGTCGGTGTGGCTCAGCACGAGGGACAGCGTGGTCGCGCCGATGATGGCCAGGCCGCCGGCGGCGAGCATGAGCAGGGACCGGACTCGCAGAAGGATCGGGTTGGGACGGCTGTTACGCGGCACCGACCAGGCCGTGTTGACGGCGTTCTGCAGTGAGAGACCGAGACCGAGGGCACCGTAGAGGGCGGCCACACCACCGACGATGATCGCGCCGGTCGACCCGGTGAGCTCCTTGCGGCCGAGCTGGTCCCCGATGATCGGGAACTGAGCCAGCGCGGTGTCGAGCACCGCTTCCTGCAGCCTCGGGTTCCCCTCCAGCACGAAACCGAGGATCGAGGAGGCGAGCAGCAGGATCGGGAAGATCGCGACGAAGGCGTAGTAGGTGATGATCGCAGCGAGGTTGTTGCCCTGGTCCTCGTAGAACTTGTAGAAGACGGCGATCGGGAACGCGGCCGGCGGGAACCGGCGCTGCGCCCGATCCATCGTCCTCGCCGCTTGAGCCATGAAGGTCAGGTTACGCCTGTGCTACCCGGTAGATTGAAGCTCGGCCAGGTCAGCAGGCCAGCACACTCGAGGAGATGACCCCCCAGATGTCGAATTTCGGCCCTCCGGCCGGCCCGCCTCCCGGCACCCCACCCGGCCCGCCACCTGGCCCACCACCCGGCGCACCGCGGGAACCCGTTCGGGGGCCCGGCGAGCAGCCCCAGGCGCCGCCATGGGCACAGCAGGCGTACGTCCCCTCGGGCCCGCCGCTGGCGCACTGGGGTCTCCGGGTCGCCGGCGCGCTGATCGACGCCGCCCTGCTGCTGCCGTTCTACCTCGTCGCCGGCGTGGGCGGCGGGCTCGCGCAGGAGTCCGGCTTCTTCGTGACCGCGTTCGGCCTGCTGCTCACCGTCGTCGGCTGGTTCGGGATCGTCGGCTTCGCGATCTGGAACCACCTGCTCAAGCAGGGGCGCACCGGCTACACCATCGGGAAGGGAGTCGTCGGGATCAAGCTGGTCCGCAAGGCCCCCCTCGAGACGGCCGGCGAGGCCACGGTCGGCGTCCCGTTCGCCCTGGTGCGGCAGCTGCTCCACGTCCTCGACGGGTTCTGCATGATCGGCTACCTGTGGCCGCTGTGGGACGAGAAGCGGCAGACCTTCGCCGACAAGATCGTCGGAACCCTCGTCGTCGTCGAGCCACGGCGTTGACGCCGGGCATGTGCGCTGGGCGTGTGTGCTGACATTCGGGCAAGATTGTCGCCATACTCGCCGCATCAATTCTCGGTAAGTTGCACCGCCTCGAAGTGCACGGCCTTCACCGCTGAAAGCGAGTAGACCCAAGATGTCGAACTACGGACCGCCTCCGGGCGCCCCGCAGGATCCCTCCGGCCAGGCCGCGCCGGCCTACGGACAGGGACCCAGCAGTCCTCCTCCGCCTCCCCCGCCCGCTCCCGGCTACGGCGCCGCGCCGGCCGGTTACGGCGCCGCACCCTCGGCTTATGGAGCCACCCCGCCGTACGCCTCCTGGGGCGCCCGCGTCGGCGCCGCGATCATCGACGGGCTCCTCGGGGCCGTGTCGATGATCCCGTTCTACGTCGGCTACGGCCTGTTCATCGGCGGCGCGGCCGCGGGCTCCTCGGAGTATGACGCCGAGACCGGGATGTACACGACCGGCGAGCCCAACGGCGCGCTCATGGCCATCGGCGGGATCCTCGCGTTCGTCGGCTTCTTCGTCCTCCTCGCCTTCCTGTTCTGGAACTACGGCCTGAAGCAGGGGAAGACGGGCTACACGATCGGCAAGGGCGTCCTCGGGATCAAGGTCGTCAAGGAGGCCGACGGCCAGGTGCTCGGCACCTGGTTCTCGATCGGTCGCTTCTTCGTCCACTACCTCGACCAGCTCGCGTGCTACATCGGCTACCTGTGGCCGCTGTGGGACGAGAAGCGACAGACCTTCGCCGACAAGATCCTCAGCACGATCGTGATCGCCGAGCCGAAGCAGAAGTAGGCAGAAGCCGTACGCAGCAGGGCCGGTCGCGCACGCGACCGGCCCTGTACTCATTTCGACGCGATCAGTAGGACTTCGGGAGGCCGAGGGTGTGCATGGCGATGTAGTTGAGGATCATCTCCCGGCTGACCGGGGCGATCCGGCCCAAGCGGGCCGCGACGAGCTGGTTGGCCAGGCCGTACTCGACCGTCAGGCCGTTGCCACCATGGGTGTGGACCGCGGCGTCGGTGGCGTTGCAGGCGACCTCGCCGGCGGCGTACTTGGCCATGTTGGCGTACTCCCCGGCGCCGGCGTCGTCCCCGGCGTCGTAGAGCGCGGCGGCCTTCTGCCACAGCAGGCGAGCCTGCTCCAGCTCGATCTTGACCTTCGCGAGCGGGTGCGCGATCCCTTGGTGGGAGCCGATCGGGGCGTCCTTCCAGACCGACCGTGACCCGGCGTACTCGACCGCCTTTCCGAGCGCGAAGCGCGCCATCCCGCAGGAGAGCGCGGCACCCATGATCCGCTCCGGGTTGAGACCGGCGAAGAGCTGCCAGATACCACCATCTTCGTCGCCGACGAGGGCGTCGGCGGGGAGGCGTACGTCGTCGAGGAAGAGGGTGAACTGCTTCTCCGGCGCCTCCCAGGCCATCGGGATGACCTGCTTGGTGAAGCCCTCGGAGTCGGTCGGGACCACGAAGAGGGCGGGCTTGAGCTTTCCAGTCTTGGCATCTTCTGTTCGGGCCACGATGAGGACCGAGTCGGCCTCGTCGACACCGGAGATGAAGGTCTTCTGGCCGCTCAGCACCCAGCTGTCGCCGTCGCGCTGCGCCGTGGTGGTGATCTTGTGGGAGTTGGAACCGGCGTCGGCCTCGGTGATGCCGAAGGCCATCAGCAGCGACCCGTCGGCGATCGCCGGCAGCCAGCGCTTCTTCTGCTCCTCGGTGCCGCAGCGGCCGATGATGCTGCCGCAGATCGCGGGGCTGACGACCATCATCAGCAGCGGCGCGCCGGCGGTCGAGGCCTCCTCGAGCACGGCGGCCAGGTCGCTCATCCCGCCGCCACCACCGCCGTACTCCTCGGCGATGTTGACGCCGAGGAACCCGTTGCGGCCCATCTCGAGCCACATCTCGGTCATCTTGCCGCCCTCGCGAGCCTGCTTGGCGACGAAGTCGTGGCCGTACTTCCCGGCCAGCTTCGACACCGCCTCGCGCAGGGCGGTCCGCTCCTCGGGCTCGGTGAATGGGTTGGTCATGATGTTTCCTCCTTGGAGGTCTCGACAAGCTCGGGGCCACTTCGTTCAGACCCCGGTTCGACCACCGCGAGCACCTCGCCGGCGGCGACCTGGGTTCCTGGTTTGACGTTGATCTGAGCGAGTACGCCGTCGGTGGGCGCGGTCACCGTGTGCTGCATCTTCATCGCCTCCAGGACCAGCAGCGGCTGGCCCTCGGTGACGCTGCTGCCGGACTCGGCGAGCACGCCGATGACCGACCCCGGCATCGGCGCCAGCAGGCTGCCGGGCTGGGTCTGGGTAGCGGGGTCGGTGAACCTCGGACGCTTGCGCAGCGCGGTGTGGCCGAACGAGGAGTCGACGTCGACCCGGACGCCGTCGACGGCGCCCCCGGGAGCATGCCCGCCGACGGACACCGTGTAGGCCGTACGCAGCCCGTCCCTCTCGAGCACTACCCGGTCCTGGCCCGCCTCGATGACCTGGAAGCCGTCGATGCGGTAGCCGTCGCGGGTGCCGTACCACTCCACGACGAGGCCGTCCTCGGACATGTCGTCGAAGACGGTCCGCTGCGGCTGGTTGGTGACGTTGCGCCAGGCGACCGGCACCCCCGGCCGACGGGTCCGTTCGGCCAGCGCGATCGCGGCGGCCACCGGCGCCCCAGGACCCCCCTGCGTCGCGCGAACGAATTTTCGTTCGCCCAGGAGGGAGGTGGTGACCTGGCCGCTGACGAACTCCTCCGACCCGAGGATCTCGATCAGCTGCTCCCGGTTGGTCCGCAGCCCGTGGATCTTCGCCGTACGCAGCACCCCGACCAGCCGGCGGATCGCCGCCTCGCGAGTGGGCGCGTGCACGATCACCTTCGCCAGCATCGCGTCATAGAACGTGCTGACCTCGGACCCCGACACATACCCCGCGTCGACCCGCACAGTCCCACCGGTGGTCGAGCTTGTCGAGACCATCTCGAAACACCTCAACACCCCCGACTGCGGCTGATAGTCCTCAGCCGGGTCCTCGGCATACAGCCGCACCTCCACCGCATGCCCACTGACTCCGGAGGTCGAGCTTGTCGAGATGACCTCGTCCAGCGAATCCTCAGCCACCGCGACCTGCAGCTCCACCAGGTCCACTCCGTGCACCAGCTCGGTCACCGGGTGCTCGACCTGCAAGCGCGTGTTCATCTCCAGGAACCAGAACCGCTCCGTGGCGGCGTCATAGAGGAACTCGACTGTCCCGGCGCCGCGGTAGTCGATCGCCGCGGCAGCGTTCCGGGCGGCCTCGTGGAGCGCCGACCGGACCGCTTCGGGCAACAGCGGGGCCGGGGACTCCTCGACGACCTTCTGGTGGCGACGCTGCATCGAGCAGTCGCGCTCGCCGAAGACGGTGACGTTGCCGTCGCCGTCGCCGACGACCTGGACCTCGACGTGGCGGCCGGCCTCGACGTACGGCTCGACGAAGACGGTCCCGTCCCCGAAGGCGGATGTGGCCTCGGCCTCGGCAGCGGCGATCTCGGCGGCGAGAGAGCTGAGGGAGCGGACGATCCGCATCCCGCGGCCGCCCCCGCCGGCAGACGCCTTGACCAGCAGCGGCAGGTCGGGCTCGGCCGGTGAGGCCGGCGCCTCCAGCACCGGAACGCCGGCCGCGGCCATGATCTTCTTGGCCTCGATCTTGGAGCCCATCTTCTCGATGGACTCCGGCGCCGGCCCGATCCAGACCAGACCGGCCGCCTCGACGGCACGAGCGAAGTCGGCGTTCTCCGAGAGGAACCCATAACCCGGGTGGATCGCGTCCGCACCGGCCACCTTGGCCGCCTCGATGATCAGGTCGGCGCGGAGATAGGTCTCGCCCGGGGCATTGCCCGGGAGACGTACGGCGTGATCCGCCTCCGCCACGAACGGCAGGGCCGCGTCGGCGTCGGAGTGCACCGCGACGGTCTCGATGCCGAGCCGCTGACACGTGCGGAAGACCCTGGACGCGATCTCGGCCCGGTTGGCGACAAGCAGTCGGTTGATCATCAGCGGGTCACTCCTGTGTCTGTGGCGAGCGCCGCGGCACTTTCCCGCCATGGCGCTGTTGTGCGGGCACTAGGGCCGGATCCGGGCGGCATTTTCCCGCCATGGCGGGAAAATGGCGTCCTTCCCGGGATCAGGCGGGATCGGGGTTCACATGCGGAAGACGCCAAAGTTCATCGCCCCCTCGATCTCCTTGGTCGCGATGGCCGACAAGCAGAGGCCGAGTACGGTCCGGGTGTCGCGCGGGTCGATGACGCCGTCGTCGTAGCCGAGCCCGCTCAGGAACATCGGCAGCGACTGCTCCTCGATCATCCCCTCGACCATCTCCTTGACGCCCTTGAACCCATCCGCGTCGAAGACCTCGCCCTTCTTCTCCGCCGACTCGCGCGCGACGATCTCCATCACACCGGCGAGCTGCTGCGGCCCCATGACCGCCGACTTCGCCGAGGGCCAGGTGAAGAGGAAACGGGGGTCGTACGCCCGGCCGTTCATGCCGTAGTTGCCGGCACCGTAGGAGGCACCCATGATCACGGTCAGGTGCGGGACGGTGGAGTTGGAGACGGCGTTGATCATCAGCGCGCCGTGCTTGATGATGCCGCCCTGCTCATACTCCGCGCCGACCATGTAGCCGGTGGTGTTGTGCAGGAACAGCAGCGGGGTGTCCTTCTGGTTGGCGAGCTGGATGAACTGCGCCGCCTTCTGGGCCTCTTCGCTCATCAGGACCCCGCGCGCGTTCGCGAGGATGCCGATCTCGTAGCCGTGCAGCCGCGCCCAGCCGACGCAGAGGCTCGATCCATAGAGGGGCTTGAACTCGTCGAACGCGACCTCGTTGTCGGGCCCGGTCCCGTCCACGATCCGCAGGATCGCCTCGCGGGGGTCGAAGGGCTCCTTGAGGTCGGTCGGGATCAGGTCGAGCAGGCCGTCGGGGTCCAGGTCGGGTTCATGGCTCGCCTTCGGCTCGGGGCCGCGCTTGCGCCAGTTGAGCCGGGCCATGACCCGGCGCGCCTGCCGGATCGCGTCGTGCTCGTCGATCGCCAGGAAGTCGGAGGATCCTGAGATGCGTGAGTGCATCTCGGCACCGCCGAGCGACTCGTCGTCGGTGTCCTCGCCGGTGGCCATCTTCACCAGCGGCGGGCCGGCCAGGAAGACCTTCGCCCCCTCCTTGACCATGATCACGTAGTCGCTCATGCCTGGGACGTACGCTCCGCCGGCCGTGGAGTTGCCGAAGACCACCGAGATCGTCGGCTGCTTGCGTGCGGAGGCCCGAGTGATGTCGCGGAAGCCCTTGCCCCCCGGGATGAAGATGTCCTTCTGGGTGGGCAGGTCGGCGCCGCCCGACTCGGTCAGGTTGATCGTGGGCAGACCGTTCTTCTCGGCGATCTCGGCCGCCCGGAAGGAGCGCTTGAGGGAGTACGGGTTGAGCGCGCCGCCCTTCACCGTCGGGTCGTTGGCGACGATCATGCACTCGATGCCCTCGACCACGCCGATACCGGTGATGATCGACCCGCCGACCGGGAAGTCGCTGCCCCAGCCGATCAGCGGCTGGGTCTCCAGGAACGGGCTGCCCTCGTCCAGCAGCAGCTCGATCCGCTCACGGGCGAGCAGCTTGCCGCGGGCCTTGTGACGGGCGACGTACTTCTCCCCGCCCCCGGCCGCCGCCTTGGCGTGCTCGGCGTCCAGCGCCTCGATCTTCTCGAGCATCACGCTCCGGCGGTCGAGACCGTCCTCCGCAGCAACACTCATCGGTCCAGTCCCAACAGCTTGGCAGCCAGGTCCGTCATCACTTCGGTGGCTCCTCCTCCGATCGGCAGGATCCGGGCGTCGCGGTAGTGCCGCTCGACCTCGGTCCCGTGCATGTATCCCGTCCCGCCGTGAAGCTGGACGGCCTGGTCGACGACCCAGGTGCAGGCCTCGACCGCGGTCTGCTTGGCCAGCGCCGCCTCGGCGATCGTGGCCTGGGTCGACCCTTCGCGGTCGTAGCGGTTGACGACCGCGTGCGTGTAGGCCTTGGCCACCTCGACCTGCCGGTGCATCTCGACCAGCTTGTGGCGTACGACCTGGCGTTTGATCAGGGGCTCGCCGAAGGTCTCGCGCTGGCGGCAGAAATCTGCGGTAAGCGCCAGGCAGCGGGCGGCGGTGCCGTAGGCCTGCACGGCCAGCGCGATCCGCTCGGTCACGAACGCCTCGGCGATGTAGACGAAGCCAGCGTTCTCGTCGCCGACGAGGTTGGCGGCGGGGACGCGTACGTCCTCGAAGGCGAGCTCCGCGGTGTCGGAGCAGTGCCAGCCCATCTTGGCCAGCTTGCGCGTGACCGTGAAGCCGGGGGTGTCCTTGTCGATCACGAGCAGGCTGATGCCACCGGCGCCCTGACCGCCGGTGCGGACCGCGGTGGTGACGAAGTCGGCACGCACCCCGCTGGTGATGAACGTCTTGGCGCCGTTGACGACGAACTCGTCGCCGTCGCGGACCGCGGTGGTGCGCAGGTGGGCGACGTCGGAGCCGCCGTCGGGCTCGGTGATGGCAAGCGCGCCGATCTTGTCGCCGGCGAGCGTCGGTCTCACGTAGGTGTCGATGAGCTCGCGCGAGCCGTGGTTGGCGATGTGCGGCAGCGCGATCCCGTGGGTGAACAGGCCCGCGAGCAGGCCTGAGGAGGCACCTTCGGACATCAGCCCCTCGGTCACCGCGACCGTGTCGGCCAGTCCGCCGCCCTCGCCGCCGGCCGCCTCCGGGAACCCGATCCCGAGCAGACCCTGCTTGGCGGCAGCCTTGTGGAGCTCTCGCGGGATCTCCTGCGCGTCTTCCCAGACCTGCAGGTCGGGGAAGACCTCACGGCGGGCGAACTCCGCGCCGAGCTGGAAAAGATCGTTGCTCATCGTGACTCCTCCGGTACGAGGTCGGTGGGCATGTCCACGAATCGGCTCCGGGCCCACTCGCCCAGACCCTTCGCCTGCGGGTCGAACCTGGTCGAGGCGGCCACCCCTTCACCGAGCAGCTCATGGATGACGATGTTCACGCCGCGCAGGTGCGGCAGCGGAGTGATGTCGATCGCGAGATCCGCGGCCTCGGGAAGCAGCGCCCGCACCCACTCGGGAGTGACGGTGTCCAGCAGCCAGTCGACGGCGCCGTCCGGCCGCCACTGCGGCACCCACAGCCCCAGGTTGGCATCCCCACCCTTGTCCCCCGACCGCGCGTAGACGAGCGCTCCCAGCTCTCGCCGAGACGACGGGAGCGAGGTCGAGCGGCGAGCTTGCTCGTCCGCAGCATGTGACGCTTCGGCCGACGTACGTGACTTCTCCGCGCTTCGCGCGGTCACTCCCTCGCCGTAGGCCAAGGGAGCCGGTACCTCGTAGGTCGAGCCGTCGGGAAGGTGGACGGTCTCGGCGGCGCGGTCGCGCCGGACGTACGCAGCCTTGTAGATCCCGAACGGAGCCGGCCGTCCCGGGGGCGCGGTGACGTGGAAGCCCGGGTAGGACGCAAGGGCGAGCTCGATGGCCGGTGCGGTGAGGGCACGGCCGACGGCGTCGGCGTCGGCGGCGCGCGCGCTGAGGCGCAGGATGCAGGCGGCACCTTCCTCGGTCGGAGAGTCCGGTGCCGGGATCCGGTAGGTCGACCAGGTGTAGTCCGGCCCGATCGGGAGCTCGGCGTCGAGCTGGTCACGTAGCCAGGCGGCCTTGGCGTCGATGTCGGGACCGGTGAGCACGAACTCTGTGGAGTTGCGATAGCCCCCGACGGAGTTGACGGCGACCTTGAGCGTGGCCGGCGGCGGGGTGCCCGTCACGCCGGTGATCGCGACGCGGTCGATCCCGGCCTCGGAGAGCCGGATCGAGGTGAGGTCGGTGGAGACGTCGGGGCCCAGGTAGTGCGGTCCCTGGATCTCGTAGAGCAGCTGCGCGGTGACCGTGTCGATGGTGACCGCACCACCGGTCTCGTCCTGCTTGGTGATGGTCGAGGACCCGTCCGCGGCGATCTCTGCCACCGGGAACCCCAGAGGACGTGCTCGCGCCTGCGGCGACATCGTCATGAACCCGGAGAAGTTGCCGCCGGTGGCCTGGGTGCCGCACTCGATCACGTGCCCGGCGACGACCGCACCCGCGAGCTCGTCGTAGGAGTCGCGCTTCCAGCCGTGGTGCGCGATCGCCGGCCCGACGACGACGCTCGCGTCGGTCACGCGGCCGGTCACGACGACATCGGCACCGGACTCGAGCGCATGCGCGATCCCGAAGGCACCGAGGTAGGCGTTCGCGGTCAGGGCGTCGGGATGGGAGTCGATGCGACCCCTGAGGTCGTCCCCGTCGACGTACGCCACCTTCGCCCGTGTCCCGAGCGCCTCGATCGCCTTGGCGAGACCGGCGGGATTGAGGCCGCCTGCGTTGGAGACGATCTTGACCTCACGCTGGAGAGCGAGGTCGAGGCAGTCGGCGAGCTGGCGAAGGAACGTCTTGGCATAGCCCGTCGACGGGTCCTTGAGCGTGTCCTTGCCGAGGATGAGCATGGTCAGCTCGGCCAGGTAGTCACCGGTGAGCACGTCGAGCCGGCCGCCTTCGAGCATGTCCCGCATCGCCGAGAACCGGTCGCCGTAGAAGCCGGAGCAGTTGCCGATGCTGATCACGGCTGGGTCCCTTCCGCGGCTCGCCCGTTCCCGGCGGGGCCGGCGAACGCCTGGGCGATGGCCAGCCACTTCTCGGCATCGTCGCCGGTGGTCTCCAGCGCCGTGTCGTCGCGGTGGACGCGCTGGGTGACGACGCGAGCGAAGTCGTACGCAGGACCGCGGACGGTCTGCGCCGCATCCTCCGGACCCCAGTCCCACTGCTCACCGGACGGTGCGATGAGCGAGACCCGGAAGGGCTCGCTCGGCGGGGTCAGGCCGTGCACCCCGAAGGAGAAGTCGCGGGTGCGGTTGCCGATGTGGCACACGTGCTTGATGCGGTCGCTGGGCTCATAGGTGAGCCCGAGCCCTTCGCGGACGTCCAGCCCGTGAGCCCAGGTCTCCATGAACCGCGCGGTCGCCATCGAGGCCGGCGACATCGGGGGCCCGAACCAGGGGAGCTTCTGCCCGTCGGGGACCTCGGCGAGCGCGCCGGCCAGCTCGCCACGTACGCCGTCCCAGTGCTCCAACAGCTCGGTCGCCGGCATCACCGCGAGCGCCAGCGCGGCCTCGTCGACGTATCCCTCGGGGTTCTCGAGGCCCTCCTCGACCAGCTCGTCCCAGGCGCTCGGGTCACCGGCCACCCATTCGGTCGCGGCGAGCGCGGCCTCGTCGGTCCAGGCCAGGTGTGCGATCTGGGCAGCCACGTCCCAGCCCTCGGCCGGCGTCGGCTCGCGCCAGCCCGCCTCGCTCAGGCCCGCCACCACCTGGCGCAGCTCGAACCCCTCCATGGAAAGGTCCTCGAGAAGTTGATCCAGCAGACTCATTGCAGCTCTCTTTCCAGGACCTCGGCCCAGTGATCGAGGATCCGTTCGCGTCGGGCGGCGTCGTCGGTAATCGTGTCAGCCAGAGCCAGGCCTCGGACCAGATCGAGGGTGGCCTGCACGAGCTCGCGTACGCCCGGCTTCTTCTCGTCGACACCGAGCAGCTCGATCGTGGCTCGGTGGAGCTCACGACCGATGCGCTGCTCGAGCGGACCCACGGCAGCGGCGAGCTGCTCGTCGGTGCGGGCCGCGACCCACAGCTCGAGGGCAGCGGCGAAGACCGGCGAGGTGACCTGCTCGGCGAGCATGGCGAGCACGTGCCGCGTACGCCGGCCGCCTTCGGGAAGCGCCCCGGCTGCCTCCTTGAGCGCCTCGCCCCGGGCCTCGGTGATGTGCTCGACCGCCGCGACCACCAGGTCGTTCTTGGCGGGAAAGTGATGCAGCTGCGCACCACGGGAGACGCCGGCGCGCTGGGAGACGAGCGTGGTCGAGGTGCCGGCGAAGCCTCGCTCGGCCAACAGCTCGACGGTGGCGTCCAGGAGACGGGCCCGCATCGCGCGGGTGCGCATCTCCTGGGATACGCGGGTGGCCTGGCTCACAGGGACGCACTCTTCCGCGTCGGAAACAAACAGTCAACCCTGACTTTATGTTTCTGAGACGATCACGATCAGGCGGAAGCCGAACGTCCGGAACCACGCCTAACGTCGAGGCCATGGCTATCGCACGCAATCCACAGTTCGCCATCGACTGCCCCGACGTCGCCGATCTCTCCGCCTTCTACGCCAAGCTCCTCGGCTGGGAGGCGAAGGTCGACAACGACGACCCGGACGGGGCCTGGGCCGATGTCTGGGGCGAGGGAGGCAGCATCGGGTTCCAGCAGGTCAGCGACTACAAGGCACCCAGCTGGCCCTCCCAGGACACTCCCCAGCAGATCCATCTCGACGTCAGCGTCGATGACCTCGACGAGGGCGAGAAGGAGGTCCTGGCGCTGGGCGCGACCAAGACCGACCACCAGCCCGGCACCACCTTCCGGGTCTTCCTCGACCCCGCCGGCCACCCCTTCTGCCTCTGCCAGGCCTGACCCAGTCCTCCCGGGACCAACCCCGCCGAAGCCAACCCCGCCGAAGCCAAACCCCGCCGAAGCGTCACTTCTGCAGGCCGAGAAGTCCTTGGGTTCAAGGGGTGAGCGCAACACCTGATCGATGAGGGGTGTTGCGAATGGTGCGTCGGATGGGTCGCCCGAGGTTGTCGCGGGGTGTTGCGGGACGGTTCTGGACTGGGGTGCGAGAGGGTCTCTCGACCGAGGAG
>NZ_JBOHDN010000096.1:0-17032 GCF_050699375.1 Nocardioides sp. | reverse complement strand
CTCGACGCGAATCTCGGTCAGGACGAGCCGACTCGACGCGAATCTCGGTCAGGACGAGCCGGCTCGACGCGAATCTCGGTCAGGACGAGCCGACTCGACGTACGTCGGCACGGTTTGGGCTGGGTCGGTCAGGTTAGGTCAGGTCGGCGACCACGATGGTGTGGTTGTCCGGCTCCCCGGCCGCGACGACACCGGCGGCGACCGCGTCCGCGACCTCCTGAGGGCCGGCCTCCGCGATGATCAGGTCGGCGAGGCCGTCAAGGTAGGAGTGCACCCCGTCGGTGCTGAGCACCAGTCGGTCACCGGGCAACAGCTCGACGGAGGTCTCGTCCGCGACGACACCGGGGACGAGTGCGCGGTTGAGCACGTTCCGGTGCTCGTGCGATCGCGCCTCGTCGGCGGTCAGCTGCCCCGCCTCGACCATGGCGGCCACCACCGTGTGGTCGTGGGTGACCTGGCGTACCTCTCCGTCGCGCACCAGGAAGAGCCTGGCGTCGCCGATGTGGGTGATCCGCGCGGTCGAGCCGTGCAGGTCGACGGCGGTCAGCGTGGTGCCGCCCTTGGTCACGTCGCGGGCGACCTCGGCGATGGCGTTGGCCAGGCCCCCGGCGGCGTACGCCGTCAAGGCTGCTCCACCGAGGTCGTCGCGGCCGCCGAAACCGTCGGCGACGGCGATCAGCTCAGGGGTGACCAGGACGGCGTCCTGCTGAGCGGCACGGCCGCCCTTCTCGTGGCTGACCCCGAACTCGGCGTGCAGGGTCTCGGTTGACGTAGTCATCTGTTGTGCCTCTCTCCTCAATCCGTGGACGAGGGTGGAGACCATGGTGCGACGTGTGGCTGTGTCGGCCTCGACCTGGCGCCAGTAGGTCTCGACCTCGACCGCCGCAAGAGCAGCGGGCATGTCGACGACCTCCCGGATCCGGGCCAGCGGCATCCCGACCAGGCGCAGGGTCGCGACCAGACGGGCGCGTTCGACCTGGTCAGCGGCGTAGCGGCGGTAGCCCGAGAAGGCGTCCACCTCGGCAGGTGCCAGCAGTCCCAGGTCGTCGTAGAGCCGCAACGCCTTCGGCGTCAGCCCGGTCGCCCGGGCGAAGTCGCCGATGTTCACGAGCCCCTCCAGGCCGCTCGTGCGCGCTCGCTGACGCTCGCTCATGGTCACCATCCTCCCCGGTGAAGGTCACCGGTGAAAGCAGATTGGTTGCCAAGAATGAACTCTGCCCTTGGGGCAAGCTCAACCCCGGTTTGCGCGTCCGGATAGGTTCACCTCCATGAACCTGCGTGCGCGCGCACTTGAGCTTCTCGTCTTCACCGTCGGTGCCGGCACCTTGGGATCGGAGATGGCCGCGGCTCGGCTGCTCGCTCCGTGGTTCGGCGACTCGACGATCGTGTGGGCCAACACGATCGCGACGGTGCTGGTGGCGCTCGCGATCGGCTACGCGGTCGGCGGCAGGATCGCCGACCGGAACCCACACCCCTCCGGCCTCGCCAAGATCGTGCTCGTCGCCGCTCTGCTGCTGGCCGCGGTGCCGTTCATCGCCGAACCGTTCCTCCCGCTCGCGGTCAGGGCGGTCGACCAGCTCAGCATCGCGACCTTCGCCGGCTCGCTGGTCGGGGTCGGCGTCCTGCTCGCGATCCCGCTCTTCCTGCTCGGCATCGTCAGCCCGTACGCCGTCCGGCTGACCGTCGAAGCCGTCGAGGATGCCGGCCATGCGGCCGGGCGCCTCTATGCGATCTCGACGATCGGCTCCCTGGTCGGCACCTTCGCGGCCTCGCTGCTGCTCATCCCGGTCGTCGGGACGCGGCGTACGTTCCTGATCTTCGCTCTCCTCATGGCGGTCTGCGCGATTCCGCATCTGGTCAAGCGCCGGCTGCCGGCCGCTGTCGTGCCGGCGGTGATCCTCGCCCTGATCGCGCTGCCGACCGGGTCGATCAAGACGCTGACCAGCAACGGCGGCGAGGTGATCTGGGAGAAGGAGACGGAATACCAGTACGCCCGCGTGGTGGAGTACGACGACGGCAGCCGCTACCTCGAGCTCAACGAGGGCCACGCCGTGCACTCGGTCTACAACGAGGGTGAGTGGCTCACCGGCGCCTACTGGGACGAGATGCTCTCGCTGTCGTACGCCGGCGCGGAGGCCCCGAAGTCGGTGGCGATCCTGGGCTCGGCCGCCGGGACGACCGCGCGCCAGTTCGGCCACTTCGCCCCCGAGACCCGGGTGGACGCCGTCGAGATCGACGAGGACGTCACCGAGGTCGGCCAGAAGCTCTTCGACCTCGAGGACCAGCCGAACCTCCACCTCCACACCGCCGATGCCCGCCCGTGGCTGCAGAAGCAGACCCGGAAGTACGACGCGATCATGGTCGACGCCTACCACCAGCCCTACATCCCGTTCTACCTGACCACGAAGGAGTTCTTCGCGCTCGCGAAGGACCACCTCAACCCGGGCGGGGTGCTGGTCGTCAACTCAGCCCACCCGGAGGGCTCGACAGCGCTCGAGAAGGTCCTCACGGCAACCCTGCGTACCTCGTTCGGTGAGGCGGTGTGGCGGTCGGACTCCGGCCCCACCAACACCCACCTGATCGCGACCGTCGACCCGCAGGCCGACCCGGTCGCCAGCCTGACCGCCACCGCCGAGTCGCAGCCCGCCGACCTGGCCGGCGCTCTCACCGACTCCGCCGCCCGGCTCGAGCCTGGCATCCGGGGTGGGACGGTCTACACCGATGATGTCGCGCCGGTCGAGTGGCTCACCGACCTGAGTCTGCTCGAGGTTGCCTGACCCGCTCGGGCGCTTCACCTCACCAATAGGCGTCTTGCGCAAACACCCCACGCAGACCTGGTCGGGCGCGACCTTGCTCAGCCTGCGCGGCGGTAGCACGTGCCACGTGCCGAGTCGCCGACCACACATGGTCGACACGTACCCGCTGGTCTTCTTGCCCGAGCGAAGGTGCCAGAAGGCGCCTCGGTCGGTCCGGTAGACCAGCGGATCCTTGGCCAGGACCGGCGGCCTCTCGCTGGACCCCATGCTGAGTCTTGCGTCTACGAACACGAATTCCCCCCAAGGAATGTCGATGGCTCTCGTCGTTGAGTGCCTCGAGACGCCGGTCTCCAGCGGGGGCCAGGTACCCAACGCCCCGAGGCTTCTTCGACCCTAAGTCCACTCATTGCAACGGGTCAAGGCGGAAAGGGTGGGGCTATGCGGCTATTCGGGATCTGTACGCCTCAGTAACGTGTTCTCCTATGAGCAACCCCCGTCCGCGCGGCCTGCCGAAATACCTCCACGTGGCCGACTATCTGCGGGCCCAGATCGACGACGGCACCTATCTGCCCGGCGAGCGTCTACCGACCGAGCCCGAGCTGATGGACACCTTCCCCTACGACCGCGCCACGATCCGGCGAGGCCTGGCGGTGCTGCGCAACGAAGGCCTGATCACCAGCGAGCAGGGCCGTGGTGTCTTCGTACGCGACGCCACCAAGACCCGCTACGACCTGATGAGCATGCTGATCACCGATCCGAGCCACCCGGCGAAGCCGGACGCGGCCTACCACCAGCCGCCACGCGGCCCCGACGACGGCATCTCGGTCGAGCACTCCTACGAGGTCATCGCGGCCGGCGAGAAGCTCGGCGAGGCCTTCGACCTCGACCCGCGCAGCGAGCTGCTCAGCACCACCTTCACGTTCTTCATCAGCGGCGACACGGCCGAATACCGCACCACGGCCCACATCCCCTATCCGCTGGTCGTCGACACCCCGCTGGCCACCCCGACCGAAGACTGGCCGCAGCCGCCGATCAAGGATCTGCTGGCCACGGTCGGCGTGAAGGTCACCACGGTCGCGATGGACATCGAGTCACGGATGCCGACTCCGCAGGAGTCCTTCGACCTGCAGATCCCCGACGGCACCCCGGTCCTCTCCGACCGGCGCCGGTTCCTGGCCGACGACCGGGTCGTGTGCGTCACCGACTCCGTCGGGGTCGCCGACCGGATCGTCTACGGGCTGGATCTCAAGTTGCAGTGAGCTCCAGCGCGGACACGTGGTCATTCTGCCGCGGTTCAGGTGGAAGTTCTGTCGCACGCAGCGTGGTCGTTCCGCCGCAACACGAGGTCGTGGACGAATTCGGAGAGCCGGGAGGTTACGGCACTCCCGCATCTCGATGTTCGACGCGTAGCGGTTAGCGTCGGATCCCTCCCTCGGAAGGTTGGCCTGCGCGAAGTATGCCGCAGCCTTACGCAGCACCTCGTCCTCCTACGTCCAAGAGCCGGATCGCTTCTTGGCCTCACCCACGTCGACATCAGCACCCGCCGTCCCTGGGCGACTGTTCTCCCAGGCAACGGCAGCATCGCAGGCTTCCTCGTCTTGGGCTGGCCACCGCTTCAGACATGAGTCCGAACCACCGAAGTTCCTGGCCACCTGCGCGATCTTGGCATCGAGCTCCTTGAAGATCCGGCTCGCGCCCTGGGAACTCTTTGGGACTCACCTTGGGCACGATGTATACCGTGCCGGCGGCAACCCGCGCCAAGTAAACGAGCCTCCACGAAACCCGGGGCGATTCAGATGCTCAGCCTCGCCCCGCGACTACGCGAGGTCGTGGACGAACTCGGAGAGCTGGGTGAGGTTGCGGCACTCGACCATGTCGACGATCGACCCGTAGCGGGTCGCCTCGGAGTCTCCGGTGTCCCACTGCGTACGGACCTCGGGGTTGAGCCAGTGGGAGTGCCTGCTCGCCTCGGCCATCGCGCGCAACGAGTCGACGGCGAGGTCGGAGTAGTTGGAGCGCGCGTCGCCGAGGATGAGCAGCGACGACTTCGGGCCGAGGGCGTCGGCATGCCGCTCCTGGAAGAGGGAGAAGGCCCGGCCGTAGTTTGTGCGCCCCATCCGGGCCGCGTGCTCGGTGGCCTTGGTCAGCTCGGTCATGGTGTCGACCAGGTCGGCGCCGGGCTTGAAGTAGGACGTGACCTCGTGGATCTCGTCGACGAACGTGAACGCTCGCACCTTGCCGAACTGCTCGCGCAGCGCGAAGACCAGCATCAACGTGAACGTCGCGAAGTTGGACACCGAGCCCGACACGTCGCACAGGATCACGAGCTCGGTTCGGTGCGGCCGCTTGGGACGGAACCTCAGGTCGACCGGGACGCCGCCGGTGGACATCGAGGACCGCAGCGTACGTCGCAGGTCCACCGCTCCGCGCCGGCGAGCGTGATGCTCCTGGGTGAGCCGGGTGGCCAGCCTCCTTGCCAAGGGATAGATCTCGCGCCGGAGCGCCTCCAGGTCGGCCCGCCGCGCATGGAGGAAGTCGAGCTTCTCGATGGTGGGGCGTACGGCGATCTTGGCGATCTGCTCGGGGCCCTTCTCCTCCGCGATCCGGCGGCGGGCGTCGGCCTCGACGAGGCCTGCGAAGCGGTCGACCCGTCGGCTGCTGACCTTCGCGGCCTCCTCGTTGGTCCAACCGCCCTGCTGGAGTCCTTCGATCAGCCGGTCGGTGAGCTCTCCGGTGGAGAGCCGGCGCAACGCGGTGTAGGACGACCAGGAGCTCAGGCCGGGACCGCGGCCGGGCATCGCGCCGAAGCGCGCCACCGCCTCCGCGGCGAGCTGGCGGAGCATCTCTACGTCGTCGGCCTCCAGCGCCTCGGCCAACCGGTCGGTGAACTCGGCCAATGCCTCGGGCCCGTCCTTCGCCACCCCGGCGGCCTCGGCGTCTGCGTCCATACCCGAGCCGACCATCCGCGGGAAGTAGAGCTCGAAGAGCCCGTCGAAGGTGGCCCGCTGGTTGGCGCGCTTGACCAGCGTCGCGGCGTACACCTCCTTGACCTGCTGCCGGTCGTTCCACCCGATCAGGCCCATGGCGGTGACCGCGTCGAGGCCCTCCGAGAGCGACACCGGCAACCCGGCTCCCCGAAGCGCCTCGAGGAACTCGATGTGCCGGTCGAGAAGGGTCACCTCTTCAACCGCAGCTCTCGGACCGCTCGGTCGACGTCGGAGGAGTGCTTGAGCACCACCCCGAGCGTGGAGGCGACGGCCTGATCGGAAAGGTCGGTGATCTCCAGCGCGATCAGGGTGCGCGCCCAGTCGACCGACTCGGCGATCGAGGGCGACTTCTTGAGCTCCAGCTCGCGCAGCCGGCCGACGACCGAGACGAGCTGACGCGCCACCTTGTCGTCGAGCCCGGGCACCTGGGAGAGCACGATCTCGCGCTCCCGGTCGGTGTCGGGGTAGTCGAGATGGAGGTAGAGACAGCGTCGCTTGAGCGCCTCGGAGAGCTCGCGCGTGGCGTTGGAGGTGAGCACGACGAGCGGGCGACGGGTCGAGGCCATCGTGCCGAGCTCGGGGATCGTCACCTGGAAGTCGGAGAGCACCTCGAGCAGCAGCCCTTCGACCTCGACGTCGGTCTTGTCGACCTCGTCGATGAGCAGCACCGTCGGCTCATCGCGCCGGATCGCTGTCAGCAGGGGCCTGGTGAGCAGGAACTCCTCGGAGAAGATGTCGTCGTGGGTCTCCTCCCACGCCTGGCCGTCGGTGGCGGCCTGGATCCGGAGCAGCTGCTTCTTGTAGTTCCACTCATACAGCGCCCGGGCCTCGTCCAGACCCTCGTAGCACTGCAGTCTGACCAGGTCCGCCCCGGTCGCGCGGGTGATCGCCTTGGCCAGCTCGGTCTTGCCCACCCCGGCCGGCCCCTCGACGAGCACCGGCTTCTCCAGGGCGCCCGCGAGGTAGGTCGTCAACGCGGTCGAGCTGTCCGCGAGATAGCCGACTTCTCCCATGCGCGTGACGGCCTCGTCGGGCGAGGAGAACCAGGAAGACGTACGCGAAGGCATGACGTGACACTAGCGACTCCGCTCCTCGTGTGCGGGTGGGACCTTGGTCGTACCACCGACCGGACCGTTACCGTCCGGCCGATCCGTCGTTGAACGATGCGTGCACTCGGACACGCCGCGACCTCTGACGCTAGCCGTCGTCGCCATGAAGGTCTGCGCCCTCACCGCGCTCGCGGCCTTCTGCCTTGTCGCCATCACCAAGCCGTCCGAGCCCCGGTCGCTGGCCAAGAAGGAGCAGCCCGAGCTCGCCGCGATGCTCGAGGAACATCACTGCGTCGCGCCCCCGACGATCGCGCCCTGGCGCCGCGAGAGCGCGATCGTCCGCTCTCCGCTCGGCGAGCTGAAGCACGTCACGCTCGACGTGGGCCGCCTGATCGAGCAGGGCAAGGCCCGCGGCGACCTGATCGCCTTCTGCGCTGATCCGGTCTCGCCTCGCTAGCGCAGCTCAACCCACAGCGGCCATCGCGTCGGAGAAGACCAGGAGTACGCGGTCAAGGGCCGCTCGGTCACCCTCGAACTCGAGGGCGCCCTGCACCACGGCTTCGTCCAAGGAGTGCCCGAGGAGTGCGACACCCGCCCAGGCGGTCGAGTCGCCGGTGACCCTCACATCGGCACCGGGGAGGTCGCCGACGTCGAGATCGAAGACGTACTCGTTCCAGTCCAGCCGGAACTGCTGCTGCTCCACCTCGGGGCAGCGGGCGTCACTCAACTTCCAGGAGGCCCTGATCGGCCTCTGGGTGGTCACGCTCTGCGGCGGGACCATCGTACGCATCGCCACCATCACGCCGCTGGGCGTCATCCCGGTCGACGGAACCGGATAGCGGGCCGATCCCTCCAGGGCCCACAGGGAGAGGGCGCTGAGGATCTTCTCCAGGTCCCGGCCCCAGTCGGTGAGGGCGTACGCCGTCGTCTTGGTGATATAGCCGAGCTCGGTCTCGACCACGACCCCCGCGTGCTCGAGGAACTGCAACCGGTCGTTGAGCTCCTCGGGTTCGATGCCGACCAGGGACGACCTGAGGTCGGGAGCCCGGCGCGGTCCGAACATCAGCTCACGCACGATGAGCAGGCTCCACCGGTCGCCGACCAGGTCGAGTGCGTGCGCGGCGGCGCATGCGTCTCCCAGATCCCCGTAGGACAGGTTCAGGGTCACGTGGTTCCTCTCCGAGTCACTGGATCCCGTCGAGTCCAGTGAAGCACGTCATCCTCGGCGTCGCAGCACGTCCGGGCCACAGGCCCGATACAGGTCAGCTGGCTGCGGCGAGCGTGTCCTGGAAGAGGCGGAGCACTCGGTCCAGCGCCGCCTGGTCACCCTCGACCTTCAAGCCCCCCTGGGCCACCGCGGCATCCACGGGGAGTCCCATGAACACGACGCCGGTCCAGACGGTGGAGTCGCCGGTCACGGTGACGTCCGCGTCGGGGAGCTCTCCTTCGGCGAGGTCGAAGACGTTGGCCTTCCAGTCGAGCCGGAACCGCTGCGGGTCCGCGTCGGGGCGGCGGGAGTCGCTCAGCTCCCACGCGACGGTGATCGGCTCCGGGGTGGTAGCGCTTCGGGGCGGCACCATCGTGCGCATCGCCACCATCACGCCGCTGGGCGTCATCCCCGCGGTCGTGATCGGGAAGCGCGACGAGCCGTGGGCCCAACGCCCCAGGGCGCCGAGGATCGTCTCCAGCTCACGGCCCCAGTCGGTCAGGGCGTACGCCTTCGTCTTGGTGATGTAACCGAGCTCGGTCTCGACGACGACGCCCGCGTCCTGGAGGAACTGCAGCCTCTCGTCGAGCACCTGAGTGCTGACGCCGATGACCGACGACTCCAGGTCGACCGTCGTCCGCGGCCCGAACATGAGCTCACGCACGACGATCAGGCTCCACCTGTCGCCGATCAGATCCAGTGCGTGCGCTGCCGCGCAGGCGTCTCCCAGGTCCCCGTAGGTCAGGTTCAGGGTCACGTCGTTCCTCTCCGAGTCATTCGGTCCCGTCGAGGCTAGTGACCCGGGACCTCACCCCATCAGAGCCAGAGGTCCCGAGACTGTCGACGAGATGGAGGCGTACGCAGCGGCGACCCGCTCCATGGCACGCCGGTGCCGGTTCTACAATCCGAGGCATGGCCGGAGACACGACGCGAATGCTGCTGCTGGGGGCGGTGGCGCTGTTCGAGCCGGTCAACGGTTATCAGATCCGGCGCGAGCTGATGTCGTGGCAGGTCGACCGGTGGGCCAACATCAACCCGGGATCGATCTACCACGCGCTGACGTCGCTCACCGAGAAGGGCCATCTGACCAGGCACGATCTGGTCGACAACGGGCGCCCGGTGGCCGTCTACGAGATCAGCGCCACGGGGCGGTCCGAGCTCGAGCGCCTGATCACCACCTCGCTGCGGGCGGTCGACATCTACAACGGCGTCTCCTTCTACGCCGCGTTCTCGCTGATGCCGCTGCTGGATCGGCCGGCCGCGATCTCGCACCTCAGCGTTCGGCTGCAGGCTCTGGAGCGCACCGACAAGGAGTACGACGCCGCGATCGGCGCCAAGTCCCTGGCCGCTCCGCCGCACACCATCTCCGGGCTGCACCTGCAGCTCGACAAGCTGCGCACCGAGCGCGCCTGGCTGGTCGAGGTGCTGGATGACGTACGCAGCGGCAAGCTCGCCTTCGCCGGCGACGCGCCCGACTGGACTCCTGCGGCCGACGACCCGGGGTGGCAGATGGACGCCGACCGGAAGCGCTATCGGGAGATGCTGCGCCGCTGAGCCGGCCGACCCTGGCGGCAGAATTGGATTGACAAATCTGGGTTCAAAATTGAACACTCGCGATATTCAAGTTTGAATATCCAGAAAACCCGGTGACCGCTGTCGGTGGTCCGTGCTTGTCTGGACTCCACTCATAAGGAGCAACGCATGATCCACGCACGCGGCCTGAGGCACACCTTCGCCTCCGGCCATGGCAAGCAGAAGAAAGAAGTCGTCGCGGTCGATGGAGTCGACCTCGACGTCGAAGAGGGCGAGGTGGTCGGCTTCCTGGGCCCGAACGGCGCCGGCAAGACCACCACCCTTCGCATCCTCACCACCCTCCTCCAGCCCACGTCCGGCACCGCCACGGTGGCCGGGTTCGACGTGGCCAAGCAGTCGGTCGAGGTCAGGCGCAGCATCGGCTACTGCTCCCAGGTCGGATCGACCTTCTCGGGGGCCTATGCCGGCGACGAGGTCGTCGACCACGGCATGCTCTACGGGATGTCCAAGAAGGACGCCGTCGCCCACGGGCAGGCGCTCTTCGAGCGGCTTCAGCTCGAGGGGCTCTGGCGCCGCAAGCCGCGCAACATGTCCGGCGGACAGAAGCGCCGCCTCGACATCGCGATGGCCCTGATCCATGCCCCCAAGCTGGTCTTCCTCGACGAGCCCACCACTGGGCTCGACCCGCAGGCGCGGGCCAACCTGTGGGACCACATCGCCTCGCTGCGTACGGATCACGGGGCGACCGTCTTCCTGACCACCCACTACCTCGACGAGGCCGACACCCTCGCCGACCGGGTGGTGGTCATCGACCAGGGCAGCATCGTCGCCAACGACACCCCGGAGAACCTCAAGGCCGCCGTCGCCGGCGACCTGGTCTCCCTCGAGGTGGCCACCGACGAGCAGGTCGCGATCGCGCGGGACAAGCTCGGCTCGATCTCCGAGAACATCGAGGTCGACGACCGACTGGTCAGCGGCCGGGTGCCGCGCGCCGGCAAGGCCGTCCCCGGACTGCTGCGCGACCTGGAGTCCAACGGCGTCTCGCTGGAGTCGATCGAGGTCGCTCGCCCCACCCTGGACGACGTCTTCCTGACGTTGACAGGACGTACGCTGCGCGACGCCGAGGCGGGCGCGTCCGAGGGCGATTCCGCCCCTGAGCAGGAGAAGGAGTCGTTGTCATGACGGAGTTCCAGCAGCCCGTCCTCAAGTCCGGCTTCTTCCGGGAGTCGATGGTCGTCTTCAACCGGCAGCTGCGGATGAACCTCCGCAACCCGGCCTGGGTGCTGATCGGCGTGATGCAGCCGATCCTCTACCTGGTCCTCTTCGGTCCGCTGCTCGAGCCGCTGATCGAGCAGCTCGGCGGCAACGCCTACAACTGGTTCGTGCCCGGCATGCTCGTCCAGCTCGGCATCTTCGGAGCGATGTTCGCCGGCTTCTCGCTCATCGGCGAGTGGCGCGAGGGCGTCATCGAGGCCGAGCGGGTCACCCCGGCGTCCCGCGGAGCACTGCTCTTCGGGCGGCTCTACCGCGACCTGCTGCAGATCCTGGTGCAGGCGATCATCCTGGTGGGCCTCGGCCTCGTCATGGGGATGGACTTCAAGCCTGTCGGGATCCTCGTCGGGATCGCGATCACCGTGATGATCGGTGGCGCGGGCGCCGCCGCGTCCAACGCGTTCGCGCTGCTCGTCAAGAGCGAGGACGTGATGGCGCCGGTGACCAACATGCTGCTGATGCCCATCCTGCTGCTCTCGGGCATCTTCTTGCCGATGAGCTTCGGCTCCCAGTGGCTCGAGACGCTGGCAGACGTGATCCCGACCAAGCACATCGTCGACGCGGTGCGGTCATCGTTCTTCGGTGACCTCGGGATCGCCGACATCGGCTGGGGCGTCGGCTGGACCATGGTCCTGTTCGTGCTCGCGGTCTGGTGGGGCATCTCGACGTTCCGCAAGGAGAACGCTTAGAGATCTCGCGGGTGGAGGCTGCCGTTGCGAGCGTCGTCCCAGTGCGTGCCCGGCAAGGCGGAGGAGGGAGGCGGCCCGGTGTTGGCCGTCGACCGACGACAACGCGGCCGGGCGCGTGCGGGGGGCGACGCGCAGGCGGCATCTGCCCGCGAGATCTCTAGGAAACACCTGGGTCGTTCTCAGTAGTGACTCAGCGAGGGGTGGCAGGGTAGGAGCGTGAACACCCCTGCCACCCCTGGCGACAAGCCCAGCGAGACGCCGCACGTCCTGGTCGTCGACGACGACAAGGCCGTGCGTGAGTCGCTGCGCCGGTCGCTGGAGTTCAACGGCTACCGGGTCGCCCTGGCCGGCGACGGCGCCGAGGCGCTCGCCGGCATCGCCAACCACGACCCCGACGTCGTCGTGATGGACGTGATGATGCCCCGGCTCGACGGCATCGAGGCCACCAAGGCGCTGCGGGCGGCCGGCAACGACGTACCGATCCTCGTGCTCACCGCCCGCGACGCCGTCGGCGACCGGGTCGACGGGCTGGACGCCGGGGCCGACGACTATCTGACCAAGCCGTTCGCGCTCGAGGAGCTGCTGGCCCGGCTGCGTGCGCTGCTGCGCCGCGCGGTCCCGGTCGGCGAGGAGGACGAGGAGACGCTGACCTTCGCCGACCTCTCCATGAACACCACCACCCGCGAGGTGACCCGTGGCCAACGCGCCATCGAGCTCACCCGCACCGAGTTCACGCTCCTGGAGATGTTCCTGCGCCGGCCCCGCCGCGTACTCGATCGGTCCTTCATCCTCGAAGAGGTCTGGGGCTACGACTTCCCCACGACCGCCAACTCGCTCGAGGTCTACGTCGGCTACCTGCGGCGCAAGACCGAAGCGGAGGATGAGCCGCGACTGCTCCACACCGTGCGTGGCATCGGCTATGTGCTGAAGGAGACGTGAGCAGCGCCGTGACCACGACGGCCACCGGCTCGCGCTACCGCGGCTCCCTGGCGGGCCGGGTCACCTTGCTGACCACTCTCGCGGTCGCCGGCTCGATCGCGGTTATCGCGATCGGGCTCTACTTCGTCGTACGCATCCAGCTGCAGGCCAACATGGACGAGTCGCTGCTCAAACGGGCCACCTCCGCCGCGGCCAACACCGCGTCCATCCAGGACGCACGAACGGGCGCGGCCTTCCCGACCTGGGTACTCAACGCCGGCGACATCCAAGTCGCCGAGGTCGACGACTCGCACAACTACTGGTCGCCTACGCTCGGCACGTTCCCGCGGCCAGGCGTTCCGGAGGAGGCAGTGGCCAAGCGCGAGGCCAAGCAATCGGTTCGGACGGTCTCCACCAAGACCGGCGTCTTCCGGGTGGTGACCGTGCCGATCCCCGACAGCAACTCCGCGTTGATGTTGGCGCAGTCGCTGGAGCCGCAACAGGAGATGTACACGCGACTCGGTTTCGTCGTGCTGTTCTTCGGCGCCGCCGGTGTCGTCGCCGCGGCGTTGGCCGGGTGGGTCGTGGCGGCCGGCGGACTGCGTCCGGTGCGACGGCTGACCGCCTCCGTCGACCGGATCGCGACCACCGAGGACCTGACCCCGCTCCCGGTCGAGGGCGATGACGAGATCGCGCGCCTGGCCACCTCGTTCAACCGGATGCTGTCCACGGTCTCCGCCTCCCGGGACCGCCAGCGACAGCTGGTGGCCGATGCCTCGCACGAGCTGCGTACGCCACTGACCTCGCTCCGCACCAACGTCGAGCTCCTCACCCAGGCCGACGCCTCCATCTCGGGCGAGCAGCGCGCCGAGCTGCTCGGGGACATCCGCGCCCAGATCGAGGAGCTCACCAACTTGATCGGCGACCTGGTCGAGCTGGCCCGAGACGAGCCCGCCGAGCCGACGCTGGAGACGGTCGACCTCTCCGAGGTGGCCGCCAGGGCGCTCTCCCGCGTACGTCTTCGCGCGCCGTCAGTGACCTTCACCGAGACGATGACGCCGTGGTGGGTCATGGGCGAGGGCGGCTCGCTCGAGCGTGCGGTCACCAACCTGCTCGACAATGCCGCCAAGTGGTCACCGGAAGCGGGGACGGTGCATGTGACCCTTCACGATGGCGTGCTCAATGTCGACGACGAGGGACCGGGCATCGCCGAGGGCGATCTTCCCTATGTGTTCGACCGGTTCTACCGATCCACCGAGGCCCGCTCGATGCCCGGGTCCGGGCTCGGGCTCGCTATCGTCCGGCAGGTCGCCGAACGCACCGGCGGGTCCGTCTCGGCCTCCCGTTCACCGCACGGCGGAGCCCGGATGTCCCTGCGACTGCCCGGCTCGGCCTCGCCCCGCCCCACCGAACCGCCCCTGGAAGTGCTGGAGAGATGAAGAACTGGATCGCCTCGGGCTCCGCTCCCGCCTACGCCGTCCTGCCTGCCCTCGCCGCCCTCGGCCTTCTCGCCGGTTGCGGGGCCGACGAGCCCGCCAAGCCGTCTGCCTCAGCGTCCGCGCCGGCTTCGGACCACGGGTCGGAGCCGGTGTTCAACCCGTGCGACGGACTCGAGATCGCGCCCGTGGAGAAGGCGCTCGGGGCGGAGCTTCGCGTCGAGCGGGGCACGTCGGCGGCACCCCGCTGCGCGCTGCTCCCCAAGGAGTCGGGTGGGACTGCGTACGAGCTCAACTACCTCCCCTTCAAAGGCACCCTCGCGGAAGCGTGGAAGACCATGGACGTGAAGTCCGGCGAGGTCAGCCAGCCCAAGGTCACCGGCGCCGATGACGCCCGGCTGGTCAAGCAGCAGGGCGTCAACTCCTACGCGATCACGGGCTTCGTACAGAACGGCGGCCTGATCCAGAGCTTCAACTCCGTCGACCTGGAGCCGTACGACGGCGACGCCATCGACCGTGCCGCCACCGCTCTCCTCGAGCAGCTCAGCACCAACGCCCCCTGACCACCCGCCTCTGCCGAGAAGTCACCCGCGCAGGCCGAGAAGTCACTTCTGCAGGCCGAGTTGGCACTGCGGTGACTTCTCGACCTGCAGAACTGACGCTTCGGCCTGCAGAAGTGACGTCTCGGCGGGTCAGGATCGCCGGCGGGGAGGCTCGCGGCGCAGGACCTTGGGGAGGTACGCGGCGCCGGCGCTCTGGGCGGCAGCGGCGTCGTTGGGGTTGGAGATGCCACAGCGCTGCAGGGAGAGGCAGCCGCAGCCGATGCAGGAGTCGAGGTTGTCGCGGAGACGCTCGAGGGCGTGGATCTGCTCCTCGAGACGGTGGCGCCAGTGCTTGGACATGCGTGCCCAGTCGGCCTTCGTCGGGGTGCGGTCCCCCGGCAGGCAGTCGAGCTCGGCCTTGATCTCGTCCAGGGACAGCCCGACGTTGGCGGCCGCCCTGATGAAGGCGAGGCGCCGCAGCACGCTGCGCTCGAACGTACGCTGTCCCCCGGTCGATCGCTCGGCCCGGATCAGGCCCTGGGTCTCGTAGTAGCGCACCGCCGAGGCCGCATACCCGCTGCGCCGGGTCACCTCCCCCATCGTGAGCAGGTCGTGGGTGTTCATGTCGGTCTCCTCGAAATCCCTCGTCGAAAACTTTCTCGCGCGAACCCTTGATCTCAAGTTCACTTTAGGTTGAATCCTAGACGGCATGAACAGATCACACAACGAAGTAGCCGTCATCACGGGCGGGTCCGCCGGACTGGGGCTCGCCCTCACCGAGGAGCTCGTCGACCGCGGTTGGAGCGTCGTCACGGATGCGCGTGACGCCGACCGACTGCACGCAGCCCTGCCGAACAGCCCCCGGGTCACGAGCCTGGCCGGCGACGTACGCGATCGGGATCATCAGGACGCGATCGCGGCAGCCGTCGCCAGGCACGGACGTCTCGACCTGCTCGTGCACAACGCCAGCGACCTCGGCCCGATGCTTCCCCTGGCCGAGGCCACCGCCAACCATCTCTCGACCGTGCTCGAGACCAACCTGATCGGCCCGCTCACGCTGACCCAGCGACTCCTCCCCTACCTGATCGCCTCCCGCGGCACCCTCGTCGGGATCTCCAGCGACGCGGCGGTCGAGCACTACCCGACCTGGGGAACGTACGCAGCGAGCAAGGCCGCGCTCGACCATCTGATCCTCACGCTCGGTGAGGAGAACGGCATCAGCGCGTACGCCGTCGACCCCGGCGACATGCGCACCGCTATGCACCAGGCCGCCTTCCCAGGTGAGGACATCTCCGACCGGCCGCTACCGGAATCGGTCGTTCCGCACCTGCTCGGGCTGCTCGCCGCCGGTCCGGCCTCCGGGCGCTATCAGGCCGCCGACTTCTCGCTGGAAGCCGATGCCTCGAGCCTCTCGAATGGAGCAACCCGATGACGATGCTCGCCGAACACCCCACCACCACCTTCCCTGCCCCCGACGACACGACCGCACCCGCTCCCGCTGAGTGGCGCGGCCGCGGACGCGACGAGGTTCGGCTCCTTGTGGCAGCCCGCGGCGGCGTACGCCATGCCCGGTTCCACGACCTGGCCGACCACCTCTCCCCGGGCGACCTGGTGGTCGTCAACGACTCCGCCACCGAGGCGCGCCAGCTCGACGCCGACCTCCTCGGCCGGGGCCCGGTCGTCCTCCACCTCGCCCAGCGGCTCGGCACCGGCTGGGCGGTCGAGCTCCGCTCCGCACCGGACGCCGCACGCGCAGTGCTCGACGCCGCAGAGGGCGACGTGGTCGTCGCCGGCGGCCTACGGATCACGCTCCTCCAGCCGTACCCCGAGGGTCGTGGCTCCTCCCCCACCGGCGAGGGCAACCGGCTCTGGCGCGCCGAGGTCACCGGCGACGTGGCTGTCGAGCTCGCGCGGACCGGCCGGCCGATCGCGTACGGCTATCTCGACCAGCGCTACCCGCTCTCCGCCTACCAGACGGTCTTCGGGCATCGGCCAGGAAGCGCCGAGATGCCGTCGGCGGCGCGTCCGTTCACTCACTCGCTGGTCACCGACCTCGTCTCCCGCGGCATTCAGATCGCGCCGATCACCCTGCACACCGGCGTCTCCTCCCAGGAGGCCGGCGAGGCCCCGGGCGCGGAGTGGTTCGAGGTCTCCGAGACCACGGCGAGGCTGGTGGAGCAGACCAGGTACGCCGGGGGCCGCGTCGTCGCGGCCGGCACCACCGTCACCCGGGCTCTCGAGTCTGCGGTCATTCCGGCGACGGGTGTCGTTCGCGCGGCGAGCGGGTGGACGGACCGGGTCGTGACACCCGCCAACCCGCCGTACGTGGTCAACGGGCTCATCACCGGCTGGCACGATCCCCAGGCGAGCCACCTGCTGCTCGTCGAGGCCGTCGCCGGACCCGAGCTCACCCAGGCGGCCTACGACGCCGCCGTCGCCGGGGGCTACCTGTGGCACGAGTTCGGCGACTCCGCCCTCCTGCTCCCCTGACCACTAGTCGAGAGGTCACTTCTGCAGGCCGAGAAGTCACTTGTGTGCCAACTCGGCCTGCACAAGTGACCTCTCGGCCTGCGAAGGTGACCTCTCGGCCAGCGAAGGTGACTTCTCGGCGGGTCAGAGGTCGCCTTCGACGTACGTCACCGG
>NZ_JBOHDN010000095.1:0-13285 GCF_050699375.1 Nocardioides sp. | reverse complement strand
GAGAGTGACCTATGGACCACTCTCAGCTTCACAACCCTCCGAGACCAGAGCTCAGGAGGCTTCGGTCGCCGCGTCCTCGGCTTCGTCGGGGACCTCTTCGCCGCGCGACTTCTTCGCCGCGGCGACCGAGCGCTGCAAGGCCGCGAGCAGGTCGACGACCTCGCCGGAGGTCTTGGTGGAGGTGGGGGTCCGCTCGACCTCACCGCCCTCGATCTTGGCCTTCACCATCTCCTCGACGGCCTCGGCGTAGTCGTCGGAGAACTCCTCGGAGTGGAAGTCGCCGGCGAGCGTCTCGACGAGCATGTTGGCCATCTTGATCTCGGAGTCCTTGATCTCGCCGGCCTCGACCTTGAAGTCGGGCACCCGGATCTCGTCGGGCCACATCATCGTCTGCAGCACGATCACGTCGCCGTTGTCGGTCGGGCGCACCCGCAGCGCCGCGACCGTGGTGCGCTGACGGAGCGCGACGGTCACCAGGGCGACCCGGTCGGCGTCGAGGAGCGCCTGGCGCAGCAGCGCGTAGGGCTTGACCCCGGTGTTCTCCGGCTCGAGGTAGTAGCTCTTCTCGAAGAGCATCGGGTCGATCTGGTCCGAGGGGACGAACTTCTCGACCGCGATCTCACGCGAGGAGGTCGTCGGCAGGTTGGCGAAGTCGTCGTCGGTGAGCACGACCATCTCGCCGTCCTCGGTCTCATACCCCTTCGCGATCTCGGAGTAGGGCACCTCCTCGCCGTCGACCGAGCAGATCCGCTGGTAGCGGATCCGGCCGCCGTCGGACTGGTGCACCTGACGGAAGGAGACGTCGTGCGACTCGGTCGCCGAGTAGAGCTTCACGGGCACGCTGACCAGCCCGAACGAGACAGCACCCTTCCAGATCGCGCGCATGCGGACCCCCTCGTCTGTTGGGATGAGTTCATCAAGTATCCGTCGGATTCGCGGATACCGGTACCCCATTCACCCACGCCAGACCCGCCACGGCCAGTCGTGAGATGAAGCAAGATGGCCCCATGCACCCGACGCTGCGCCCCATGCTGGCGACCCCCGGCAGCCACGCGCCCCCGGGGCCGGAGTGGGTCCACGAGGTCAAGTGGGACGGCATCCGCCTCCTCGGCGACAGCCCGGCAGGACGTACGCAGACCCGACTGACCACACGCAACGACAACGACGCCACCCCCGCCTGGCCCGAGATCGCGACCGGCCCGGCGCGCGACGTGCTCGTCGACGGCGAGGTGATCGCGCTCAATGACGCGGGTCTGCCGGACTTCCGGGTGCTGATGGACCGGATGCACACCCGGGACGCGCGGAAGGCGGCCAGGTTCGCGGTGGAGCGGCCCGCGACGTACATGGTCTTCGATCTGCTCCGCCTCGACGGCAGGCTGCTCATCGAGGAGCCGTGGACCGAGCGCCGCAAGATCCTGCAGACCGTCTACGAGGACGGCGAGCTCGGCTCGTGGCAGGTGCCGCAGACCTACGACGACGGCCCGATGCTCCACGCGGTGACCCGCGAGCAGGGTCTGGAGGGGATCGTCTCCAAACGGCGCGGCAGCCGCTACCGGCCAGGCGAGCGGAGCAAGGACTGGGTGAAGCTGGCCCACCGCTACCGGGCCTCGCTCGTCGTCGGTGGCTGGCGGCCGGAGGTGGGCACCGCGGGTGGCACCGAACGGCTGGCGGCGCTGCTCGTCGGCCAGCCGACGCCGCACGGGCTGGTCTACCGCGGGCGGGTCGGCAGCGGCATCGGCGCGAAGCAGGCACGACGGCTCGGCGAGCTGCTGCGCGAGACAGGCCGGAGCCCCTTCGCCGGCGCCGACGTCGATCCCGACGGGGGAGTGCCGACCGAGGACGCTCGCGGCACCCACTGGGTCGAGCCGCTCCTCGTCATCGAGGTCGAGACCCATGGCAGCGCGGTCGCGGCGGCGACCTACAAGGGCAGACTGAGGCAGCCGAGCTTCATCGGGATCAGGGACGACGTCTCACCGGAGGATCTGTGATGGTCGAACGAGAAGAGGTACGCGTCGAGGTCGACGGCCGGGTCCTGACCCTGACCAACCTCGGCAAGGTGATCTATCCCCGCACCGGGATGACCAAGGGCGAGGTGCTCAACTACTACGCCCAGGTCGCGCCCGTTCTGCTCCCACAGCTGCGGGACCGTGCGGTGACGAGGATCCGCTGGCCGCACGGCGTCGGGGACATGTCGTTCTTCGAGAAGAACGCACCGGCCGGGACGCCGAGCTGGGTCCGCACCGCCACCGTCCCGACGACCGGGTCCCGCACCGACGACCACAAGGAGGGCACGCTCAGCTTCCCCATCGTCGACGGCCTCGCCGCGCTCACCTGGGTCGCCAACCTCTCCGCGCTCGAGCTCCACGTCCACCAGTGGACCGTCGGCGCCGACGGCACCCCGGCCGGTGCCGACCGGATCGTGATCGACCTGGATCCCGGCGAGCCCGCCGGTCTTCAGGAGTGCTGCCAGGTCGCGATGCTGGTTCGCGACGCGCTGGGCGCCCGAGAGCTCTCGGCGGTGCCGGTGCTCAGCGGGAGCAAGGGCCTGCACCTGTACGCGGCGCTGCCGGAGCCCGTCGAACCAGACGTCTCCACGGCGCTGGCCAAGGAGATCGCCGAGGACCTGCAGAAGGCCAACCCGAGCCAGGTGACCGCGACCATGACCAAAAGCCGCAGGTCAGGCAAGGTATTTCTGGACTGGTCGCAGAACTCGGGCTCCAAGACGACCATCTGTCCCTACTCGCTGCGGGGCAAGGAGATCCCGAAGGTCGCGGCCCCGATCACCTGGGACGAGGTCGAGAAAGGGGCCGAGGACCCCCTCGGAATCGACCAGCTCGGACCTAACGATGTGGTCACGCGAGTATCAGTTTCAGGGGATCCCTTCACAAGTCCTACAGGGCCCTAACTATTGTTCTCTCCATGTCTAACTCCGTGCTCGTCGTAGAAGACCAAGAGGACATCGCCGCCCCGCTGGTTCGCACGCTCCAGCGTGAGGGGTATGACGTCACCTGGGTCGACTCCGGCAAGAAGGCGTTGGAGCTGCTGGCGCCCCCTTACGACGCCGAGCTCGTGCTGCTCGACCTGGGCCTTCCCGACATGGACGGCCTCGAGGTCTGCAAGGCCGTCCGCGACAACGGCTACGAGGGCGGCATCATGATCCTCACCGCCCGCGACGCCGAGATCGACCTGGTCGTCGGCCTCGACGCCGGCGCCGACGACTACCTGGCCAAGCCGTTCGCGCTGGCCGTCCTCCAGGCGCGCGTCCGTGCGCTGCTGCGTCGCTCGGGTCCGCTCGAGCCCGGTGACGACGATGACGCGCTGCGGATCGACGTGGCCGCCCACCGTGTCTACGCCGGCGACCGCGAGGTGACCCTGACCGGCAAGGAGTTCGCGCTCCTGGCCGTCCTGGCCGCCTCCCGCGACAAGGTCGTCTCCCGCGACCGGCTGATGGCAGAGGTCTGGGACGAGAACTGGTACGGCTCGACCAAGACCCTCGACGTGACCGTCGGACGCCTGCGCCAGAAGCTCGAGGCGGCCGGTGTGCTGGAGAAGGTCGTCGCGGTCCGCGGGGTCGGGTTCCGCCTCGAGGCTGCCGAGTAAAGGCTGCTTTTTGGCCGTCAAACGCCTGTCCGCCGCGTGAGATGACTCACTCGCGACGGCAAAGTTACGCGTGAGCTGCGGGGTTTCGTACGAAATCCGTGGTTTCTGGATTGGATCCGCTTCAGGTCGCGTGTCACCTTGGTTGAGCCGTGCACAACGCACGACCGGCCCCGGTACACGCCGAATCCTGTCCCTCCGGACGCCGGCCCCAACTACTCAACCTCATACCCTCACACCCAGTAGTACGCATGGGACAGGACCGGGGGACCCAAGATTTACGCGACTAGCTCGGACAGTCGCTTGGGGTGAAGCCATCTGATCGATGGCCGGGCACCTTCTAGCCCGAACCCGACAGCTCACCTCGTAGGCGTGGGAAGGAACTCACGCATGTCCAAGTCCGTATCCCGTGCTGCCCATCGCGGCACGCCGCGCCCCTTCCGGGCGCCGAATGCCTCGATCGCCAAGACGATCGCAGGATCCCCCTTCGACAAGCTCAGGACGACGCTCAGCGGCCACGGCAAGCTCGCCGGCCGCATCACCCTCGCCAGCGGGATCGCCGCCGGTGCCCTGGTAGCGGTGCCCGCGGCCAACGCGGCTCCGGTCGCCCAGGAGCCGAAGGCGAAGTCGGCCACTGTCGTGCAGGCTCCGACCCTGCAGACCTCCGCCACCCCGGCGGCGATGGTGACCGACATCAAGCAGCTCGAGCGGGCCGTCGAGAAGCAGCAGCGCAGGGCGGAGGCGGCTCGCAAGGCCGCCGAGGCGAAGCGCCAGGCCGCCATCGCTGCCAAGAAGGCCGCGGAGGAGAAGAAGAAGGCCGAGGCCGAGGCCGCGGCGTACGCCGCCAGCCAGTCCGGCAAGATCGACAAGGCGATCAGCGTCGCCTCGGAGCAGGTCGGCGACCCGTACGTCTGGGGTGCCACCGGACCGAGCTCGTTCGACTGCTCCGGTCTGACGCAGTACGCCTTCGGTGCCGCCGGCATCGAGCTGCCGCGGGTCTCACGGGATCAGGCAGCTGCGCTGCCGACCGTCCCGAACGACCAGGTCCAGCGCGGCGACCTGATGTTCTGGGGCAGCCCCGTCTACCACGTCGGCATCTTCCTCCGCTGGGAGAACGGGCAGGCGATCATGCTGCACGCCCCGAAGCCGGGCTCGGCGGTCCGCGAAGAGGCCGCCTGGGACGGCTGGTTCGCCGGCTCGATCCGCCAGGCCTGAGGCTCTCTCGGGCTCGTCCGACCGAGCTGACTCCACGCATCCCCTCACGTTCGACCTCCGGTTCCCCATGCCGGAGGTCGAACGTACTTTTGGAGGGGGCTTTGGGGTACGGGCTCGGGGACGGGACGGCGAATCGGGTGCTGCACCGCAGGGCGGGTAGCCTGTAGGGCGTGGCAGGCCCCGAATTCGACACCGAGATCAAGCAGCTCCAGGCAACGATGCAGACCATCGGCCAGGTGCTGGACCTGGACGCGATGCGCACGGAGATCGCCGACCTCGGCGAGCAGGTCGCCGCGCCCGACCTCTGGGACGACCAGGACAACGCCACCCGGGTGACCGGACGTCTCTCGCTGCTGCAGAACGAGCTCAACAAGTTCACCGAGCTCAGCACCCGCGTCGAGGACCTCGAGCTGATGGTCGAGATGGCCCAGGAGGAGAGCGACGCGGACACGCTCGCCGAGTCCGAGGCCGAGCTGCGCAGGATCAAGAAGGCCGTCGAGAGCCTGGAGATCCGCACGCTGCTCTCGGGGGAGTACGACTCCCGCGAGGCGCTGGTCACGATCCGCTCCGGTGCCGGTGGCGTCGACGCCGCGGACTTCGCCGAGATGCTGATGCGGATGTACGTCCGCTGGGCCGAGCGCAACAAATACCCTGTCGAGGTCTTCGACACCTCCTACGCCGAGGAGGCAGGCCTCAAGTCGGCCACCTTCGCGATCCACGCGCCTTACGCGTACGGCACCCTGTCCGTCGAGGCCGGCACCCACCGCCTGGTCCGGATCAGCCCGTTCGACAACCAGGGGCGTCGGCAGACCTCCTTCGCCGCCGTCGAGGTCGTGCCCGTCCTGGAGCAGACCGACGAGATCGATCTCGACGAGAACGACATCAAGGTCGACGTCTACCGCTCCTCGGGTCCCGGCGGTCAGTCGGTGAACACCACCGACTCGGCGGTCCGGCTCACGCACATCCCCACCGGCACCGTGGTCTCCTGCCAGAACGAGAAGTCGCAGCTGCAGAACAAGGCCGCCGCGATGATCGTCTTGAAGGCCAAGCTGCTCGCGCTGAAGAAGGCCGAGGAGGAGGCGCAGCTCAAGGAGCTCAAGGGCGACGTCGCCGCCTCGTGGGGCGACCAGATGCGCAACTACGTGCTCAACCCCTACCAGATCGTCAAGGACCTGCGGACGACCTACGAGGTCGGCAACCCGCAGGCCGTCTTCGACGGCGACATCGACGGGTTCCTGGAGGCCGGCATCCGCTGGCGCCGGGGTGCCGACAAGGCCGAGCAGAACTGACGTACGCCGCTGGGCGGTGCTCTTCAGGCTCGCGTCGCGGGTGGGATCCCCATCCCTAAGGACCCCACCCGCTCACGCCTGCCGGCGCTGCTCTGACTCAGCGCCGCGGCGTCGCGTGCCGCCCGGTGAGGTGGCTACCGTCCCGAGCGACTAAGTCGATTAAAGCACTAGACTTTAAGAATGCGCAAACGCCGCTCCGTCTGGTGCCGTGGACTGGATCCTGGCTCAGGCGGCGGCCGCGGTCGCGGTGACCAGGCACCAGCGAGAGGCGCGCTTCTGGAGCGTCGCCGTTGGCTCGCCGGCCTTGCCGGTGAGCTCGCACGAGAGCCAGGCGTCGCCGAAGAGACCGTGCAGGACCATCTTCGGCTGCTTCTTCGCGTCGGTGCAGGTGAGGGCCACCGACGGCTTGCCGTAGGCAGGTTTCGACGCGGCCTTGCAGCCCTTCGGCACGCTCTTGCTCATCTGGGTGGCCCAGTCCTTGGTGACCGGCGGGGCGAAGACCCAGGCGCGCGCCGAGGTGGCCGAGCCCTCCGGGCCGGTCCAGATGCAGCCGTACTCCTGGGCGACGTCGGTCACGGATCCGGAGATGACGGTCTGGTCGCCGTCCCCATAGGCCTTCTTCTCGCTCGCGGCGCCGCCGAGGGCATCGGTCACGTCCTCGGTCGCGACGCGATCGCAGAATGCGCCACGGCGTACGTGCATCGAGGTGGTGTCCGCGTTGCTGAGGTCACCCTTCACCTTCGCGGCCTCTGGCTCGTCGTCGTTCAGGGTGAGCACCCCGATCCCGACAGCGATCGCGGTCAGGACTACGGCACCTATCAATATCCGGCCAACAGAACCCACTACGTCAGGGTACAGGGGCAGGTATCTCTGAGCCGAAGTGCTGAGCCCGGCCACGGGGCCGACGGCCGCGCAGACCGGGGTCGTCGGCCCCATGACGGTCCCGGCTCGGCGGTTGACCACGGTTGCACTACCCTCGGTGCGGTGATCCGCTTCGAGAAGGTCAGCAAGGCCTATCCAGGGCAGGCGCGGCCCGCCCTCAACAGCCTTTCGATCGACATCCAGAAGGGGGAGTTCGTCTTCCTCGTGGGCCAGTCGGGCTCAGGGAAGTCGACGGCGCTCAAGCTGATGCTGCGTGAGCAGCGCCCGAGCACGGGCCGGGTCTACGTCGCCGGCAAGGAGATCAACCGGCTCGCCGGCTGGAAGGTGCCGCGGCTGCGTCGCCAGGTCGGGACGATCTTCCAGGACTTCCGCCTGCTGACCAACAAGACCGTCGCCGAGAACGTCGCCTTCGCGATGCAGGTGACCGGCCACTCCAACCGCGAGATCCAGCAGCGTGTGCCGGAGACGCTCGAGCTGGTCGGCCTCGACGGCAAGGGTGACCGGATGCCCGACGAGCTCTCCGGTGGTGAGCAGCAGCGGGTCGCCGTCGCGCGCGCCTTCATCAACCGCCCGATGATCCTCATCGCCGACGAGCCGACCGGAAACCTCGACCCCGGCAACACGGTCGGCATCATGCGTCTGCTCGACCGCATCAACCGGTCCGGCACCACCATCGTGATGGCGACGCACGACGTCACGATGGTCGACCAGATGCGCAAGCGGGTCATCGAGCTCGAGCACGGACACCTCGTCCGGGACCAGGTCCAGGGCGGCTACGGCGCTCAGTTCTGAGCCCGCTCCCAGGACCGACACCCGCTCGACGACCTCGCCCCACGACCAGGCTCTACGACCAGAAAGGGTCCTCGACCCGCCATGCAGCTGCGCTACGTATTCACCGAGCTCCAGCAGGGGCTTCGCCGCAACCTGTCGATGCACGTCGCAGTGGCTCTGACCCTGCTCGTCTCGCTCACCCTTGCCGGCGTCGGCCTGCTGCTGCGCGAGCAGGCCCAGCTGACCGAGGAGGTCTGGGGCGACGAGCTGCAGATCACCTTCTACATGTGCAACGGCGCCAACGACCACAACCCGAAGTGCGCCGGCGCGGTCGATGACAGCCAGAAGGAGGTCATCACCGACGCCCTCGAGGACAACAGGTACGTCGACAAGATCGAGGAGGAGAGCCAGGCGCAGGCCTACGACCGGCTGCAGGCTCTCGATGTCGAAGGTGTCAGTGGGCCGGATCCGGTGGTGGTCGAAAAAGACATGTGGGAGTCCTACTGGGTGACCATGACCGATCCGCACCATTCCGCCGAGATCATCGAGGCGGTCGCCGGCCTGGACGGGATCGATCACGTCGGTGACGTACATGAGGTCACCGGGCCCATCCTCGCCGCCGTCGACGGCCTGCAGAGCGCCGCGCTCGTCGGCGCCATCGTGCTGGTCATCGCCGCGCTGCTGCTGGTCGCCAACACGATCCGGCTGGCGGCCTTCGCCCGCCGTCGCGAGATCGGGATCATGCGGCTGGTCGGTGCCTCGACCCTCTATATCGCGCTGCCGTTCCTCCTGGAGTCCCTCGTGGTCGCCCTGGTCGGCATCGCGCTGTCCGGTCTGGCACTGGCCGGCGTGATGTACTTCGGCGTCCAGGAGCGGCTCTCGTCCACCTCGGTGACCCAGTGGGTCGGCTGGGAGGAGTTCTTCAGCTCCTTCGCGATCGTCGCGATCCTGGGCATCCTGCTCACCCTGGTCCCGACACTCCTGCTCACGCGCAAATACATCAAGGTCTGACCAGGGTCCCCTAGGGTCGGAAGGTCCTGCTTCCCCCTCCGAGCGGAGCTACTGTGCCCTGCCCCAGTGTCAGCAGTCCCCGTGTCAGCAGTCCCCGTGTCAGCGGTCCCCGTGCCGGCCGGCTCGCCGCCGCGCTCAGCTGTGCCGTGGTGGCTGCCGTGCTGCTCTCCCCGACGCTGCCGTCCTCGGCCGACGAGAAGGACCGGCTCGAGCAGGAGCAGCGGGAGGTCCAGCAGGACCAGAAAGGCGCTGCGGAGGACCTCGAGCACTCCAGCGCCGGCCTGCGTGAGGCATCGGCGGCGTACGCCGCGGCGAGGAAGAAGCTCGACGGCGCCCGGACCCGGCTCAACGAGCTCAACGCCCGGCTTCTCGAGGTGCGGGCCGCGCACACCCAGGTGGAGGCCGAGCTCGCCGAGCAGAGGCAGCTGCTCGCGGCGGCACGCGAGCAGCTCGCCGCCGGAGAGGCGGAGGTGAGGGCGCAGCGCGAGGACATGCGCGACGAGATCCTGTCGCGGTTCACCGGGGGAGACCCACGCCTCTCCCAGGCCGCGGCGCTGCTCTCCGGGGGATCCATCGAGGACCTCATGCGCCGGCAGACGTACGCCGACGCGGCCGCCGCCGGCCAGGACGCCACCCTCCAGCGGATGGAGGCGACCGAGACGATGCTCATCGTCCAGGAGGGCGAGGTGCAGAAGGCGACCGACGCGATCGCGGCCAAGGAGAAGAAGGCCCGTGAGCTGGTCGCCGAGGTCGACTCGGTCCGGGACCAGGCCGCGGCGGCCCATGCGGAGATGTCCTCGCTGGCCGAGCGTGCCGCCACCGCGAAGCGGTCGGCCGAGGCAGCCAAGGCGGCCGACGCCGCCGAGCTGAGGAAGCTCCGGGCCGAGGAGTCGGCCCTGCGCTCGAAGATCCGGGCGCTCGCCGCCACCGCGACCGACCGCAACGTCGGGTCGGTCGGCGGGCTCTTCGCCGCCCCGGTGACCGACACCTACGTCACCTCGCCCTACGGCATCCGCAAGCACCCGATCTACGGCTACGTCTCGCTGCACAACGGCACCGACTTCCACGCGCCGTGCGGTCGTCCGCTGCGCGCCGTCGACTCGGGCCGGATCATCTCGACCTCCTCCTCGAGCGTGTGGGGCAACCGCCTGCACCTCTACCTCGGCAACGTCAACGGGCACTCCTACACCGCCGTCTACAACCACATCTCGAGCTACGCGAAGCGCTCGGGTTCCGTCGGGCGTGGTGACACCGTGGCGTACGCCGGCACCACCGGGTGGTCCACGGCCTGCCACCTGCACTTCACGATCCTGCGCGACGGCACCCCGGTCGATCCGGCACCCCTCATCGGCGGCTGAGGTGACGCCCTGCGGCAAACGTTTCGCGCAGGTGCCCTCGTGCCTGAGAGAATGGGGGAATGGCGAAGGAGCAGGGGCGCAAGATGATCGCGCAGAACAAGAAGGCGCGACACGACTATCACATCGAGGACACCTACGAGGCCGGCATGGTCCTGCAGGGCACCGAGGTGAAGTCGCTGCGTGAAGGGCGCGCATCCCTGGTCGACGGCTTCGTGGACATCGACCGTGGTGAGGCCTGGATCCACGGCATCCACATCCCCGAATACCTCAACGGCACCTGGACCAACCACGCCGCCCGTCGCAAGCGCAAGCTGCTGCTGAACCGGATCGAGATCGACAAGATCGAGCGCAAGATCTCCGAGAAGGGCCTCACCGTCGTCCCGCTCGCGCTCTACTTCCTCGATGGTCGCGCCAAGGTCGAGATCGGCGTCGCCAAGGGCAAGAAGTCGTGGGACAAGCGCAACACCATCGCCGAGCGTACGGCCAAGCGCGAGGCCGAGGTCGAGGTCGGCCGCAAGCTCAAGGGGATGAAGGGCTGACGAGCGAGGTCGAGGGTCGAGCTTGCTCGTGCCCTCGCGCCGAGCGAGGAGGACCCGCCGCCGGAGGCGGCCGGGCTGACGAGTGAGACGACTGAGTGAGGTCGACCTGACTTGGCTCACGAGTCCCGGGCGCCCGGGGCGAGACCTCACTGACCTGCAGGAATGGGTGGCGCTTAGTGCGTTTTCACGCACTAAGCGGGGTCGGTCTAGGGTCGCGGGGTGGCGTTCATTCGGCGGGTGAGGACCGCGTCGGGTGCTACCGCGGTCCAGATCGCGGAGTACGCGGGCGGGCGTCAGCGGATCGTGAAGCACGTCGGTTCGGCGCATACCGATGCCGAGCTCGGGCTCCTGCTCGAACAGGCACGCAGGATGCTGGCCGATCCCGAGCAGGACGGTCTCGACCTAGGCCTCCTCGCCCCGACTGCGCGGGTCGCGGTCCTGGTGGCCGAACCGGTCGCGCAGGGTGTCTTGGACCCGGCCCCTCGAACGACCGTGGAGCGCCGTGACGAGCCAGGTCGAGTGGTGAGCACCGACTCCCGGCTCCTGCACGAGACCCTCGCGATGGTTTTCGACCACTTGGGCTTCAACGTCCTCAACGATCCGGTTTTCTGTGACCTGGTCATCGCCAGGATCGTGGAGCCGACCTCGCTGCTCGACACCGGCCGCGTGTTGAAGGACCTGGGCCGAACACCGGCCAGCTACGCGACGATGAAGCGCACCCTGAGCCGGGCACACGCCAAAACCAAGAGCGGGACTAAGAGCGGGAGCTACCGCGACCAGATCGCGACCGCGTGCTTCACCCACGCCGCCGCCCGGGGCGACATCAGCCTGATCCTCTACGACGTCACCACCCTCTACTTCGAGGCAGAGAAGGAAGACGACCTGAGGAAGGTCGGCTTCTCCAAGGAACGCCGTGTCGACCCCCAGATCGTGGTCGGCCTGTTGGTCGACCGACGCGGGTTCCCACTCGAGATCGGCTGCTTCGAGGGCAACAAGGCCGAGACGCTCACGCTGATCCCGATCGTGAAGCAGTTCCAGGCCCGGCACGGATTGGCCGACGTCGTGATCGTCGCCGACGCCGGCATGCTGTCCGCCACGAACCTGCGCGACCTCGACGAGGCCGACCTCCGGTTCATCGTCGGATCACGAGTCACGAAGGCACCTAACGATCTGGAGTCCCACTTCCGCTGGCACGGCGACGCCTTCACCGACGCCCAGCTCATCGACACCATCACCCCGCGCAGCGGGCATCACAAGGACGCCGCCAGCGATCCCAAGACCAAGGCCGAGCCCATCTGGGACCCCGCCCACCATCCCGGGTCGTGGCGGGCAGTGTGGGCCTACTCCATCAAGCGCGCCGTGCGCGACAACCGGACGCTGACCCTGCAGGAGAACAAGGCCAAGGCCGTCGTCGCGGGCGAGAAGACCGCCCGCACGCCGCGGTTCGTCAAGACCCGCAACGGTGCCGCCGAGTTCGACGAAGCATCCCTCGCAAGGGCTCGGCGACTGGTCGGGTTGAAGGGCTACGTCACCAACATCCCCGCCACAGTGATGCCGGCCGGCGAGGTCATCGCCAGCTACCACGACCTGTGGACCGTCGAGCAGTCCTTCCGGATGTCCAAGACCGACCTACGCGCCAGGCCGATGTTCCACCACACCCGTGACGCGATCGAGGCCCACCTCACCATCGTCTTCACCGCGCTCGCCGTCAGCCGTGAGGTCCAGGCCAGGACCGTGCTCGCGATCCGCAACGTCATCCGACAACTACGACCACTGCGGTCCGCGACCATCGCGATCAACGGCACCCAGCAGACCTTCGCCCCCGTCATCCCCGAGCCACAGCAGGCCATCCTCGACGCACTCGAACAGGCCTGAACTCACGCACTAACCACTTGAGCCAACTCAGGAGGCGGCCGGGCTGACGAGTGAGACGACTGAGTGAGGTCGAGCGGCGAGCTTGCTCGTGCGACTGCCTTCGGCACTGGGCGATAACCGAGTGGGGAATGTCGGCGGTGGACTGTAGTGTTGTCTTGTTGCCCGCTGAGCGGGCAATGACAACTCAAAAGGGGCTGATCGGTTTCGACTTGGGACGTTGCTCCCAGGGGAAGCGGGTCGAGGAGCCAGCGTCATCTCGTAAACGATCGCTGGAAACTAATAACTGCCGACACTAAGCGCAGTTCCTTCGCTCTCGCCGCCTGAGCGGTGATCGAAGCGTCTGACCGAGTATCCGTCTCCGGCTCGGAACCAGGCGTCATCTAGGAGACTCACCTCATGCACATGCCGACGGGGCATGAGGGACAAATAGTCGGCTGAGCCTGTCGGGGACGTGTCTGCGTCGAGCCCCGGGGACGAGAGAACGCTACCCACAGACTGCACCCGGAGAAGACCTGGCACGGCGCTCGAGGACCGGGGTTCGATTCCCCGCAGCTCCACAAACCTCTGGCCGACGTGTGCCCTCAATGCTGAGGGCCACGTCGGTTTGTCATTTGTCCGCGCTTCGCGCGGGGGCGGGGGCTTCGCCACCCGCACCCCATGGCGCCGCTCCGCGACGCGAGGCTGGGTTCTCGGCCATCGGTCGGGCCATGGACGGCTCTCGCCGGTCCGCGACACGCCGAGGCGTCGG
>NZ_JBOHDN010000094.1:0-47476 GCF_050699375.1 Nocardioides sp. | reverse complement strand
GCCCCGGGCCGCTCAGCGGTCCGGGGCCTGCTTCACATCTTGGGCGGGCCTGCCGGATCAGGCCTCGGCAGGCAGCTCCGCCAGCTCGGCGGTGACGGTGAGCTCGGTCGCGTTCTCGTCGACAGTGAAGAACAGGTCGCCGGTGATGCTGCCGACCCGCTTGAGGTCCGTGGCTGCCGCCTCGGCGTCCTTGACGAGCTTGGCCGGGCCGGTGACCTCGGCCTTGGCCAGCGGATGGCGCATCTTCACCTTCGCGGTCGACTTGGCGCCGCGGATGCCGGTCAGGGTCGCCGCGACGGCGTCGAGCGCACCCGGGTCGGCGGCGGCAGCGGTGCCGAGCTCGAGCTCACGCGGCCACGAGGACGTGTGGATCGAGCCGGTCTGCCACCACGACCAGACCTCCTCGGTGACGTACGGCAGGAACGGCGCCAGCAGCCGCAGCTGGACGTGGAGGGCCGTGGCCAGCGTCGCGCGAGCGGACTCGGTCGGGAGACCGCCGTCCTCGTCGTACGCCCGCTCCTTGACCAGCTCGAGGTAGTCGTCGCAGAACTCCCAGAAGAACTTCTCCGAGGTCTCCAGCGCGGTCGAGTAGTCGTAGGCGGCGAACGCGTCGGTCGACTTGGTGATCGTCTCCTTGAGGCGGGCCATCAGCGAGCAGTCGACCGGCTGGGTGATCGCGACCGGGTTGAGCGTGGTCGCACCGACGTTGCCGAGGACGAACTTGGAGGCGTTGAGGATCTTCATCGCCAGACGTCGACCGACCTTCATCTGGGTCTCGTCGAACGGCGAGTCCATGCCCGGGCGGGTCAGCGCGGCGCGCCAGCGGACCGCGTCGGCGCCGAACTTGTCGAGGATATCGGTCGGGACGACGACGTTGCCCTTCGACTTCGACATCTTCTTGCGGTCGGGGTCGAGGATCCAGCCGGAGAGCATCGCGTGGCTCCACGGGGCGACGCCGTTCTCGAAGTGGGACCTGACGATGCGGCCGAAGAGCCAGGTGCGGATGATGTCGTGGGCCTGGGTGCACAGGTCCATCGGGTAGACCCGCTCGAACAGATCCGGGTCGGACTCCCAGCCTCCGGCGATCTGCGGGGTGAGCGAGGAGGTCGCCCAGGTGTCCATCACGTCAGGGTCGCCCTGGAAGCCGCCGGGCTTGCCGCGCTGCGCCTTGTCGTATCCGGCCGGGACATCGGTGGACGGGTCGATCGGCAGCTGCTCCTCGCTCGGGAGCAGCGGCTTGTCGTAGTCGGGGTTGCCCTCGGCGTCGAGGGCGTACCAGACCGGGAACGGGATGCCGAAGAAGCGCTGGCGAGAGATCAGCCAGTCGCCGTTGAGGCCGCTGACCCAGTTGTCGTAGCGGTGGCGCATGTGCTCCGGCAGCCAGGTCAGCTCGCCACCGCGGGCCAGCAGCTTCTCGCGCAGATCGGGGTTGCGGCCACCGTTTGTGACGTACCACTGCCGGCTGGCGACGATCTCCAGCGGCTTGTCGCCGCGCTCGTAGAAGTTGGCCATCCGCTGGGTCTTCTTCGGCTCGCCGTCGAGGTCGCCGGACTCACGGATCTTGGCGACGACCGCTTCGCGGGCGGAGTGGACGGTCTTGCCCTTGAGGTCTTCGTACGCAGCAGCCCCGGCCTCGGTGGTGATCCACTCCGGGGTCTCACGGGAGAAGCGGCCGTCGCGCCCGATCAGGGCACGAGCGGGCAGGTTGAGCTCGCGCCACCACTGGACGTCGGTGAGGTCACCCCAGGTGCAGCACATCGCGATGCCGGCGCCCTTGTCCATCTCCGCGGCCTCGTGGGCCAGGACCGGGATCTCGACCCCGAAGATCGGCGAGGTGACGGTGGCGCCGAACAGGTCCTTGTAACGGTCGTCGTCGGGGTGAGCGATCAGCGCGACGACGCTCGGGATCAGCTCGGGACGGGTGGTCTCGATGTGGATCGGGGTGCCGGAACCCCCATCAACGGGCACAGTGTGGAAGGCGACGCGGTGGAAGAAACCGGCGTAGTCCTTCGCCTCCAGCTCGGCCTGCGCGACAGCGGTCTGGAAGGTGACGTCCCACAGGGTCGGCGCCTCCTGCAGGTAGGCCTCGCCGCGTGCGAGGTTGCGCAGGAACGCCTTCTGCGAGGCGGTCTGGGAGACCTTGCCGATGGTCGTGTACTGGTGGTCCCAGTCGAAGGAGAGCCCCATGGTGCGCCACATGTCCTCGAAGACCTTCTCGTCCTCGACGACCAGCTCGCTGCACAGCTCGACGAAGTTGGGCCGGCTGATGGAGATCTGACGCTTCGGGTCCGGCTTCTCGGGCGGGGTGAAGTCCGGGTCGTAGGGGAGCGAGGGATCGCAGCGGACGCCGAAGTAGTTCTGGACCCGGCGCTCGGTGGGCAGACCGTTGTCGTCCCAGCCGATCGGGTAGAAGACCGACTTCCCGTTCATCCGCTGGAAACGGGCGATCAGGTCGGGGTGGGTGTAGGAGAAGACGTGGCCGACGTGCAGGCTGCCGGAGACGGTCGGCGGCGGGGTGTCGATCGAGTAGACGTTCTCGCGCGGCTGGGTGCGGTCGAAGGCGTACGTCTTGTCGTTCTTCCACCGCTCGGCCCACTTGGACTCCAGGCCCTCGAGGACCGGCTTGTCCGGTACGGCGACTACGCGCTGCTCAGCGGGCGTAGTCGTCTCCGGTGCGGTCTGCGAGGGCGCGGTCTCAGTCATGGGACCAAATCCTATGGGCGCGCGGTGGCTGGCGCGAAACCGGTTGAGACCGGCGATGCGCGCTCGGCATGCTTCGGTCATGGTCACCGTCGACATCCTCACCGATCCAGCCGAGTTCCTAGCCGTGGCGAAGGACTACCTCGCCGCGGAGCCGGTGATCACCAGCGTGGTCGCCACGAACGCGGAGAGGGAGGCTCGTGGGTCGAGCCTGGGTGGGCCGTATCGATGGTTCGCGGTCGCTCGGGAGGGCGATCGGGTGGTGGGCTCCGCGATGCGGACGGCCAACTTCGAGCCCTACCCCCTCTACGTCTGCCCGATGCCGGAGGCGGCGGCGATCGAGCTGGCGCGACAGCTGCATGTCGGAGGGGAGTACGCCGGTGGGGCCAACGGCGCGCTCCCGGCCGCACGCACGGTCGCCGAGGAGACCGTCCGGCTCGCGGGCGGGCGGGTGAGGGTCGCGATGGCCTCCCGGCTGCACGAGCTCGGGTCGTTGGTGATGCCCACCGGTGTGCCCGGCCGCGCCCGCGCCGCGACGTACGACGACCTGGAGCTGTGCCGGGAGTGGCTGGGCGACTTCGGGCGTGCGGCCCGCGAGCAGTCCTCGAACAAGGCGTACATCCACGAGCACGCGGCCGTCGGAGATGACGAGGTGCGCCGCAGGATCGAGGAGTTCCTGCTGCTGTGGGAGGTCGACGGAGAGGTGGTGTCCATGGCCGGCGCGACCCTGCCGGCGTACGGCGTGGTGCGGGTCGCGATGGTCTACACGCCGACGGAGCAGCGGGGTCACGGCTACGGGACCGCGGTGACCGCCGAAGCCTCGCGTCTCCTGGCCGCCGACGGCACCCGGCTGTGCCTGTTCACCGACGTGGACAACCCGGTCTCCAACCACGTCTACGCCAAGATCGGCTACCGCCCCGTCGTCGACATGGCCAACCACACCATCCTGCCCTGACCTCCCGACCCGGCGCGTCTGCCCCGCTGTAGAGGGTCGAGTCGGCGCGTCTGTCCCAGAATTTCGTGTCGAGTCGGCGCGTCTGTCTCACTGTGAGAGGTCGAGTCGGCGCATCTGACCCAACCGCTGGGACATTAGCGCCGACTTCGGCACGAAATCTTGGGACATTAGCGCCGGCTCGGCGGGGATTCTTGGGACATTAGCGCCGGCTCGGCGGGGATTCTTGGGACATTAGCGCCGGCTCGGCGGGGATTCTTGGGACATTAGCGCCGACTCGGCGGGGAATCTTGGGGCACTAGCGCCGGCTCGGCAGGAAGCTAGTCGACGGTGAAGCGGGGGCCCAGGTAGTGGTGGACGGCGGGCCAGGGGTGGCCTTCGACGTCTGCGCCCTCGCTCCAGCGCAGGGACCAGCCGTGGCCGGTGGCGGTGGTGATGTCCGCGGAGCGGCGGGAGGTGCCCTGCTTGAGGTGGAGCGCGCGGATCTGGTCCCAGGGGACGAAGGCGGCGTTGGTCGCGGCGGCGAGGTCGGCGGGTGGTCTGGCCAGGGCGCGCTGGATCAGCTTCTTGCCGGGTGAGCCCGCGGTCATCGAGGCCAGTCCGGTCGCGACGCGGTCGGATCCGGACGGCTTGAGGAGCATCAGGCCGGTGTCGGTGACCAGCAGCGTACGGATGCCGTCGCCGGAGACCGGGGCCAAGGCGCCGATGTAGCCGTCCGGGGACACGAGGGCCTGCGCGGCGCCGGCGGTCCGGACCGCGGCCTCGTTGTCGACCTTCATGTCGAGCTGGTGCACCCACGCGCGCAGCGCTGCCGCGTAGCCGGGAGAGCCGAGGGCCTCGTGGGCCAGCGCCTCGGGGTCGACCTCCTGACCGGAGATGTCGACCAGGCGCCACGGGCCGGCCCAGCTGAGCTCGTAGCGCGCCTTCTTCTCGCTGACCAGCTCGTGGGCGATGGTGGCGCCGAGGAGGCGCGCGATCACCGTACGCCGGGTATCGGCCTCGTCCTCGGCCGGTGTCTCCCCGACGTCGACCAGCTCCAGGAGGGTGTCGAGGTTGCCCGAGGCGATCAGATCCAGAGCGCCGCGGAGGGTGGCCGGCACGATCTCGTTCTCCCGCATCGCGCACAGCAGGGTCTCGGTGTCCTGCGCTGCGGCCCGGGCACCGGCGACGATGACGATCTCGGCCAACGGCGCAGGGGTCAGGCCGGAGCCGGCGAATATCTGGTCCTCGAGGGCGAGGAAGCTCTGCGACGGATAACGCAGGATGCTGGTCGCGTTGCCCGACCTGTCCTGGCGGTTGGCGTCGTCTGCGTGGTCCGTGCCGTCCGTGCCGTCCGTGCCGTCTGCGCCGTCTGCGCCGTCTGCGCGGTCTGAACCAGCTGCGTCCTCGGACGCGGTCATCGTCTCCAGCCTCTCGATCCGCTCGTGCAGCGGCGGATGCGAGTCGTAGGCCGACACCTTCACCTCGGGCGGCTCCGCGCTGATCCGGGCCAGCTCGCCGAGGCGATCGGAGTCGCTCATCAGGTTGGTGAAGTTGTCGAAGAAGCGGGTCGGGCGCAGCCCGTAGTGCGTTCCGGCGTCGACGTACTGCTCGAGGTAGATCTGCCAGGCAGCGGCGAGCGCTGGGAGGGTGCGCAGCGTGACGGCCGCGGTCCGTGACCCGACGACCTGCGCGCTGACCTGATCGGCGCTGAGCTCATGGGCGTGCGCGAGGGGCCTGGTGAGGGCGAAGAAGATCCGGGCGTACGTCCGGAACGGCCGTTTCAGGAATGGGTTGGAGAGCCCGGCCGCGACCTGGGCGATCGCCAGACGGGCGCGGTGGATGAGGCCACCGAGCCGGGTATGGGCGGAGCTGTGGTGGGCCAGCTCGTGGGCGAGGACCGCGCGGAGCTGGTTGCGGGAGACCCCCTGCAGGAGGGGTACGCCGATGAACATGCGTCGGGTGCCCGAGATCAGTCCGACGAGCTTGGTCTCGTCGCTGACCGCCGCGTTGACATCCGGCACCAGGCGGATCTCGTCGGGTGCGCGCGTCCCGGTGGCGCCGGCCAGCTCACGGACCTCCGCCCACAGAGTGGGCTGGGTCTCCTCGGTGAGCGCGAGCCCGCCGGGATCGTTCGCCGACCGTGTCCGGCGCGGCTTGAACACCTGCCGTCCGACCAGTGCCAAGGCAGCCGGGATGATCACAACGGCCAGGAGCAGGACCGCGAGCGCGGCCCGGAGCGTACGCATGAATGGGGGACCTTGTCGGGGGATCGGCGATCAGTCCGAGATGAGGTGGAGGGTATCGGTTCCGGCGATCGGCTGGGAAGCGGCTCGTGGCAATGACCGGCGGGTGAGCGGCGGGTGAGCGGCGGGTGAGTGGCGGGGATGGGGAGTCGGTGTCGGGTCGGAACTAGACTCTGATGTTGATGAGTGAGACTCCCGCGCCGCGCCTGGCGGCCACGATCGAAGAGGTCTGGGAAGCGCTGCAGTCGCGCTGGCCCGAGACCCGGCTCGAGCCGTCCTTGGACCGGATCCGAGCCCTGCTCGAGATCCTTGGCGACCCGCAGAACGCCTTCCGGGTCATCCAGCTGACCGGCACCAACGGCAAGACGTCCGCGTCGCGGATGATCGATACGCTGCTGCGATCCCTGGACCTGCGCACCGGCCGATTCACCTCGCCGCACGTGGAGCGGATCAACGAGCGGATCTCGATCGACGGTGAGCCCCTCTCGGACGACGACTTCGTGGCCGCGTTCAACGACGTCGCGCACTACCTCGGCATGGTCGATGACGACCAGCCGCACCCGCTGTCGTTCTTCGAGACGACGGTGGGGATGGCGTACGCGAAGTTCGCCGAGGCCCCGGTCGACGTGGCCGTCGTCGAGGTCGGACTTGGCGGCTCCTGGGACGCTACGAACGTCGCCTCGGCCGACGTGGCCGTGGTGACCCCGATCGCCCTCGACCATGCCAAGTACCTCGGCGACACCCCCGTCGCCATCGCACGCGAGAAGGCCGGGATCATCAAGTCCGGTGCCGTGGCCGTGATCGCCGAGCAGACCGTCGAGGTCGCCGCCGTGCTCGACCAGCACGCGGCCGAGGTCGGCGCGCGGCTGCTGTGGGAGGGCACCGACTTCGCGGTGGTCTCTCGCACCCCGGCCGTGGGTGGGCAGATCCTCACGCTGCGTGGCTTGCGGGCGACGTACGAGGATCTCTTCCTGCCTCTCTACGGTGCTCACCAGGCACAGAACGCGGCGGCGGCGCTGGCCGCTGTCGAGGCGTTCCTCGGCGAGACCGTGCTCGCCGACGAGCTCGTGCGAGACGCGTTCGCCAAGGTGGACTCGCCCGCGCGCCTGGAGATCGTGCGCTCCTCGCCGACGGTGCTGCTCGACGCCGCTCACAATCCCGCGGGTGCCGAGGCGACGGTCGAGGCGCTGGAGGACTCGTTCTCGTTCTCCGGTGTCGTCGGAGTCGTCGGTGTGATGGGCGACAAGGACGTCGAGGGCATGCTCGCCGTCCTCGAGCCGCACCTCGAACATCTCGTGGTCACCCAGAACTCCACCGACCGTGCGCTCCCGGCGGTCGAGCTCGGGAAGGTCGCGATCGAGCTGTACGGCGAGGATCGGGTCTCGGTGGTGCCTCGTCTCGCCGACGCGATCGACGCGGCGATCGGCCTCTCGGAGTCCTCCGGTGGTGGGTCGATCTCCGAGGGCGCCGTGCTGGTGACCGGTTCCGTGGTGACCGCCGGCGAGGCACGTACGCTGCTCGTCCGCGGTGAGTCGTCCGGTGCCACGCCGACCGCCCGGGTGGTGCCCACGAGCGATCCGGAGCTGGCCGCCTACCTGGACACCGACGACCTGGACACCGACGACGCGGAGGGCCGCGCCGATGGCTAGCGAGCGGGAGAAGTCGCCCCGGCGCGGGATGTGCGCCGCCATCGTGTCGATGGAGGGGCTCGCGGTCGCGCTGGCCGCACCGGTGATGACCTCGATCGGCGGGGTCTCCGCCGGCTTGGCGCTCCCGCTCGGCCTCGGCTTCTTCGTGGCCGCCATCTTCGTGGCCGGTCTGCTGCGTCGCCCGTGGGCCTATTGGCTCGGCTGGGTGCTGCAGGCCGTCGCGATCGGGATGGGCTTTCTCATCTCCATCATGTTCGTCGTCGGCGTGATCTTCGCGGTCCTGTGGGGGATGGCCGACCTCCTCGGCCGCAAGATCGAGCGCGAGCGCGCCGCCGCCTTCGCCGAGCTCGACCGGATCATCGCCGAGGAAGAGGCCTCGTCGGGCGATGAGACCTCGGACGACTCGGCCGTGGATGAACCAGCCTCGGACGACTCGGCCTCGGGCAACGCCGCCTCGGACGACTCGACCTCACGCTCCTAGGGCACCAGCCCAGGTAGGTTGACAGTCGTGGAGGAGCCCGACGAGCTGCAGATGGCGACGGACGAGACAGCGACCGACTGGGCGTTGTGCCCGGCGTGCGGGAACGCGCTGGTGCTGCGGCGACCGCGGACACGTACGGCGCACTACGCGCACAAGGCCGGGCAGTCGTGCCGTCTCGGGGGCGTGCCGCTGCGGCGTACCGGATCCGGGTGGGCCGTCGGTGGCGGCGAGGACGACCCTGATGGCCTGGAGAACCTGTTCGACCTGATCGACGACGACGCGTAGATCAGGTCCGTACGAGAGCGGCGGTGACCGCGGCGAGGGCGGCATCGAGCTCCGCGTCGCTGACGCCGCCGAAGCCGATCACCAGACCGGTGAGGCCGCTGGCGCGGGCGTAGTCCGAGAGCAGGTTGATCTCGAAGCCCGCGGTGCGCGCGGCGTCGCGAGCCCTGACCGCGGCAGGCTCGGGCAGGAGCCAGGTGGAGTACATGCCGGCGAGCGGTCCGGCGAGCGTGGCGTACGGGCTCATCGCCTCGGCCACCCTCGGGGCGCGCTCGGCGTAGACGCGCCGGGCCGAGCGCACGGCCCTGTCGAGCCAGCCGTCACGGAGCAGGGTGAGCAGGGCGCGCTGCGAAGGCCACGCGGCACCGGAGTGGGTGATGGTGCGACGGCTCAGGACTCGCTCGTGCAGGTCGGGTGGAGCGACCAGCCAGCCCAGGCGAAGGGTCGGGACCACCGACTTCGCCGCGGTGCCGAGGTAGGCCACCCGGTCGCGGTCCAACGTCGCCATCGCCGGCACGGGCGCGACGTCGTAGCGGAACTCGGAGTCGTAGTCGTCCTCGATCACCACCGCCTCCGCACGCCGGGCCGCGTCGATGAGCGCCAGTCGGTCGGCCGCGGGCATGACCCGTCCCAAGGGGTGCTGATGCGCAGGAGTGACGTACGCAGCGACAGCATCGCCCAGGTCGCAGACCGTCTCCACGGCGGGCAGGTCGATGACCTCGCGTCCGAAGATGCGCACCGACTCGGCGGCGGCGCGGTAGCCCGGGTCCTCCACGGCCACCGGCCCGCGGCGCAGCTCGGGCAGGAGCGCCCGGAGCCCGTCGGTGGTTCCCGCGGTCACGATGATCTCGTCGGAGCGGACGTCGAGACCACGGGAGCGCCCGAGCCTGGCAGCCAGGGCCTCGCGGAGCTCCGGCAGGCCGCGCGGGTCGTCGTAGCCGCGTGGGGGAGTGGTCGCCGAGACCTCCCGCCAGGCGCGACGCCACCCGGGTTCGAGCCGCGGATCGAAGAACGGGGTGCCCGTATCCAGCCGAGACGTCACTCGCGCCGAGCGTGGGAGTGACCGCGCGAAGCGCGGAGACGTCACCCGCGTCGACCGAGAGGTCGCCTCCGGCACCGTCGCGCCCGAGGTGTGGGCGGCGGCAACGTATGTACCTGACCCTCGGCGAGCCTCGAGCCAGCCCTCCGCGGTCAGCTGGTCGAAGGCGTGCTCGGTCACCGCGCGCGAGACCCCCAGATCGGCCGCGAGCGCCCGGCTCGAGGGCAGCCGGTCCCCGGTCCCCAGGGTGCCGGCGAGGACCAGGGCGCGGATCTGGGCGGCGAGCTGCGCGGGGAGCGGCTCGCCGCGATTGCGGTCGAGGGTCACGGGGAGCATCGCGGAGGTGTCCTGTTTGAATCCTTGAGAATTGGCCCGTGTGTGCAGGCCACTTTAGCGCGACGATAGCGCCATGAGCACCACGCTGTCGCCCACCCCACGCACCCGGATCAGCCGCGGGAAGAACCGCGCCGTCACAGATCGCGAGCCTCTCCATGCCTTCCTCCGCGAGGCGCTCGTCGCCCACCTGGGCGTCACGGTGGGATCGGGTGAGGATGCGCATCCGATCGTCCTGCCCACCGCGTACGGCTTCGACGTCGACGGCCCCGATGCGGGCGGGTCCCTCTACCTGCACGGGTCGGTCGCCGCCGGATGGCTCGGGCGCGCGCTCGAGCGCGACGTGTGCGTCACCATCACCGAGCTCGATGGCCTGGTCGCGGCGCGCAGCGGGTTCCACCACTCCATGAACTACCGCTCGGCGGTGGTCGTCGGCCGCGCTCGTCGGGTGGAGGACCCGGATGAGCGGGAACGAGCGCTCGCGCTGGTCGTCGACCAGATGATCCCCGGTCGCTGGGCGACGCTGCGCCCGGCAACTCGCAAGGAGCTCGCGGCTACAGCCGTGATCGCGCTCCCCCTCGCCGAGGCGTCGATGAAGGCGCGCGCCGAGGGACCGATCGACGATCCCGCCGACGTCGAGTCCGGCGTCTGGGCCGGTGTCATCCCGGTCAGCCGGGTCGCTGCCGCCCCCGTCACCGCCCAGGATGCGACCGGGCCGGCGCCGGCGGATGTCGTCCGCCGTGCGGCCGACCTCGGGGCCGAGGGATGCTGACCGAGTTGCCTCGGTGAACAGTCCGGGTGTCTCAGTTGAGACCGGCGCGTCGCAGCGCGTCAGCCATGGCGCTGTTGGCCGGGGCGGACGAGCCGCCGCCCTGGCCGCCACGGTTGCCGCCCGAGCGCCCGCCACCCTTGGGGCCGCCCTTGCCCTGACCACTCTTGCCCTGACCGCCCTTGGGGCCGCCCTGGCCACCCCGGCCGCGCGACCCGCCGCCAGCGCGACTCGCACCATCCGACTCGCCCTTGGCAGACCCACCGGCAGGCGCGTCGTCGGTGAGCCGGAGGGTGAGCGAGATCCGCTTGCGGGCCTCGTCGACCTCCAGGACCTTCACGCGCACCACGTCGCCGGAGCGGACGACGTCGCGCGGGTCCTCGACGAACTTGTCAGACATCGCGGAGATGTGGACCAGGCCGTCCTGGTGGACACCGATGTCGATGAAGGCACCGAAGGCGGCCACGTTGGTGACCGTGCCCTCCAAGACCATGCCCGGACGGAGGTCGGCGATCACGTGCACGGACTCGGAGAAGGTGGCCGTACGGAACTCCGGACGCGGGTCGCGGCCGGGCTTCTCGAGCTCGGCGAAGATGTCGGTGACAGTCGGCAGGCCGAACTTCTCGTCGACGAAGTCCGAGGGCTTCAGCGACTTCAAGACGCCCGCGTTGCCGATCAGCGACCCGATGTCCGCCGAGGCCCGATCGAGGATCCGGTTGATCACGGGGTAGGACTCCGGGTGCACCCCGGACACGTCGAGGGGGTCGTCACCGCCACGGATCCGGAGGAACCCGGCCGCCTGCTCGAACGCCTTCGGGCCCAGCCGCGGCACCTTGGCGAGCTCCTTGCGGGTCCGGAACGGCCCGTTGTCGTCACGGTGCGTCACGATCGCCGTGGCGAGCGACTCGGTGATCCCCGAGACCCGGCGCAGCAGGGGAGCCGACGCGGTGTTGAGATCGACCCCGACACCGTTCACGCAGTCCTCGACGACGGCGTCCAAGGACTTGGAGAGCCCGTATTCGGGCAGGTCGTGCTGGTATTGCCCGACGCCGATCGACCGCGGCTCGATCTTGACCAGCTCGGCCAAGGGATCCTGAAGACGACGAGCGATGGACACAGCCCCACGCAACGACACATCGAGATCCGGCAGCTCGGAGGAGGCATAGGCGGACGCCGAGTAGACCGAGGCGCCGGCCTCGGAGACCATCACCTTGGTCATCTTCAGGTCCGGCAGCAGCTTCAGCAGGTCGGCGGCCAGCTTGTCGGTCTCGCGCGACGCGGTGCCGTTGCCGATCGCGATCAGGTCGACCGAGTGCTTCTTCGCCAGCTTGGCCAGGGTCGCCAGGGCGCCGTCCCAGTCACGCCGCGGCTCGTGCGGGTAGACCGTCGAGGTGTCGACGACCTTGCCGGTCGCGTCGACCACGGCGACCTTCACCCCGGTCCGGATGCCCGGATCGAGCCCCATCGTGGCCCGCGTGCCTGCCGGCGCCGCGAGCAGGAGGTCACGCAGGTTGTCGGCGAAGACCGCGATCGCGGCCTCCTCGGCAGCGCCGCGGATCCGGGTCCGCATGTCGAGCTCGAGGCGGAAGAGGATGCGCGTACGCCACGCCCATCGCACCGTCTCGGCGAGCCACCGGTCACCGGGCCGGCCCTGGTCCACGATGCCGAAGCGCGCGGCGATGGACCGCTCGTAGTCGGTCACCTCGCCCGGCTCCGGCTCCTCGGCATGAGGAGAGAGACTGACCTCGATCGCCTCCTCCTTCTCCGCACGGAGCACGGCCAGGGTCCGGTGCGAGGGCAGGGTGGAGTAGGACTCGGAGAAGTCGAAGTAGTCGGAGAACTTCGCCACCGCCGGGTCGTTCTCGCGACCCTCCCGGACGCGGGTGACCAGCCGGCCGGCGGTCCACATCCGCTCTCGCAGCGTCCCGATCAGGTCGGCGTCCTCGCCGAAGCGCTCGACCAGGATCGCGCGAGCGCCGTCGAGCGCGGCCTTGGTGTCCGCGACCTGTTCCCCGAGGAACTTCTCCGCCTCGACGACCGGGTCCAAGGACGGGTCCGCCATCAGCCCGTCGGCCAGTGGCTCCAACCCGTTCTCGCGGGCGATCATCGCCTTCGTACGCCGCTTCGGCTTGAACGGCAGGTAGATGTCCTCGAGCCGGGCCTTGGTGTCGGCGGCGAGGATCGAGGCCTGCAGCTCGGGGGTGAGCTTGTCCTGCTTGGCGATCTCGGAGAGGACCGCGGCCCGCCGCTCCTCCAGCTCGCGCAGGTAGCCGAGCCGTTCCTCCAACGTACGCAGCTGGGCGTCGTCGAGGCCGCCGGTCACCTCCTTGCGGTAGCGCGCGATGAACGGCACGGTCGAGCCCTCGTCGAGCAGGGCGACCGCGGAGGTCACCTGTGCCGTGCGCACGCCGAGGTCTTCGGCGATGCGAGCGGGGATGGCGGCCATGGAGTCTGCGAGCGTCGGTGCTGGTGCGTTCACGGGGTGCCATCCTGCCGTAGGCCACCGACACTCGCGCCAGAGAGGTCGACGGGCGGGCCGGGGGACGGGCCCGAACGTGCCCGGGCATCCCCGTCCCGATACGCTCGGCCACATGACGCAGCGCACGTTCGTGATCCTGAAGCCCGACGCCGTCCGCCGGGGCCTGGTGGGGGAGATCCTGTCCCGCTACGAGGCCAAGGGCCTCTCGATCGTGAAGCTGGAGCACCGCACCATCGACGCGGGCCTGGCCGACGAGCACTACGCCGAGCACGCCGAGCAGCCGTGGTATCCGCCGCTGCGTGACTTCGTCACCTCCGGCCCGCTCGTCGCCGCCGTCCTCGAGGGCGACGAGGCGATCGAGGTCGTCCGCGCGCTCAACGGCGCCACCGACGGCCGCAAGGCCGCCCCGGGAACCATCCGCGGCGACCTGTCCCTCTCCAACCGCGAGAACCTCGTGCACGGCTCTGACTCGACCGAGTCTGCCGACCGCGAGATCAAGCTCTGGTTCGGCGTCTGAGGTCCACCCTTCAGGTCCTGCCCTGAGGCGCTGTTCCGAGACCCTGTTCTGAGGACCTGTCCGCGGTCCGGCGAATTGCGTCGCAACAGCGGTGAAACACGCACTGCCCCCCGTTCCGGGCCGCCGACGTACCCCGTATCCTTGCGGTTTCGGCGAGCCTCACCAGATTGGGGCTCAGACCTTCGTAGCCTCGTCGGCAGGGCCCGCATCCTGCAGCACGGATCCCCGACGCGGCGCCCCGGGAACGCGAGGACGTATGGCGAGCATCATTGGACGCGACATGGCGGTGGACCTCGGCACCGCCAACACACTCGTCTACGTGCGTGGCAAGGGTGTCCTTGTCGACGAACCGAGTGTGGTCGCGCTCAACAAGAACTCCGGTGAGATGCTCGCCGTCGGCCACGAGGCCAAGAAGATGCTGGGGCGTACGCCGGACGACATCATCGCCCTGCGGCCGCTGAAGGACGGCGTGATCGCCGACTTCGAGGCGACCGAGCAGATGCTGCGCTACTTCATCCAGCAGGTCCACCGGCGCCGCTACTTCGCCAAGCCGCGCATGGTCATCTGCGTTCCCTCAGGGATCACGGCGGTCGAGATCCGCGCGGTCAAGGAGGCCGGCTACCAGTCCGGTGCCCGCCAGGTGAACATCATCGAGGAACCGATGGCGGCCGCGATCGGGGCCGGGCTGCCCGTGCACCTGCCGACCGGCAACATGGTCGTCGACATCGGCGGTGGCACCACCGAGGTCGCGGTGATCAGCCTCGGCGGGATCGTGACCAGCTCCAGCATCCGGATCGCCGGCCACAAGATCGACAACGCGATCATGACCTGGCTGAAGAAGGAGTACGCCCTGCTCCTGGGCGAGCGCACCGCCGAGGAGGTCAAGATGACTCTCGGCTCGGTCTGGCCGCTGCCGGGCGAGCCCGAGGCGGAGATCCGCGGCCGCGACATGGTCAGCGGGCTGCCGCGCACCGTGACCGTCTCCGCGGCGGAGGTCCGCAAGGCGATCGAGGAGCCGCTGCACGACATCTTCGACGCGGTGCGCGCCACTCTCGACCAGACACCGCCCGAGCTGGCCGGCGACATCATGGACCGCGGCATCGTGCTCACCGGCGGCGGTGCGCTCCTGCGCGGCCTCGACGAGCGCCTGCGCCACGAGACCGGCATGCCCGTCCACGTCGCCGAGTCCCCGCTGACCTCGGTCGCGATGGGCGCCGGTCGCTGCGTCGAGGACTACGACGTCCTCCGCCCCGTCCTGGTGAACGAGAACAGGAGATGGTGACGTGTCGCTGTTGAGCCCCCGTCCCAGCGAACGACTGCGCAAGGGCCTGGAAGAACGCAAGGGACCCAAACCCGTCATGCGTACGCCTCGGGAGCGGCTCAACCGGCGTGGCAGCCTCGAGACCCGCACCGGTCGCGGCCCGAAGGGCTCCTGGTTGATCGCGCTCGTCCTCGGCTGCGCGACCCTCGCGACCCTCGACCAGACCCCGGTCCTCGAGCCGGCCCGCACGGTGGTCGGTGAGGTGCTCTCCCCGCTGGAGACCGGCGCGGCGACGATGGCCCGCCCGTTCACCGGGATCCCGCAGTGGTTCGAGAGCCGCGACGAGCTCCGCGACCGGATCACGAAGGTCGAGGCGGAGAACAGCACGTTGCGCCGCCAGCTGAAGGTCACCGACTACGGCCGCGAAAAGCTGGCCGAGTACGAGTCGATCACCCGCGCCGCGGATGACCTCGGCTACGCGCTGGTGCCGGCGAGGGTCACCGCCCACGGTCCCGCGCAGACCTTCAACCGCACCGTGACCATCGACGCCGGCAGCGCCGCCGGGATCCGGTCCGACATGTCGGTGGTGACCGGTGACGGCCTGGTCGGCCGCGTGCTGCGGGTCACCAGGACCTCGGCCACCGTCCTGCTGATCGTCGACGCGGCCTCGGTCGTCGGCGGCCGGGTCGGCGGCAGCGACGACAGCGGGAAGAAGTCCGGCCAGGTCGGGATGGTCCGGGGCTCCGGCGTGGTCGCCGGCCGCTCCGACGCCGGACTCCTCGCCCTCGACCTCGTCGACCGGACCGTCGCCCCGCTCAAGGGCGAGACCGTCATCACCTGGGGTGACGGGCGCGCCGCGCCGTACGTCTCCGGTCTGCCGATCGGCGAGGTGACCGACACGTTCGCGAGTGTGCGTGACTCCTCGCGGACGGTGCGGATCAAGCCGTACGTCGACTTCGGCTCCCTCGACGTCGTCGGCGTGGTGGTGCCGAGCGGGACCCAGAGCGACCGCGCCGTCCTCACCCCGCAAGGAGAGCTGCGATGAGCGAGCGTCAGCGAGCGAACCCGACAACCAGCACGCCACCGCGTCCGTATCCTCGCGCTTGCGCTACGGGGGTGGTGGTGTGAGCGAGATGGACGCACGTGCCCCCGGCGCCGCGCCGGTGCTGCGCTACCTCCTGGTGGGTCTGCTGGTGGTGATCGCCGTCGTTCTCCAGCTGAGCGTCGCGCCGGCCTTCGCCATCCGCGGCATCACCCCCGACCTGGCTCTCCTGGTCGTCCTCGCGGTCGCGCTGACTCGCGGTGGGCAGGCCGCCCTCGTGACCGGGTTCGCCGCCGGCGTACTCCTCGATCTCGCCCCTCCCGCGGACCACACCGCGGGCCGATGGGCGCTCGCGCTGCTGATCGTGGGCTATGTCGCGGGGCGCGTACGTGAGGGCAGCGTCGGCCAGAGCCGGCACAGCCGTCCCAACGCGATGATCGTGATGGCGACGGTTGCCGGGTGCGCGTTCATCGGGGTCAGCATCTTCGCGGTCAGCGGCCTGATCCTCGGCGAGGCGCCGCTGACGCTGCTGCCGACCGTGGCGATCAGCGTCGGCTACGACCTCCTGCTGGCGCCCCTGCTGGTGCCGGCGCTGCTGTGGCTGTTGGGCAAGGGGGATCTGTGATGGCCAGGAGTCGTCCGTCCACCGCGCAGGTCAGCCGGCTTCGGCTGATCGTGATCCAGGCGCTGGTCCTCTCGCTCCTGCTCACCCTCGGGGTCAGGCTCTTCTACCTGCAGGTGCGCCACGGCGACGCCTACCAGGCGGCGGCCGCGTCGCAGTCCAAGCGCGAGGTCGTACGCCAGCCGGTGCGCGGCATCATCGTCGATGCCCAGGGGCGGCCGATGGTGACCAACCGCTCCGCCTGGGTGGTCAGCCTCGACCAGGGGGTCCTCGACGGTCTCGACGACGAGGACCGTACGACCTTGGTCGAGCGTGTCGCGAAGGCGGTCGACGTCTCGCCGAAGAAGCAGGCCGAGGCGATCGCAAACTGGTCCGGGACCCGCTACCAGCCGGTGCCGATCGCGACCGACGTCTCCGAGTCCACCGCGCTGCGCATCCTCGAGCAGCCCGAGGACTTCCCCGGGGTGGTCGCCGAGAAGCAGACGCTGCGCTCCTACCCGAGCCCCCACGGCATCAACGCCGCCGGCGTGCTCGGCTATCTCTCCCCGATCACCGAGGACGAGGACAAGAACGCCAAGGAGCGTGGCGACGAGTCCCTCAACAACACCTCGATGGTCGGGCGGGCCGGTGTCGAGAAGGAGTACGACCAGTGGCTGCGCGGGATGCCCGGCTACGACACGGTCACCGTCGACTCCCTCGGCCGCGAGATCGGCCGCGGCGACTCGGTCCCCTCCCAGCCCGGCGACACGCTGGTGACCAGCATCGACGCCAAGGTCCAGGGCCGCGCCGAGAAGCTGCTCTCCGAGTCGATCGAGACCGCCCGCAACACCTTCGACGAGATCACCGGCCGCAACTATGAGGCCGACTCCGGCTCGGTGGTGGTCATGGAGGCGCAGACCGGCCGCTTGGTCGCGATGGCCAGCCAGCCGACGTACGACCCGGAGGAATGGGTTGGCGGGATCTCCCAGAAACAGCTGGACCGGCTCTACTCGGAGAAGGCCGGCTATCCGCTGCTGCCGCGGGCGACCCAGGGCCAGTTCGCGCCCGGCTCGACGTGGAAGCCGTTCATGACGGTCGGGGCGCTCAACAACGGCTACACCAGGGACACGCGGCTGGAATGTTCGAGCGGGCTGCAGGTGGGCAACCGCTTCTTCAAGAACTACGAGTCGGGCGCCTACGGTTCCATCGACTTCGCTCAAGCGCTCGAGGTCTCCTGCAACACGTTCTTCTACCGGATCGGGGTCCACTACTGGCAGAAGTACGGGTCCAACCCCGCCAACGTCGACGCCAAGGACCCGCTGGTGGAGACCGCCAAGGCGTTCGGCTTCGGCAAGCGCACCGGCATCGACCTGCCGGGGGAGTCGACGGGGCGGATCGCGGACCGGAAGTGGAAGGCCGAGTACTACGAGGCCATGAAGGGCTACTACTGCCGGATGGACGAGAAGAAGAACGCGCCCACCGACTTCCTGCGGCTCTTCGCCCACGAGTTCTGCATCGAGGGCAACTACTACCGCACCGGCGACGCGGTGAACTTCTCGGTCGGCCAGGGCGACACCATGGTCACTCCCGTCCAGCTGGCCCGTGCCTACGCCTCCCTCGCCAACGGCGGAACCCTCTACGAGCCCCGGATCGGGAAGGCGGTCGTCAGCGGCGACGGCACCGTGGTCGAGAAGATCGACCCGAAGGTAGCCGGCAAGGTCAAGATGTCGGCCAAGAGCATCGACTACGTCAACGAGGCGCTCCTCGGCGTCCCGCGTACAGGCACCCTGGACTGGAAGTTCGGCGGGTTCCCCCTCGACGAGGTCAAGGTGCGCGGCAAGACGGGCACCGCCGAGGTCACCGGCAAGCAGACGACCGGATGGGTCGCGACGTACAACAAGAAGTACGTCGTCATCATGACGATCTCCCAGGGCGGCACCGGCTCGGGGTCGGTGGGCGATGCCGTACGCAAGCTGTGGGAGTCGCTCTACGGCGTCGAGGAGGGTGGCGGCGAGGTGCGCCCAAAGAAGGCCGCCATCAAGGGCATCGACCCGCCGAGGAACCTGCCCGGATTCAACACCGACGGCTCGATCGTCGCGCCCAGGGACTGAGGCATGCCCGCATGAAGAACGACGTGATGACGTTCGTACGCCGCATCGACCTGGTACTCCTCGGCGCGGTGTTGGTGCTGGTGGGGCTGTCGGTGCTGCTGGTCTGGTCCGCGACCGTCCACCGCGACGCCATCACCGGTGGCGACTCGACCGTCTACCTGCGCAAGCAGGTGATCAACGTGGCCGCCGGGCTGGTGCTGATGGTCGGCGTCGTGGCCACCAACCATCGCTGGGTGCGGCTCCTGACGCCGGTGGTCTACGTGGCCGCGGTGATCGGGCTGGTGCTGGTGCTGGTGATGGGCTCCACGGTCAACGGGTCGAAGTCGTGGGTGACGTTCGGGCCCGTGCAGGTCCAGCCCTCGGAGCTGGCCAAGCTGGCCGTCGTCATCGCGATGGCGCTGGTCCTCGCCGAGCGCAGCGAAGGGCGCTGGCGGGCGCGGGTGTCGTTGGGCGACGTGGTCGCGATGATCCTGGTCGCCGCGGTGCCGATCGCCCTGGTCATCCTGCAGCCCGACCTCGGCACCACGCTGGTGCTGGGGGTGACGGTCTTCTGCGTGCTGGCGGCCGCCGGGACACCACGGCGATGGTTGACGCTGCTGGCGCTGATCGGTGTGGCGGGTGCCGCGACCGTGGTCGCGACCGGCGTCCTGAAGCAGTATCAGATCAACCGGTTCATGGCCTTCACCGATCCTTCGCTGGATCCTCGCGGCGCCGGTTACAACGTTCAGCAGGCCCGCATCGCCATCGGTGACGGCGGCATCTTCGGACAGGGGCTGTTCCAGGGCTCCCAGGCCCGCGCCGGGTTCGTTCCCGAGCAGCACACCGACTTCATCTTCACGGTCGTGGGGGAGGAGCTCGGTCTGATCGGTTCGCTGCTGGTGATCGGGCTGATCGGCATCGTGCTGTGGCGCGGACTGCGGATCGCGGCACGCACCGACGACCTCTTCGGACGGGTCGCCGCCGCCGGGATCGTGTGCTGGCTCGGCATCCAGAGCTTCCAGAACATCGGCATGTGCCTGGGCATCATGCCGGTCACCGGGGTGCCGCTGCCGTTGATCTCCTACGGCGGCTCGTCGATGATCGCGGCACTGTTGGCGGTAGGTCTGCTGCTCAGCATCTCGGGCCGTTCGCGGCGGACCGGTCTGGACAGGTCCGGACCACTTCTTGACCTTCGCTCGCGTGATCGGCTGCAGGTTGCTGCAGTGCGAAAAGATGCTGCGTTGCATCGAAATTAAACTCGATTACGTTCCGTCCCGGTTGCCCTACAGGGCATCTGTTACCCCTTGCAGACCTCGTTCGAGGCTGCTTGACGACGGGAGCAGTAATCGTGAACCGACCCAACAGAGCACGCAGTCTCGGCGTGCTGGCAGCAGTGACGACCACAGCCGTCGCTGCCACCTCCATCCTGGCCATGTCCGGCCCAGCCGGCGCAGCAGACAGCCCGGCACCGCTGATCGGTGCCGAGAAGTCGACGGCCATCGACGGCTCGTACATCGTTGTCATGAAGGGCAAGGGCTCAGCGGCCAAGTCCAACGCCGCTGAGGCTCGCGCACTCGCGAAGAAGAAGGGCGGCTCGGTGAAGTACGCCTACGACAAGGCGATCACCGGATTCTCCGCCAAGCTCGACGCCAAGGCCCTCGACGCCCTCCGCGCCGACCCCGATGTCGACTACATCGAGGCCAACCAGGTCGTGAAGGCCAGCGGTGACCAGGCGAACCCGACCTGGGGCCTCAACCGGATCGACCAGCGCAACCTGCCGCTGAACTCGAACTACCACTACGACTACACGGGCTCGGGTGTCCGGGCCTACATCATCGACACCGGCATCCGCTCGGCGCACTCGGACTTCGGCGGCCGGGTGACCTCCGGCTACACCGCGATCGGTTCCAGCACCGAGGACGAGAACGGCCACGGCACCCACGTGGCCGGCACCGTCGGCGGGTCGACGTACGGCGTGGCCAAGAGCGTCACGCTGGTGCCGGTCCGGGTGCTCGACGCCTCCGGGTCCGGCACGACCGCCGGTGTCATCGCGGGGGTGAACTGGGTGACCTCCAACCACACCTCCGGACCCGCGGTCGCCAACATGTCGCTCGGGGGTGGGGTCTCCTCGACCCTCGACTCCGCGGTGTCGAACTCCATCGCCGACGGGGTCAGCTACTCCGTGGCGGCGGGCAACGACTCCGGGGCCAACGCGTGCAACGGCTCACCTGCCCGCGTAGGCGCCGCCCTGACCGTCGGATCGACGACCAACACCGATGCCCGTTCGAGCTTCTCCAACATCGGCTCGTGCGTCGACCTGTTCGCCCCGGGCTCGTCGATCACGTCGGCGTGGCACACCTCCAACACCGCGACCAACACGATCTCCGGTACGTCGATGGCGACGCCGCACGTCGCCGGTGTGGCCGCGCTCTACCTGCAGGCTCACCCGACCGCCTCGGCCTCGGCCGTCGCCTCGGCGATCGTCTCCAACGCCACCACCGGTGTGGTCGGCTCGCCGGGCTCCGGTTCGCCCAACCGCCTCCTCTACTCCCTGTGGAGCGGTGGCACCGACCCGACGGACCCGCCGACCGACCCGCCGTCGGGCAACCTGCTGGTCAACCCGGGCTTCGAGTCGGGATCGACCGGGTGGAGCGCCTCCTCGGGGGTCATCGACAACTCGACGAGCGCGGCGGCGCGTTCGGGCTCCTACAAGGCGTGGCTGAACGGCTATGGCTCGACCCACACCGACACGCTGTCGCAGACGGTCACGCTGCCCGCGGCGGGCAAGACCCTGTCGTTCTACCTGCGAGTGGCGTCGAACGAGACGACCACCTCGACGGCGTACGACAAGCTGACCGTCAAGGTCGGGTCGACGACCCTGGCGACCTACTCCAACCTGAACGAGAACTCGTCGTACTCGTTGAAGTCGTTCTCGCTCGGATCCTTCGCCGGCAGCACGGTCACGGTGACGTTCACCGGCACCGAGGACTCCTCGCTCGGGACCAGCTTCTTGATCGACGACACCTCGATCGCCTGATCCACCAGGCCTGAATGGGCCGACTATTCTCACCCGACCACCGGGCCGTTCGCCACCCCGCGAGCGGTCCGGTGGGTCGTTTGTTGGGAGTCGTTCCCATTCTGTTAACGGTTGTTAACCTCGGCCGCTGCACGTTGCTGCAGTGCGAAGAGTTGGGTCGTTACCGGTTTTGCGTAACGTGATTACGTGGTGGACCGAACGCTCCGGGTTGCGGCCGCAGGGAGGGCGCAGGGCGTTCAGCCGGCATCTGCGACGTTTGCTCGTCGGCCCGCCTACCGGCGGGTTCTGGGCGTCGGCGAAGTGAGGGATGTGGCCCGACCGGGCCGCACGATGACGGGAGTCAGTTCGTGAACCGAACCAGGAAGAACAGGGCCTTCAAGGCACCGGCAGTCATCTCTGCCGTCGCCGTTGGCGCAGCCGCCTCGGCGATCGCAATCGCAGTCCCCGCGGGTGCCGCGGACAGCCAGGCACCGCTCCGTGGTGCAGATGCCTCGACCGCGATCGACGGTCAGTACATCGTCGTGATGAAGAAGCAGGGCGCCAGCGATGTCGCCAAGTCCGAGGCCAAGTCGGTCCGCGGCGACGCCCGCTCCGCCGGTGGCGACGTACGCAGCGTCTTCGACAAGACGCTCAACGGCTTCTCGGCCACGCTCGACAAGGACGCGCTCGCCGAGGTCCGGTCCAACCCGGACGTCGCCTACGTGCAGGCCAACCACCGCTACACCACCCAGGGTGACCAGGCCGACCCGACCTGGGGTCTCGACCGAATCGACCAGGCCGCTCTGCCGCTCGACAAGAACTACCACTACGAGCAGACCGGTAAGGGCGTGACCGCCTACATCATCGACACCGGCGTCGCGACCGACCACTCGGAGTTCACCGGCCGCATCGGTGAGGGCTTCGACGCGGTCGACGGCGACACCGACCCGGCCGACGGCAACGGCCACGGCACCCACGTCGCCGGCACCGTCGCGGGCACCACCTACGGTGTGGCCAAGGAGGCCACGATCGTTCCGGTCCGCGTCCTCGACGACCAGGGCTCCGGCACCACCGAGGGCGTCGTCGCGGGCATCGAGTGGGTCACCGAGAACCACACCGACGGTCCGGCTGTCGCCAACATGTCGCTCGGTGGTGGCGCCGACACCGCGCTCGACGCTGCCGTCCAGGCCTCGATCGCCGACGGCGTGACCTACGCCGTCGCGGCCGGCAACGACTACGCCGCCGACGCCTGCGACTCCTCGCCGGCTGCGGTTCCGGAGGCGATCACCGTCGGTGCGACCGACAACACCGACGCTGCCGCGGACTTCTCCAACATCGGAGAGTGCCTCGACATCTTCGCCCCGGGCGTCGACATCACCTCGTCCTGGAACGATGGTGCCACCAACACCATCTCCGGTACGTCGATGGCGACCCCGCACGTCGCCGGTGCCGCCGCGCTCTTCCTCGAGGCGAACCCCTCGGCCACCCCGGCCGACGTCGCCTCGGGCCTGACCGGCGCCGCCACCCCCGACGTGGTCACCAACCCGGGCACCGGCTCGCCCAACCTGCTGCTCAGCAACCTGTTCTGAGCTGAGCTCTGAGCAAGGCGTTGGGGCCGTCCGGGAGGGGCGGCCCCAACGCCCATTTGTGCTTCTTCACGAGGGCTTGGTCCAGGCGATTGTGTGTCGGAACCCGAGGCGATGCCGGATCGAGGCACCGGGCATGACGTCCAGGACGATCCCTCGCAGCTCACCGAAGGGCATGCTCGGGTCCTTGATGGGAACCGGGGTGGCGGGTGCGCCGTAGTCGGCCGGCCAGGGATGCTTGACGTAGCCGATCATCGGGTTGGTCACCGCCGAGGCGAGGTCCCAGAGGTGGTCCCTCGCGCTCCGCGGGGGAGCGAGGCCGACGGCCAGGAAGCGCCCGCCTGGTTCGAGGCTGCGGCGCACCTTCTCGAGGGCGTCGGTGACGTCGAGGTGGTGCAGCACGGCGACCATGGTCACCAGGTCGAACGGGCCGGGAACCTCGGACCAGGTGCCGCCATGGATGGTCACGTTGGGGAGACCGGCGCAGCGGGCGCTGGAGTGCTGCCGCATGTCCGCGTCACGGTCGTTGCCACACACGGCGACGAACCTCGGCGACAACGCGGCCACGAGACCGCCTCGGCCGCAGCCGATGTCCAGCGCCGCGCGGCGTCGATCCGGCAGGTTCGCCAGGATCCAGCTGTGAAAGTGGTCGTTGTGGTTCCACGGATGCCGCGCATTGAGCCTCGCGACGGCCGACGACACGGTTCCCCCGGCGAACTCTTCAGCCCACGTACGCAGTGCCATGTCCGGCATTCTGCCCGGGCGGCGCGAGGTTTGGTGGGGGATCCCGGCGGCGGCGTACGCTTGGTGGCGATCGTTTCCCGAGCTTTGAGGTGCCCATCGTGACCGTCGCCCAGAGCGACCTCGTTCCTGAGTCAGTCTTCCCCCGGCTGGAGCCGCGCCTGGCGCTGGTGTCCAAGCCGATCCAGTACGTCGGCGGGGAGCTCAACTCGACCGTCAAGGAGTGGAACGACGTCGAGGTGCGGTGGGCGCTGATGTATCCCGACGCCTACGAGGTCGGGTTGCCCAACCAGGGCGTCCAGATCCTCTACGAGGTGCTCAACGAGCGTGACTGGATCGCCGCGGAGCGCACCTACGCGGTATGGCCGGACCTCGAGAAGATCATGCGCGAGGGCGACGAGCAGGGCCCGATCCCGCAGTTCACCGTCGACGCCCACCGCCCGGTGAAGGCGTTCGACCTGTTCGGGATCTCGTTCTCGACCGAGCTCGGCTACACCAACATGCTCAACGCACTCAGCCTCGCCGGGATCCCGCTGCACGCGGTCGACCGCGGCGACGACGACCCGGTGGTGCTCGCCGGTGGCCACGCCGCGTTCAACCCCGAGCCGATCGCCGACTTCCTCGACGCCGCGGTGCTCGGCGACGGCGAGGAGGTCGTCCTGAAGATCTCCGAGGTCGTGCGCGAGTGGAAGCAGGAGGGGTGCCCGAGCGGGCGCGACGAGCTGCTGCGTCGGCTCGCGGTCTCCGGTGCGGTCTACGTGCCGAAGTTCTACGACGTCACCTATGCCGCCGACGGCCAGATCGACGCCGTGGTGCCCAACCGCCCCGACATCCCGTGGCGGGTGCGCAAGCACACCCTGATGGACCTCGACGCCTGGCCCTACCCGCGCAACCCGCTGGTGCCGCTGGCCGAGACCGTCCACGAGCGGTTCTCGGTGGAGATCTTCCGCGGCTGCACGCGCGGCTGCCGCTTCTGCCAGGCCGGCATGATCACCCGCCCCGTCCGCGAGCGGTCGATCACCACCATCGGCGACATGGTCGAGAACGGCATCCGGAAGTCCGGTTTCGAGGAGGTCGGTCTGCTCTCGCTGAGCTCGGCCGACCACACCGAGATCGGTGATGTCGCGAAGGGCCTGGCCGACCGTTACGAGGGGTCGAACGTCTCGCTGTCGCTGCCTTCGACCCGTGTCGACGCCTTCAACATCACGCTGGCCAACGAGCTATCCCGCAACGGTCGTCGCTCCGGTCTGACCTTCGCGCCCGAGGGTGGCTCCGAGCGGATGCGGAAGGTCATCAACAAGATGGTGGACGAGGAAGACCTGATCCGAACCGTCGGCGCGGCCTTCAGCCACGGCTGGCGCCAGGTGAAGCTCTACTTCATGTGCGGGCTGCCCACCGAGACCGACGAGGACGTGCTCGAGATCGCCGAGCTCGCCAAGAAGGTCATTGCCACAGGTCGCGAGGTGAGCGGCCGCAACGACATCCGCTGCACCGTCTCGATCGGTGGCTTCGTACCCAAGCCGCACACCCCCTTCCAGTGGGCATCTCAGCTCGACCACGAGACCACCGACGTACGCCTGCAGAAGCTGCGCGACCTGGTCCGCGCCGACAAGAAGTTCGGCCGCGCGATCGGGTTCCGCTACCACGACGGCAAGCCCGGAACCATCGAGGGACTCCTCTCCCGCGGCGACCGCCGTGTCGGCGCGGTCATCGAGCAGGTCTGGCGCGACGGCGGCCGTTTCGACGGTTGGAGCGAGCACTTCTCCTACGACCGCTGGCTGAGCGCCGCGGAGACCGCCCTCGCGGAGACCAGCGTCGACCTGGACTGGTTCACCACGCGTGAGCGCGAGTACGACGAGATCCTTCCCTGGGACCACCTCGACTCCGGCCTCGACAAGGACTGGCTCTGGGCCGACTGGGAGGACGCCCTCGCCGTCGCCGACGGCGCGGACATCGAGGTCGAGGACTGCCGCTGGACCCCCTGCTACGACTGCGGCGTGTGCCCCGAGATGAACACCGACATCCAGATCGGCCCCACGGGCCAGAAGCTGCTGCCGCTCTCGGTCGTCTGACTCTCCGCCTGACCCGGGAGTCCCGGTGTCACCCTGCTGGTGACGTCCGGGACTCCCGTGTCGTTTATAGGCGGCGGGTACCAACACGTGGGCGCCATGACTGGGCCGTATCAGCCTTGGATCGCGGCGGTCGCTTCGATCTCGATGAGTACGTCGGGGCGGAAGAGGCCGGCGACCTGCACCAACGAGCTGGCCGGCGGGCCGTCGGTGTCGACGAACTCGTCGCGCACCGACCGGATCAGTGGCAGCTCGTCGGTCGCGATGACGAAGTAGGTCAGCTTGACCACGTCGGCCCAGGTCGCGCCTGCCGCGGCGAGGGCGATGCCGAGGTTGACGAAGGTCTGCCGAGTCTGCGCCTCCCAACCGTCGGCGACGGTGCCGTCGGCCGAGATGCCGACCTGGCCGGACGTCACCACCAGGCGAGCGCCGGGGTCGGTTATCACCAGGTGGCTGTAGCCCGCCGGGGCAGGAAGGTCTTCGGGAGTCAGGAAGTCCACCCACCCGAAGGTAGACCCGACCGTGCGGCCACGCGATTCATTTCGTCTGCCACTGGTCCGACTAGGTTCACGGTCGTGGGCGACAGATTCGACGTACGGTTGGCCGGGCCAGAGGATGTGCAGGCGCTCGCGGCGCTGAGGCGGGCGTGGGGTGAGGAGCGAGCGCGGGCGAAGATCGACGAAACGGGGTTCTCGGGGCGCTTCGAGGAGTGGTTCGACCGCGAGCAGGAGCAGCGGGTCCTCTGGCTCGGGCTGGTCGACGACGAACCTGCCGGCATGGTCAACATGCTGACCTTCACCCGGATGCCCTGGCCCGGCGAGGCGGCGGCCCGGTGGGGATACCTCGCCAACTTCTATGTGCGCCGCGAGCACCGCAACAGTGGGCTTGGTACCGAGATGCTGAGGGCGCTCACCGACCATGCCGACAACGAAGGTTTCGTACGCATCGTGCTGAGCCCCAGCGACAGGTCGCTCCCGTTCTACGAGCGGGGCGGGTTCCGGCCTGCGTACGACCTGATGATCCGCCCGCGACCCCGATGACGGTCTCAGCATTTTCCCGCCATAGCGGGAATCTGCTCGGGTTACCGACGAGTTGGTCCGGCACTTTCCCGCCATGGCGGGAAAATGCTCGCCGACCCGCGGCTCAGCCGACCGGGCGGACCCAGCGGCGCCAGTCTGGCTGGGACTCGTAGCCCGAGTCTTTCCACAGCGCCTGGCCGAGGTCGTTGCCTTCCAGGACCATCGCGTCGATCCGGTCGGCACCCAGCCCAACCAGGCGGGTCTCGGCGTGGGTCAGGAGGCGACGGGCGAGTCCGTGGCGGCGTACGTCGGGGTGGACGGCCAGGCGGTAGAGGTGCGCGCGCCATCCGTCCCAGCCGGAGATCAGAGAGCCGACGACACGGCCTTCCGGGGTGACCGCGACCGTGCAGGCCGCCGGGTCGCGCGCGATCAACGCCTCGACCTTCGCGGAGGAGTCGGCCGGTCGTGAGTCGTTCTCCGCCGCCAACTCCCACAGCTCCATCAGTGCGGGGATGTCAGCGACGGCGGCGGGCCGGAGTTCGATCACGGCCGGAGTGTCTCACGCGACCGTCGTACCCAGCCGTGAGCCGGTAGGTTGCCGACCGTGAGCGACCACCGTGCGCTGGGATGCTGTGTCTGGAACCCGGCGGCTGCGGATACGACGGGACATCTCTGTCCGTTACTGACCAGTAGAGCGACGAGAACGTCCCGTCGTACCCGGACCCGCGACCGGACCGACTCAGCAGTCCGCGGCGCCGCGGATGGCGAAGTCGATGCTGACGGCGTGGTGGTCGGAGAGGCCGGTGGGGGAGACGTTGCCGTCGCCGGCGGCGAGCCAGGAGTTGGGCAGCAGGTAGTCGACGCGTCCGCCGCCGTCGTGGCTGGAGCCCAGGGACGCGCCGGCATCCGACAGCGAGCCGAGGACTGTGCCCAGAACCCCGGAGCCGGATCCGGCGTTGAGGTCGCCGCCGAGGAGCTTGGCGCCGTCGTAGGCGTTCACCTTGCCCATCACCGCTCCGATCTGCGACTGCCGCAGCGAGTCGGAGGTGTGGTCGAGGTGGGTGTTGAAGACGACCAGCCGCTGGCCCTCGACGATGATGTTGGCCCGCAGCACCCCGCGCTGCTCCTTGCCGTCACGGTTGGGCAGGTGGGTGTTGTCGTAGCCGTCGATCGGGAACCGGGACAGGATCGCGGTGCCGTACCCGCCGCGGTCGGTGATCCAGTCGTTGGCGCCGAAGACCGACTGCATGCCCAGGTGCGAGGCGATGATCGCGGGCTGGTCGACGTTGCCCGAGCGACGCCGGTTCTGGTCGACCTCCTGGAGGAGTACGACGTCGGCGCCGGACGCGCGGATCACGTCCGCGATGCCGCCGAGCTCGCCGGGCGAGACCCGGCCACCCTTGATGTTGAAGGTCATCACGGTGAGGTTGCGCGGGACCGCGCAAGGGTCGATCTTCGGCTTCTTCGGGATCTTGGCGATCTTTGGCGGCGCGGTGACCTTCTTGTACCTCGGCAGCGGCTCCGGCGGCTCGGACGACGCTGACGCCGTGGTCTCGACCGGGTCGGCCTTCGGGGACGACGAGGCGTCGGCCGACGCCTGCTTCGCGTCGTTCAGCCGAGGTGCGAGGACGGTCAGGGCGGCGATCGCGCCGACAGTGAGGACCACCGCAAAGATCGGCAGCAGCTCCTTGAGGCGTACCGAGAAATCCCTGTCCCTGTGTCGGCTCACCGCGCGAGTCTCCCATTTTTCGTATGCAAACCGTTACAAGCCGTTGGCTTGCCGTTCGTCAGATGGGTAATCGCACCCAGGACCGACATAATCGACTCCGTGCGTCAGCAGCCCGAACAGCAGGCCCCACCGGTCCAGCGTCTCCGCATCCGTTATGCCAAGCGCGGCCGGCTCCGGTTCACCAGCCACCGCGACTTCAGCCGCGCCTTCGAGCGCGCCGTCGCCCGGGCCCGGATCCCGGTGGCCTACTCCTCGGGATTCAACCCGCACCCGCGGATCTCCTACGCCGGCGCGGCACCGACGGGAGCGGCGAGCGAGGCGGAGTACGTCGAGCTGGGGCTGCGCGAGGTCATCGACCCGGCCGCCACCAAGATCGCCCTCGACCAGGTCATGCCCGACGGCCTCGACCTCATCGACGTCGTCGACACCGCCACCTCTCCGAAGGGCGCGCTGGCCGACCTGCTCACCGGCAGCGAGTGGATCATCGACCTTCCGGTCCCGCCGGAGCAGGCCGCCGCCGCGGTCGAGGCGTTCCTCGGCGCCGACGAGGTGATCGTGTCCCGGATGACCAAGAAGGGGCTGCGCGAGTTCGACGCCAGAAGCGCGGTCGTCCGCCTCGCCACCGCGCGAAGCGCGAAGGGCGGCTCGCGTCTGGAGCTGCTGCTCAAGCACGGCACCCCGACCGTACGCCCCGACGACGTCGTCACCGGGCTCGAGCGCATCGGCGGGCTCGAGATCGGCCCCGAACATGGCGGGCTGCCGCTGCTCACCCGGTTGACCCAGGGCGTCTTCGACGAGGAATCCGGCACGATCGGCGACCCGCTCCACTAATCTCGCATCGATGAGAACCGTCACCGACCGCGAGCGGCGAGCGAGGCTGGCCCGCAGGCACGGGCTCGCCCCCGACCACAGGTACGCCGACGTGGCCAGTGCCACCCAGGCCATGACCGTCTGGCACGCGACCGAGGCGGCGACGGTCCATCTCGCACTTCACGCCCGGGTCGCCGGACTTCGTGTCGAGGACGTCGAGCGGGCCCTCTATGAGGAGAAGAGCCTGGTCAAACAGCTCGCGATGCGGCGCACGCTCTTCGCCTTCCCGCGGGACCTGGTGGCGGCGACCTTGGGGAGCGCCTCGGCCCGGGTGGCGACGCAGGAGGGAAAGAACCTCCACAAGTGGCTGACCTCGGGCGGCATCGACGAGGACCAGGATGCCTGGCTCGAGAAGGCGTTCGCGGCCACGCTGGCGGCGCTCGCGGACGGCGTTCCGCGCACGACCACACAGCTGCGCGAGCTGGTGCCGGAGCTGGATACCCGCTTCCAGATGGGCGCGCCGGGCAAGAAGTGGGGTGGGGAGTTCCCGATCGGGCGCTGGGTGATCGGCACCCTGGCCGCGCAGGGGAAGCTGATGCGGGCGACCAACCTCGGGCACTGGCGCCTGAACAAGCCGGCCTGGACGCTGACCGGCTCGTGGCTGGACGCGGTCCCGGAGCCCCTCGACCCGGCCGCCGGCTACGCCGAGCTCGTCCGCCGCTGGTTGGGGACCTTCGGCCCGGGCACCGAGACCGACCTGGTCTGGTGGCTCGGGTCCACGAAGTCGGCGGTGCGGGCCGCGCTCGCCGCGGTCGGCGCGGTCCAGGTCGGCCTCGAGAGCGGCGGCATCGGCTTCGTGCTGCCGGACGACCCGATCGCCACCTCGCCGGAACCCGAGATCGAGCCCTGGGCGGCGCTGGTGCCCACCCTCGACCCCACTGTCATGGGCTGGAAGGAGCGCGGGTTCTACCTGGACGGCGAGGATGTGGCGTACCTCTTCGACTCCAACGGCAACGCCGGGAACACTGTCTGGTGGGACGGCCGGATCGTCGGGGCGTGGGCGCAGGACGACGACGGTCGGGTGCACCCGATCGTGCGCCACGACATCGGTGAGACCGGGATGCGGGCGCTGGAGACCGAGGCCGCTCGGCTCACCGAGTGGCTCGACGGCGTCGTGATCGTCAATGTCTACAAGTCACGCCAGATGAAAGAAGCAAGGCTTCCCTGATCGTGCCGCCGACCGATATGTCCGCTACTTGGAGTCCGGATATCGGTCTGTTGACAGGGTGTATGCGATACTCCGAGACGACTGCTCAAACATTCGGGCCCGCCCCGAGGAATGAGAAGTCCGACGACGCCTCGCCGGCGTGGGTCCTGCGGGACCGCACATCGGCACGCAGGAGGTAGGTCGTCGCCAGACCGCGACGCAGGCCAAGCAGGTCAGTGAGAGCGACTCGCCCGGGATGGTCCCGGACGGCCGAGCGACCGCGGCAGGTGACGAACCGCTGCCTGTGACGTACCACTGCGGAGGATGTCGCCGCCCAGACAAGCTTTGCGCCGCGATGCGGCTGCTACGTAGAGAACAGCTAGATACTGCGCAGCGCCCGTTTCCGGCACCTGACTATCCGGCACCTGTGAAGGTCCTGGATGAGGAGTACGGCATGGCCGACAAGCCCACTGTCGAGAGCACCGAGACGCCCGCGGAAGCGGCGCAGACCCCGGTGACCGAGACGACCGAAGCGACCGATTCGACCGGCGCGGAAGCGACCGTCGAGACCCCCGCCAAGAAGACCACGGCGAAGAAGACCACCCGCAAGCGCACGACCAAGAAGACGGCCGCTCCGGCGCCCGATACCCAGACCGCTGCCGGCGAGAGCGGCGACGCCGTCGCTGAGGCCGCGCAGGTCGCGGAGGCCGCTGAGGCGCCCGCCAAGAAGGCACCCGCCAAGAAGGCACCTGCCAAGAAGGCCGCCGCGAAGAAGACCACCGCGAAGAAGACCACCGCCAAGAAGACCACGGCGAAGAAGACGGCCGCGAAGAAGACCGCTGCTCCGACGGAGACGACTCCCGAGCCCGCCGCCGAGGCGCCCGCTCCGGCCCAGACCCCGGCCGTCGAGACCTCCACGGAGACTGACGAGACCGAGCAGTCCGGTCCGGCCGCACCCGCGGTGCTGTTCCAGGCACCCACCAAGACCACCACTCGGCGGCGTACGCGCAAGACGGCGGAGCTCAAGCCCGTCGCGGAGCCCGCCGTCGAGGAGCCTGCTGCCGCTGAGCCGGCCGCCGAGAAGCCCGCCGAGGCCGAGCCTGCCGGCGAGGCCGCCGCGGAGACCACGCCCGTGGAGGCTCCGGCCAAGAACAAGAGGAAGCGGGACGTACGTCGCGCCGCGCCGGCCGCGACCGAGACCGCCGAGGTGGGTGTCGACCAGCCTGCCGCCGAGTCCGAGGACGTGGACGGTTCCGACGACACCGGTTCCGACGATGGTTCTGACGATGGGGAGGGCGGCGGCAACGGCCGCCGTCGCCGCCGTCGCGGGGGCCGTCGCCGCCGCAAGGGTTCGAACGGTGAGTCCAACGGCGACACCGATGAGGCGTCGGAGTCCGACGACAAGTCGGATGAGTCCGATACCGAGCGCAACGAGGCCGGCGAGTCCGGCAAGGACGCCGACGGCGATCAGCAGGGCGAGGGCGGCACCTCCTCGCGCCGCCGCCGCCGTCGCCGCCGTGCCGGCGAGGCGTCGGGTGACGGCGGGGACGACCCGGAGAACACCGTCACCAGGGTCCGCCAGAGCCGCACCGGCGATGACCAGATCACCGCGCTGTCGGGCTCGACCCGTCTGGAGGCGAAGAAGCAGCGCCGCCGCGAGGGCCGCGAGGCCGGCCGTCGTCGTGCCCCGATCGTGAGCGAGGCCGAGTTCCTGGCCCGCCGCGAGTCGGTCGAGCGGGTCATGGTGATCCGCGAGCGCGAGGACCTCACCCAGATCGCGGTGCTCGAGGACAAGGTGCTCGTGGAGCACTATGTCGCCCGCGAGTCGCAGACCAGCCTGATCGGCAACGTCTACCTGGGCCGCGTCCAGAACGTGCTGCCGAGCATGGAGGCCGCCTTCATCGACATCGGCAAGGGCCGCAACGCGGTCCTCTACGCCGGTGAGGTCAACTGGGCCTCGCTCGGCTGGAAGGAGGGCCAGCCCCGCAAGATCGAGTCGGTGCTGACCTCCGGCCAGAAGGTGCTCGTCCAGGTGACGAAGGACCCGATCGGCCACAAGGGCGCCCGGCTGACCTCGCAGATCTCGCTGGCCGGCCGCTTCCTGGTCTACGTGCCCGACGGCACCACCTCGGGCATCTCCCGCAAGCTGCCCGACACCGAGCGCAACCGCCTCAAGACCCTCCTGAAGGAGATCGTTCCCGACACGGCCGGCGTGATCGTACGCACCGCCGCCGAGGGCGCTGCCGAGGACGAGCTCACCCACGACGTCGAGCGGCTCAAGGCGCGCTGGGAGGACATCGAGAAGAAGTCGAACGGCAACGCTCCGCAGCTGCTCTACGGCGAGCCCGACCTGACCCTGAAGGTCGTCCGTGACCTGTTCACCGAGGACTTCGCCAAGCTGGTCATCTCCGGTGAGTCGTCGTGGGAGACCGTCAAGGACTACGTCCAGTCGGTGGCCCCCGATCTCGAGGAGCGCGTCGAGAAGTACGACGACGCGACCGACGCCTTCGCCGCCTACCGCATCGACGAGCAGATCGCGAAGGGCCTGGACCGCAAGGTCTGGCTGCCCTCGGGCGGTTCGCTGATCATCGACCGCACCGAGGCGATGACCGTCGTCGACGTCAACACCGGCAAGTTCACTGGCTCCGGCGGCAACCTGGAGGAGACGGTCACCAAGAACAACCTCGAGGCGGCCGAGGAGATGGTGCGTCAGCTCCGGCTGCGCGACATCGGCGGCATCATCGTCGTCGACTTCATCGACATGGTGCTCGAGTCCAACCGCGACCTGGTCCTGCGTCGCCTGGTCGAATGCCTGGGTCGCGACCGGACCCGTCACCAGGTCGCCGAGGTCACCTCGCTGGGTCTGGTGCAGATGACGCGCAAGCGGATCGGCACCGGGCTGGTCGAGGCCTTCTCCGAGAACTGTGAGGCCTGCTCGGGCCGTGGACTCGTGATCCACGACCACCCCGTCGAGGCCGGCAAGTCCTCCGGTGTGGCTCCCGACGAGCCGCGCTCGCGCCGCCGCGGCGGTCGCGGTGGCAAGGGCAAGGGCAAGGACGAGGCCGCTTCCGAGCAGCGCGCCGAGCCCGCGGAGACGACCGGAGCGCGAAACGCGGAGGATTCCGCGAAGACTCCTTCGCCCGCAGAGTTCGCGGCCATGGCCGGACAGAACGAGACGACCGATGAGAGGCCGAGCGAGGGAGCGACCACGCGAAGCGCGGAGAAGGACGAGGCGACCGAGACGACCGCGGTGGTCGAGCCTGTCGAGACCCCCGCCGAGCCGGCTACCCCCAAGGTCAGCACTCGTTCACGCTCTCGTCGGTCGAGGAAGGCCGCGGCTCCTGTCGAGTCGACCGAGCCTGCTGCGACCGTCGAGCCCACCGAGCCCGCTGCTGCGGACGCGGCCGGGACTCAGCCCGTGGCAGAGACCCCGGTGAGCGAGCCCGCCGCACCGAAGGTCACCACCCGCACCCGCACTCGTCGCACCGCCACGACGGGCCGCCCGGTCCTCGCCGCGGTCGTCGGTAGCACCGCCGACGAGGCGAAGAAGCCGAGCGCCGAGCCCGTAGCCGAGCCGGTTGCGGAGAAGCAGCCCGCGTCCGCCCCTGAGGTGCCGGTCGCTGAGGCGTCCGAGCCGGTGGCAACCGAGCCCGAGCAGCCGAAGCAGCCCGAGCAGACTGCGGTCGAGCCGAAGCAGCCCGAGCCCGAGCAGGCTGAGCCCGAGCAGGCCGAGCCGGTTGCGCCCGAGCCGGTTGCGACCGAGCCGGTTGCGACCGAGCCGGTCGACTCCAAGCCGAAGGTCGTCACCCGGCAGCGCCGTGGTGCCCGTCGCGAGGTCGTGAGCACCGGTGAGGGCGCGGTGATGACCGCGGCCAAGGCCGAGGCCCCGACCGCCCCCAACGGCACTGCGTCCACCCCGGCGCCGAAGGTCGTGACCCGCACCCGTGGCGGCGCCAGCCGCTCGTCCACGGACTCAGAGGACTGATCCACGGCGCTTCGCCTGACAAGGACGCCTCGGTCCCGCTCACGCGGGACCGAGGCGTCGGTCATCTCATGCGCCGAGGAACGCGCTCAGGATCTGGTCACCGGTCCCAGGCCTCGAGGGTCTTCCGTGCACCGACCGCGTGCAGCGAGGCCAGCGCCTCGGCGTACGGCTCGGTGAACTCAGGGGAGTCGACCAGATCACCGAAGAGGTCGCGATCGCGCAGGAAGGCGAGCGGGTCCTCGCGCTGCGCGATCGCCCGGCCCATCACCTCGGCCCGGCGACGGTCGACGATGTCGATCGGCGCACCCTGCTCGTCCACGCCCTCGGCATAGCGTGCCCAGGCGGCGACCACGAGCGCCGAGCGGCGCACCGATCCACCCGCCGCGATCTGCGAGGTGATGACGGGCACCAGCCACTTGGGGATCCGGTCCGAGCTCTCCGCGCACAGGCGCGCCAGGGTGTCGCGGATGTAGGGGTTGGCGAAGCGCTCGACCAGCTCGCGGCGGTAACCGGGCAGATCCACCCCCGGCACCTGCGGAAGGGTCGGGGTGCCCTCCTGCGACATGTAGCCCAGCAGGAAGTCGACGAAGAGCGGATCGGCGCAGACCTCGTGGGCATAGCGGTAGCCCGAGAGATACCCGAGGTAGCACAGCGCCTGATGGCTGGCATTGAGCAGGCGGAGCTTCATCAGCTCGTACGGCTCCACGTCGGAGACCATCTGCACCCCGGCCCGCTCGAACGGCGGCCGGCCCTGAGGGAACCGGTCTTCGAGCACCCACTGGGTGAAGGGCTCGCACACCACCGGCCAGGCGTCCTCGAACCCGAACCGCCAGCCGATCTCCTCGAGATCGTCGTCCGTGGTCGCGGGAGTGATCCGGTCGACCATCGAGCTCGGGAAGGCGACCTCGGACTCGATCCAGGCACCGAGCTCGGGATCGCGCAGGTTGGCGAAGGCGACGATCATCTGGCGGGCGACCTCCCCGTTGCCGGCGATGTTGTCGCACGACATCACCGTGAAGGGCGCGGCCCCGGCGGCGCGCCGTCGCGCCAGCGCCTCCACCACGTAGCCGAACGCGGTCGACGGAGCAGCTCCCGGCTGCAGGTCAGCCTGGATGGCGGGGTCGGAGGCATCGAAACCTCCGGTCGCCTGGTTGACGTGATAGCCACCCTCGGTGATGGTCAGCGACACGATCCGGATCTGTGGGTCGGTGAGCAGGCTCAGCACCTCGGACGGGGCGTCGGGGGCGAAGAGGTAGTCGAGGATCGAGCCGATCACCCGACCGCTCACGCCGCCGTCCGGCGCCCGCTCGACGAGCGTGTAGAGATGGTCCTGGGCGGCAAGAGCGTCCCGCATGCGTACGTCCTGGGGCAGCAGTCCCACCCCGACGATGCCCCAGTCGCGCACGCCGGAGGCCAGCAGGTCGTCGACGTAGCGCGCCTGGTGGGCGCGGTGGAAGCCCCCGACCCCGAGATGCACGATCCCGGGGGTCACCGCGGACCGGTCGTAGGTGGGGACGGCGACGGCCTTCGACAGGTCGCCGAGCCGGGCGGTCGTGAGTCGCGCGTCGGTTACGCGCTTGCGCTCCCTCACTTGACCGCCCCGAGGGAGAGGCCCTGCACGAGCTTGTCCTGAGCGGCGAAGCCGGCGATGAGCACAGGCAGCGAGATCAGGGTGGCTCCGGCGGCGAGCTCGGCCAGGTAGGCCTGCTGGGACTGGATCAGGGTGTTCACGAAGACTGGGCCGGTCTGCGCGGACACGCTGGTGAGCACCTTGGCGTAGAGCTGCTCGTTCCACGCGAAGATGAAGCAGATCAGCGAGGTGGCCGCGACCCCCGGCATGGCGATCGGTGCCACGATGCGGGTCAGGATCCGCAGCGTGCTGGCGCCGTCGATCGAGGCTGCCTCGATGATCGCCGGCGGCACCTCGGCCAGGAACGAGCGCATCATCCAGACGGCGATAGGCAGGTTCATCGCCGTGTAGATCAGGATCAGGATGATCACGTTGTCAGGCATGTTGATCACCTTCGTCGTGAACAGGTAGATCGGCAGGATCCCCGCGACCATCGGCAGCATCTTGGTGGACAGGAAGAAGAACATCGCGTCCGACCACTTCTTGACCGGCTTGATCGCCAGGGCGTACGCCGCGGGGATGGCCAGGGCGAGCACGAGCAGCGTCGAGATCACGCTGGTGATCACCGAGTTGATCAGCGCCGGGGTGATCGGGTTCGCGGAGGTGAACAGGCCGCCGTAGTTGTCCAGAGTCAGCGGAGCACCCCAGCTGGGTGGGTAGGTCTGCGCGTCCTGGGGCGCGTGCAGCGAGGTCAGGACCATGTAGAGGATCGGGATCACGAAGATGATGCCGATCAGCCAGGCTGCTATCGGGATGGCGATCTTCGCCATCCGCTGCCGGTTCCACGTCTTCATCAGCTCTCCTCCTCGAGCAGGGACGACACCACGCGCAGCGCGAAGGTGGCGATGATGAGTGATCCGATGACCACGACGACGCCGAGTGCTGAGGCGACCCCGTAGTCCTTGGCGGAGTAGAACGTCTCGTACACCGCGTACGGGATGTTGGTCGAGTTCAGTCCGCCGGTCATGCCCAGGACCGAGTCGAAGTTCTGGACGATGAAGATCGTGCCGAGCACGATCGAGAGCTCGAGATAGCGACGTACGTGGGGCAACGTCATGTGCACGAACGTCTGCCACCCGTTGCAGCCGTCGATGCTGGCAGCCTCCAGCACCTCGGGATCCTGGGACTGGAGCCCGGCGAGCAGGATCAGCATCATGAACGGTGTCCATTGCCAGATCAGCTCGATCTCGATGGCCAGCTTCGGATGGTCGGTCAGGAACGCGATGTCCTGAGCGCCCGGCACGCCGAGCTGGCCGAGCACACCGTCGACCAGACCGAACCCGGTCATCAGGATGCCGTTGCCCCAGAAGACCGCGGCCGCGATCGGCACGATCAGGAACGGCGCGATCATCATGGTGCGCACCACGCCGCGTCCGATGAACGCGTGGTTGAGCAGCATCGCGATCCCGAGGGCGAGGATGGCGCTGACCCCGACGACGACCACGGTCATCTCGATCGTGTTCAGCACCGCCGTGCGGTAGACCGGGGTGGTGAACACCGTCTTGAAGTTGTCGAGACCTGCGAACGACCTACCGGCGGCGTCGGGCTGGGCGCTCCAGTTCATGAACGACATCACCAGCGTGGCCACGAACGGCAGCTGCGTCACCACGATGAGGAAGATCAGCGCGGGCAGCAGCGGCGCGCGCAGCCTCCACGACTCGCGACCCCATTTCTTGTACGGCTCGGGTGGCCGTGTCGCCGGCTCCTCCGCCGTTGCGGGGAGTGGTGCGGTCATGGAGGCCATCACTGCTTCTCCTTCTGGATGTCGCCGTACTCCTGGGCGAGCGACTGACATCGCTCGAGGGCAGCGTCCGTGGTCTTCGAGCCCGAGATCGCGCTGCTGAGCTGCTTGGCGCACTCCGTACCGAAGTCGGTGAAGCTTGGGACCCCGACGAACTGGATGCCGTTGTACGGCCGCTTCTGGACGCCCGGGTTGTCTGCCTGAGCGTTCTTGATCGCGTTCATGGTCGGGGTGGCGAAGGAGCCGGCGACCTCGAGATACTCCGGATCCTCATAGGTCGACGCCCGCTTGCCCGCGGGGACGTTGGTGGGGCCACCGGTGTCGTTCTCGGTGTCGGCCATCACCAGCTGCTCGTACTCCTTGCTCGAGGCCCAGGCGACGAACTCCTTGGCCTCCTCCTGATGCCGGGACGCCTTCTGGATCGCCCACGCCCAGGTGTAGAGCCATCCGGCGTTCTCGGTCTGGTCGTGCGGGGCGGCGACGTAACCGACCTTGCCCTTGACCGGCGAGTCCTCGGCCTCCAGCGGCCCGGCGCCCGAGGTCGCGTCGTACCACATCGCGACCTTGCCCTGCTGCATCGCGTTGAGGCACTGCGGGAACGAGAAGGTGGCGGCGCCGGCCTCGCCGTGCTTGCGCACCAGGTCGACGTAGAAGTTGGCAGCCTCCTTGAACCCGCCGGTGTTGACCTGGGCGTTCCAGTCCTCATCGAACCAGGTGCCGCCCATCGTGTTGACCACGGTCGTGATCGAGGCGAGGTTGTCGCCCCAGCCGGCCAGGCCGCGCAGGCAGATGCCGCGCATGTCCGGTTCGGCCTCGTTGATCTGGCCCGCCCAGCCGGCGACCTGCTCCCAGGTCGGGTTGGCGGGCATGTCGATGCCGTGCTTCTCGAAGAGGTCCTTGCGATACATCAGGAACGAGGACTCGCCGTAGAACGGTTGGCCGTAGACCTTGCCGTTGGCCGAGAGGGCCTCTGTCATCGGCGGAAGGATGTCGTCCTGGTCGAACTCCGGGTCGTTCGCGATGCTCTCCATGTCCGAGATCCATCCCGCCTCCGCGTAGTAGGGGATCTCGAAGTTGGACAGCGTCGCCACGTCGTAGATGCCGGACTGGTTGGCGAACTCGGTGCTCGCGGTGTCGCGCATGTCCTGCTCGACCTTGACCACGAAGTTCACCTCGATCCCGGTCTCCTTGGTGAAGTGCTCCGCGGTGAGCTCCTGGAGCTCCAGCATCTGTGTGTTGTTGACCATCAGCACGGTGATGCTGCGTTCACCCGCACTCGTCCCGCCCGCCCCGAGCCCACCCGTTCCGCATGCCGTCAACAACACCGTGGCCATCGATAGCGCCGTCAGCGCTGCGGAGGTCCGTCTCCGTACCCGCATCTGATCTGCCTCCTCGCAGTGTGACTGTCGTCACGAACCACGATGGCGTAATCAGGGCCCGACCCCCTAGCCCGGTCAAGGTCTCGAGGATGCCCGGTTGGTGCCCGGTCTCAGGCTGGTCTCAGGTGGGCGCTCGGGTGGCTCTCGACTGGGCTCAGGCCCGGACGACCTTGGGCCCGAGAGCCGCGAACCGGCGTGCCTCGGTGGCAGTGAGCTCGGTGCCGGTGATGAGCACCTCGAAGTCGCGTACGCCCGCGAAGCGGCACAGGCTGGAGGCACCGAACTTGGTGTGGGCCCCGAAGAAGATCCGGCGCCGGGAGCGCTCGATCGCGGTCCGTTTCACGGCGGCGACCGACGGGTCCTGGGTAGTCAGCCCCTGCTCGCGGGAGATTCCGTTGGCGCCGATGTAGGCCAGGTCGATCACCAGGTCGCCCAGCATCCGGGTCGCCCACTGGTCCACGACGCCGCGGGTGATGGTGCGCACGCGTCCGCCCAGGACGATCACGGTGAGCTGTGGGTCGGCGGAGAGGCGGGTGGCCACGGGAAGCGAGGGGGTGATGATCGTCGCCGGACCCTCACCGAAGAGCTCCTCGGCGAGGAACTGCGGCATCGTGCCCTCGTCGATGTAGATCGTCTCCGCCCCGTGCCGGTACTGCATGGCGGCCCGTGCGATCCGGTGCTTCTCATCGACGTCGCGGCCGGCCCGGAACTCGAGCGTCGTCTCGAAGCTGCCGCTCTCCAGTGCGACCGCGCCGCCGTAGACCCGCTCCACGACTCCGCGGTCCGCGAGCACCTTGAGGTCGCGCCGGATCGTCTCGACGCTGACTCCGAGGTCGGGTGCGAGGTCGGTGACCGCGACCCGCCCGGTCGTGCGGGCGCGCTCCAGGATCTCCTCCTGGCGGGCCTCCGCGCTTCCCGTGATTGCGCCCTCGGGGGGAGGGGGTGAGGTGGCCTTGGTGGACAGGCCGGTCGACGTCATGAGGGACATCATGCCCGGAATCGTGCCCGGTTCGTAGGTGCCACCATCGAACCGGACGCCCGATGACCGTGTTGGCGGCTCGTCGGGGCACAATGTCCTGACGGAGTCGTGGCGAACTGTGTCGCGGCGTTTTGCGGCTACCTGGCCGCGTACGTAATATTGAACCTCGGCGTGCGCAGTGCGCCATTCCTGCAGGCAGCCGCCGGCACCTATCGCTTCGGGGTCCGGCGCTCACCTACGTGTGCAGCTGCCGTGGGACACATGAGACTTTGAGTTCGGAGCATGAAGGAGACCGCGGTGTACGCGATCGTGAAGGCTGGCAGCAAGCAGCAGAAGGTCGTTGTCGGCGACGTCATCGAGATCGACCGCCTCGACGGCGAGGCCGGTGCTGCGGTCACGTTGCCCGTGGTCATGCTCGTCGACGGTCAGACTGTCACTACGACCGGCCTCGACAAGGCTTCGGTCGCTGCTGAGATCGTCGGTGCCTCCAAGGGCCCGAAGATCATCATCCAGAAGTACAAGAACAAGACCGGTTACAAGAAGCGCCAGGGTCACCGTCAGAAGTACACCCAGGTCAAGGTCACCGCGATCAACGCCTGATTCCGGCGTCGAGACTCACAAAGGACTGAACAGATGGCACACAAGAAGGGTGCGGCAAGCACCAAGAACGGTCGCGACTCCAACTCCCAGCGCCTCGGTGTGAAGCGCTTCGGTGGAGAGGTCGTCAACGCCGGAGAGATCATCGTCCGCCAGCGTGGCACCCACTTCCACCCCGGCACCAACGTCGGTCGTGGCGGCGACGACACCCTGTTCGCCCTCCAGCAGGGCGCGGTCGAGTTCGGCAAGCGCCGCGGCCGCCGGGTGATCAACATCGTCGCTGGCGCCTGAGCTCGTCCGGCGCTTGCGCCGGACGAACGCGAAGGGGTCGAGCGAGCGCATGGCTGAGCTTGCGAAGCCGTGACTGCGGGTCGAGACCACAGTCGCCTGTGTATGACATTCCGAAGGGCTCCCTCCGTCAGGAGGGAGCCCTTCGGGCCATCTAGACGTACGCCGCGCGCGCCGCGATCTCCTCGAAGACCTGCTGCGAGAGCTCCCAGCGGGTCCCGGCACGGGGCCAGTGGATCGCGAGGTCGGTGATCCCGATCTCGGCGTAGGCGCCGGCCAGGTCCTCGAACGCGTCGGCCGACTCGGTCCATGGCTCGTCGGTGAAGCCGGTCATGAAGAGCTTCGGCATCGCGTCGTAGTCCCGGCCGGCCTTCTCGCAGGCCGAGCGGAGCATCTCGAGCCGCTTGGCGACGTACGCCTTCGGGTCGTCGCCCGGCGGGTTGGCGATCCACCCGTCGCCGACCTCGGCGGTGAGCCGGATCCCGCGGGGGCCGTTGCCGGCCAGCCAGAGCGGGGTACGAGGCTGCTGCACCTGACCGGCCGAGACGGTGACCTCGCGGGTCTGCCAGTGCTCGCCGTCGATCGTGACCGGCGAGTCGCGCAGCAGCCGGTCGACGGTGCGGGTCCACTCGGCGAACCGGTCGGCGCGCTCGCGGGGCGTGAACTCCCGCCCGAGCACGTCGCCGTCTGAGGTGTGGTCGTCGCCGCCCGCGCCGATGCCGATCGTCATGCGCCCACCGGAGATCCGGTCGAGGCTGCGGATCGCCGCGGCCGTCGGGATCGGCGTACGGAAGTTGGGGGTGGTCACCAGCGTGCCGAGCCGGATCGTGGAGGTGAGGGCGGCCGCGGCGGCCATCGAGGTGAACGCCTCCTCCCACGGGCTGTGCCCGCGCCAGGCCAGGTGGTCATAGACCCACGCCGTCTCGAACCCGAGCTGCTCGGCCTGCGCCCAACGCTCGCCCATCGCCGGCCAGTCCTCGATCGGCCACATCACTGTTCCTATACGCATGGGACTCAACTTAGTGCCGACTCGGCAGGCCCTGGGGCTGGCCGATCGCGGATAGGGACTGTGGGGCGTGCCGTCGGTAGGCTGGAGGCATGGCTGTACCCACGTTTGTCGACCGCGTAACCCTCCACGTCGAGGCCGGTCGCGGCGGGCACGGTGTGGCGTCGGTGCACCGCGAGAAGTTCAAGCCGTTGGGCGGTCCCGACGGTGGCAACGGTGGCACCGGTGGGTCGATCATCCTGCGTGTCGACCCCGACGTGACCACGCTGATCGACTACCACCACAGCCCCAAGCGCAAGGCCGCCAACGGCGGCCAGGCTGCGGGCGACCACAAGAACGGCGCCCGCGGCGAGGACCTGGTGCTTGCCGTTCCGGATGGCACCGTCGTGACCGATGCGCAGGGCAACGTGCTCGCCGACCTGGTGGGTCCGGGGTCCGAGCTCGTCGTCGCCGAAGGCGGCCGTGGCGGTCTCGGCAACGCGGCGCTGGCCTCCTCCAAGCGGAAGGCTCCCGGCTTCGCGCTCCTTGGCGAGCCCGGCGGCGAGCGGGAGATCGGGCTGGAGCTCAAGGTCGTCGCCGACATCGGCCTGGTCGGCTTCCCGAGCGCCGGCAAGTCGTCGCTGATCGCCGCGGTCTCGCGCGCCCGCCCGAAGATCGCCGACTACCCGTTCACCACCCTGGTGCCGAACCTCGGCGTGGTGAAGGGCGGCGAGATCACCTTCACGGTCGCCGATGTGCCCGGCCTGATCGAGGGCGCGAGCGAGGGCCGCGGACTCGGGCACGAGTTCCTGCGCCACATCGAGCGCTGTGCCGCGCTCGTGCACGTCATCGACACCGCGAGCATCGAGCCGGGCCGCAACCCCGTCGACGACCTCGACGTGATCGAGAACGAGCTCAGCCGCCACGGCGGCCTCGAGGACCGGCCGCGGCTGGTCGCGCTCAACAAGGTCGACGTACCCGACGGTCGTGAGATCGCCCAGATGACCATCGACGAGTTCGAGAAGCGCGGCCTGAAGGTCTTCGAGATCTCCGCCGCCTCGGGCGAGGGCACTCAGCAGCTGATCTACGCGATGGCCGACATCGTCGCCGCTTCGCGCAAGGACACGCCCGCGGTGGAGGCGACTCGGGTCGTGCTCCGCCCGGCCGGTGTGGAGGGCAAGAACGGCTTCACGGTCAAGGTGTCGAAGAACGGTGAATACCTCGTACGCGGCCCGCAGCCCGAGCGCTGGGTGCGCCAGACCGACTTCGAGAACGAGGAGGCCGTCGGCTATCTCGCCGACCGCCTCAACCGGCTCGGCGTCGAGATGCGCCTGGTCGAGCTCGGTGCCCAGGAGGGCGACACCGTCATCATCGGCGACCCGGCCAACTCCGTCGTCTTCGACTTCCGTCCTTCCATCGAGACCGGCGCCGAGATGCTCGGCCGCCGCGGCGAGGACCAGCGCTTCTACGAGGAGCGACCCGCCGCCTCCCGGCGACGTGAGATCGATGCCGGGATGGAGACCAAGGAGGAGTATGAAGCCCGGGCCGACATCGCCCGACGGCTCCGTGACGGGGCCGGCCCGGTGGCGTACGAGATCGGCGGCGAGGACGACCCCGACGCCGATTGGGCCGAGGACGACCCTTCGACAGGCTCAGCACACCGCCCTGGGGCCAAGGAGGCCGAGTGAGTCGAGCCCAGGTGACGGGGGCGTCTCGGATCGTCGTCAAGGTCGGCTCTTCGTCGTTGACGACCGCGGCCGGAGGCATCGACCCGGTGCGGGTGAGCGAGCTGGTCGACGTGCTCGCCAAGACCCGGGCCGCCGGCCACGAGGTCGTGCTGGTCTCCTCGGGGGCGATCGCGGCCGGTCTGTCGCCGTTGGGGCTGGCCAAGCGTCCCAGGGCGCTGGCCAAGCAGCAGGCGGCGGCGAGTGTGGGGCAGGGACTGCTGGTGCACCGTTACACCGGCGAGCTCGCCAAGCACGGCATCATCGCAGGTCAGGTGCTGCTCACCGTCGATGACCTGAATCGGCGCGCGCACTATCGCAACGCCGACGCCACGCTGTCGAAGCTGCTCGACCTCGGGGTGCTCCCGATCGTCAACGAGAACGACACCGTGGCCACCTCCGAGATCCGGTTCGGTGACAACGACCGGCTCGCGGCGCTGGTGGCCCACCTGGTCAAGGCCGACCTGCTGGTGCTGCTCAGCGATGTCGACGGGCTCTACGACGCGCCGCCCTCCCAGCCGGGCTCCCGGCGGATCGACGAGGTGGCCTCGCTCGACGACATCACCGACGTGACCATCGGCAAGGCCGGTGCCGCCGGCGTGGGCACCGGCGGGATGGTGACCAAGCTCGAGGCCGCCCGGATCGCGGTCGAGGACGGCGTACCGGTCGTGCTGACCTCGGCTGCTCAGGCCGGGCCCGCGCTGGCCGGTGAACCGGTCGGCACCTTGTTCCAGGCCGTCGGCAAGCGGCGCCCGGCGCGGCTGCTGTGGCTCCAGCACGCCACCGACGCGGTCGGGTCGATCACCATCGACGCCGGCGCGGTCACCGCGATCACCCGGCGTGGTGCCTCCCTGCTGGCGGCGGGGGTCACCGGCTCGGCCGGTGCCTTTCACGCCGGCGACCCGGTCGACGTCGTCGATCCCTCCGGCACGGCCGTAGCGCGTGGGCTGGTGAACTACGACGCCGAGGAGATCCCGCGACTGGCCGGGCGCTCCTCCGGCTATCTCGAGGCCAACCTGGGCGCTGCGTACGCTCGGGAGGTCATCCACCGCGACGACCTGGTGGTGCTGTGAGCCAGGGGTCATCGTGAGTCGAGCGAGGTGGGTGCCGCTGGCGCTGTCCTGGGGAGTGCTGCTCGTCTGTGGCCTGCCCGCGTTGGCGATCACGCTGTCGCGGGCCCTGGAGAGCACCGATCTGCGGGCTGTCCGGCTGGCCGCGTTCGCACCCTTCGCCATCGTCTTGTACGCCCTGTGCCTGGTCGCGATCCTCGTGCTGGTGTGGATGGCGGCCGGTCGCGGGCGAGTCCGGCTCGCGGTGGTCGCAGGGGTCGTCGCGCTGCTGCTCGCGGTGCACGTCGCCTGGCAGGCGCCGTTGTACGCCGGATCCCGGTCGACGAGTGCCGGTGAGCCGCTGACGGTGATGACGACCAACCTCTTCGAGGGCAACGGCGACACCGATGCGGTGGTCGAGGCTGTGCGCGCGCACAAGGTGAACGTGCTCGCCGTCCAGGAGATCACTCCGGAGGCGTTCGCGCGGCTGTCGGTGGCGGTGCGGGCTGAGCTGCCCTACCGGATCGGCAGGGCAGCGACGGGCACCCGCGGGACGATGCTCTTCGCCGACCGTCCGATCACCAAGTCGCTCCGGATCGAGACCGGCATGGGGTCGTGGGTAGCGGACGTGGGGGAGTGGCGGGTCATCGTCGCCCATCCTGCACCCCCGACGGTCGCGGAGTGGCCGGCCGAGCAGGAGCTGATCGTCAAGACGGCCTCCGAGGAGAAGCCGGATCTCGTCCTGGGTGACCTCAACGCCTCGCTCGACCACCACACGGTCCGGCGGCTGCTCGACGGGGCCGAGGTGCAGGACGCGGCCCGGGCCAGCAACGCGGGATGGCAGCCGACCTGGCCGACCGAGGGGTTCGCGGGCATACCTCTCCCGCCTTCGGCAGCCATCGACCACGTCCTCATCGGGGACTCCCTGACCGCACTGGCCACGGAGACCGTCGAGGTCCCCGGTTCCGACCACCTGGCGCTGGTCGCCTACCTGGGCTCGCCCGAGGACTGACCCGCGGCTGCGTCTGGGGTGCTCGGGCGGCATAACCTGAGCCGGTGACGGACAACTCGGACGGTCTGATTCGCTCCGCGCTTCGCGGGAATGACGAGAACGCATCGCGGTTGCGGCGTACGCAGCTCATCGGCGTACTCATCCTCGCCGTCGCCACCCTCGCCTCTCCCGTGGTTCGGGTCGTGGACGACGACTCGGACGTCGACCTCCCGCTCACCATGTGGGCCGCGATCCGGTGGGTCGCCGAGGTGCGGGACAACTCAGGGGAGGTGCCCGGGTCCTTCGGCTGGCTCACCGTCGTGCTGTACCTGGGGCTGTTCTTCGTGCTCGCTGCTCCGGTGCTCGCCGTCGTCCTCGCCGTGCACCGGGCAGGCGCGGCACGTGTCGCTGCCGGGATCGCGGTCGCTCTCGGGGTGATCGTGACGCTGCTGTCCTGGCTGGCCCTCATCGGTGAGTCGCCCGACGGCTTCGCCGAGCTTCATCCGACCTGGGGCATCCTGCTCCCGCTCGGGCTCGGTCTGTGGACCGCCAACATGCTCGAGACCGACTAGCTCGGTGTGCTGAGGTGGCCGAACCACTGCTCCGCGCCGTAGCCGACGAACCGCTCCACCTCGACGAACCCGAGCCTGCGGGCCAGGCGTAGCGAGCGCTCGTTGGCCACTTGGGTGGTCAGGACGACCGGCTCGCCGGGGAGCGTCGCGCTGATCCAACCGAGCGCTGCCTGGGTTGCTTCGGTCGCCAGTCCGCGGCCCCAGGAGGTGGGCAGGAACTCATAGCCGAGCTCCACCTCATCGCCCTCGTCGCGTACGTGGTGGGCCCACGCCGCGTCCCGCCGCTGGACCGTGATCCTGCCGATCAGGTGGCCGGCGTGCTCGACGGCGAAGATCCCTGGTCGTGTGTTCGGATCGGCTGGGATCAGCTGCTCGAGCTCTTCTCGGGTGTGCTGCGGGCCGCCGAGGTACGCCTGCACGATCTCGGACGAGAGCAGCTCGGCCAATGCTCGTCTGTCTTTCTGTCTGGTCTCTCTGAGCATCGTCCGGTCTGTCCGCATCGGTTCCGGGGGCCAGGGGACGTTGCCTAGCGGTTTCATGGGGTTGCACCGTAGCTGACCTGGGTGCTCCGGAGGTCGGGGCGGTCACTCGACCTCCCGGGCTTCGGTGGTCGGGCTTGTCGAGACCTGCGTTGCTTCGGTGGTCGAGCTTGTCGAGACCACGTCGACTCCGGTGGTCGAGCTTGTCGAGACCACGTCGACTCCGGTGGTCGAGCTTGTCGAGACCCCCACGCCCCGGTGGTCGAGCTTGTCGAGACCATCTCCCTGCCGGAACGTTCCCTCCGACGGGTTGGTGTGGGCCGCCGACCCTTTTCTGGAGGGTGTTCTCGATGGGCCCCGGAGTCAAGGACGGGCCTACGGCCCGCCGGCTGCGCCGGCCGCTGCGCGGTCCTGGACACCGGGACCCATCGAGAAAAGACCTGGCTGATTATCGGGGCGGCGGCCCGGGTGTGGCGCGGA
>NZ_JBOHDN010000093.1:0-2589 GCF_050699375.1 Nocardioides sp. | reverse complement strand
GCCCGGGCGCCAGGACCGAGGACTCCTACGTCTTCACCGCGCCGGGCATGAACCACGGCGCCAACGTGGCCGGGCTAGTCGCCGACGAGCGCGATCTCGCCACCGCCCGCATCCTGGAGTGGGCCGGCGTCGCGAGCTCCGCGGTCGAGGCCGACGCGACCAAGGCCGAGCCGCTGGCTGCGTACGACGCCAAGCTCGACAAGCGCGACCTCAGGCGCGAGCCGCTGCTTCGCTGACCCGAGTCAGTGTTGCCGAGGTCAGAGCGACAGCACCCGCAGCACTAGCGCGACAACCGAGACAAGGGTGAGAGCGACCGTGGGCACCGAACCCTTGGCGTCGCCGGCGCGCAGGTGGGTGAGGATCGCACCGATGAAGTAGAGCGCGAGCGCCCCGGCGGCCGCGACGCCGAGGGCACCGACCCAGTTGCCGACGATGAGGCCGATAGCGCCGAGCACGAGCAGGACGCCGAGAACGGGCACGTACTTGGCGGCGACGCCGAGCCCACCCAGCTGCTCGACCATGGCCGGCTGCCTGGTCACCTTGGTCATCCCGGATGCCAGGCAGGCAAGTGCGAGCAGGGACGAGACGACGATGTACGCGATGGACACGCGTGTACTCCTTTGGCTGACCCGCGTCCGCGGGCGATCTCGAGGCCGGTCGATGGACCGACAACCACAGAGTCTGTGCGGCGCAACGTCACGTTGCAACAGGGGCGTTAGCAACTTATCCTGGGTAAGTGACACCCAATGGCAAGCAGGTCGACGAGACGTCGTGCGCCGTCTTCCAGCGCACGCTCGAACGCGTCGGGCAACGCTGGTCCGGCGCGGTGCTCTTCGCGGCCGTGGGCGGCGCGCGCCGCTTCGGTGAATACCGGCGCGCGGTCGAGGGTATCTCCGACCGGATGCTCGCCCTGCGCCTCAAGGAGCTCGAGCGTGACGGCTTCATTGCGCGAGAGGTGATCCCCTCGACACCGGTGCAGGTCCTCTATCGTCCGACCCCGGCCGGGGCAGAGCTGATCGCCGCCCTCCAGCCGCTGGGGGACTGGGGCCACAAGCACCTGGCAGAGCTGCCCGAGCGTGAGTCGGACGCGAGGCCGTGACCGGCTCGATCGGTTGCTCCTCACTAGGATGAGGCCGCGTGAGCGAGCGCCAGCGAGCGACCATCGAAGTCATCACGCTGCTGCTTCCGTACAATGGCGCTTGCGCTACGGAAGCGGCAGCGTGAGCGACGAGGCGATGCGGATCCCGGCCTTCGTCCGTTACTGGACCGCCTCCACGACAGGTTCGTTCGGCACCGCCGTCTCGACGGTCGCGATCCAGGTGCTGGTCGTCCAGGTGCTCGTCGCGACGCCCGCGGAGGTAGGCGTCGTCAATGCCGCAAGAGTGTTGCCGTACGCCTTCCTGGGAGTCTTCGCCGGCGTCCTGGTCGACCGGGTGCGACGCAAGCCGCTGCTGGTCTGGTCGAACGCTGCGCAGGCGGTGGCGCTGCTCGCCATCCCGGTGCTGTGGCTGGCTGACGCGCTCTCGCTGTCCGTCGTGGCCGGGGTGCTCTTCGTGGTCGGAGCGCTCTCGGTCCTCGAGGTCGCCGCTCGCCAGTCGTTCATTCCTCGCCTGGTGCCGCGGAGCGCACTGCTCTCGGCCAACGCCCGCATCGACCAGGGCGACACCGTCGCGCTGACCTCCGGGCCGGCCCTGGGCGGCGGGATGGTCGCCCTCGTCGGGGCTCCGTTCACGGTCCTCGCCGATGCGCTCACCTGTGCGCTCGGCGCGGTGATGAACGCTCGGCTGCGCGTCGAGGAGCCGGCGTTGCCGCGCCGGCCGAGCACGCCCGCCGACGTCGTGGGCGACATCGCCGACGGGATACGTTTCATCTACCCCCACCGCACCATCGCCCCGCACGCCATCTCCACCCACATCTGGTTCACGGGCAACGCCATGGCGGTGACGGCGTTCGCGCCGTTCGCGCTTCGCGAGATGGGACTCGGGGTGGTGGCGTACGGCATCGTCCTCGCGTTCACCGGCGTGGGCGGGCTGCTCGGATCGTCGCTCGCAGTGCGGGCCGGGCACCGCCTCGGCGCGGGCGGCGCGATGTTGCTCGGCGTCGTGGTCGCACCGGTGGCGTGGGCGAGCACGGCGTCGGCGCCACCCACGGTGCTCGGCGTCGTCCTGCTCGGCGCCGCTCAGGTGATGGCCGGGTTCGGGATGGGGATCGAGAACGCCAACTCGCTGGGCTATCGGCAGTCCGTGACGCCTGACGAGATGCAGGGCCGGATGAACGCGACCATCCGGTCCGCGAACCGCACCTGTGCCGTGATCGGCGCTCTGACCGGCGGACTTGTGGCCCAGCTGCTGGGACTCCGGCCGGCGCTGTGGGTGGCGGTGGCACTCTTCGTCGTCGCGGCCGTCGTCGTGTACGGGTCGCCGCTGCGTACCGCTCGTCACGATCCCGGCACTGATTGAGGGCTTGTCTTCGAGCGCACTCGAAGGCCTAGCGTCTGAGGTATGGACCTTGGACTCCACTACTTCACCTTCACCCACCCCGAGTGGGAGACCACCCTTGCCGACAAGCTGACCGAGACCGCGCGCATCG
>NZ_JBOHDN010000092.1:0-13693 GCF_050699375.1 Nocardioides sp. | reverse complement strand
ACGATCACGGTGTTCTTGACCTGCTGCGCCTTGGCCAGCCCGAGCACCTCGGTGCGGAAGTCGTCGCGCCGGTCGCTCCAGCGCAGCCCACCACGCGCCACGGCGTCGAAGCGCAGGTGCACGCCCTCGACGTCGGGTGAGTAGACGAAGATCTCGTACGCCGGCCGGGGCAGCGGCAGGTCGGGCAGCTGCTGCGGGTCGAACTTGAACGCGACGAAGCTGCGCCCGCGATAGTGGTTGGTGCGTGTCGTGGCGAGGATGTGGGTGACATAGCTGCGCAGGATCCGGTCCTGGTCCAGGCTCACCACGTCATCGAGGGCCTCGATGATCGCCTCGGCCCTCTTCTCCTCGTCACGGCCCGCGAGAGACGGGTCGAACCGAGTCTCGAAGAGCTCCACGATCTGCCGCGCGATGCGAGGGTTGGCGCACAGCGCGTTGCCGATCGACAGGAACGAGCTCGGGGTGCCCGCCTGACGCAGGTAGCGGCCGTAGGCACGCAGCACCGTCACCTGGCCGTGGTCGAGGCCGCCCGCCAGGACGAGGGCGTTGAGGCCGTCGACCTCGCTGCGTCCGGACCATGCCTGGTGCAGTGCGGCGACCAGCTGGTCGTCGGTGCCGACAGGCGTATCCGCGTACGCGAGCCCGAAGTCGTAGATGAACCACTCCTCCTGGACACCCGTGCTGCCGAGACCGTCGAGGTCATAGGGACGCTCGTCGGTGACCTCGACCCCGAAGGAGGACAGGATCGGGAGCATCAGCGAGAGCGAGAGCGGTCCGCCGGTGCGGTAGATCTTGATCCGGAAGCCGCCGGCGCTCTCCGGGTCCTTGTAGAACGAGAAGTCGACCGCGTCCCCCTGGTGCGAGAGCAGCTCGAGACGAGCCAGGTCGACGGCACCGGTCGCGGCGTCGAAGTCCTCCTTGTAGGCCTCTGGGAACGCGTCGAGCAGATGCCCCAGCCGAGCCGCGCCGTCCTCACCCGCCTGGGCGATGACCGCGCTGACCAGGTCGTCGCGCCAGCTGCGAGCGGCCTGACGTAGCCGCGACTCGAGGCTGTCGACCAGCCCCGGCGTGTCCAGGGCCTTCCCCAGCGACTTGGTGGTGCCGTGCACCACGAAGTGCACCCGCGCCGTGGTCGACTCGCTGATGCGTACGGTGAACTCGAGGTCGGTCCCGCCGAGCGCGTCGAGCAGCACCTTCGAGAACCGCTCACGGACCGTCGTGTTGTAACGGTCGCGCGGCAGCGAGACCAGCACCGAGACATAGCGGCCGTACGTGTCGGGCCGGACCGCCACCCGCAGGATGCGTCGCTCGATCGCTCCCAGCGCGGCCTCCGCGAGTGCCATCAGCTCCTCGGAAGAGGCATGGAAGAGCTCCTCGCGCGGGTAGGTCTCCATCGCGTCGAGCATCGCCTTGCCGGTGTGGCTGCGGCTGTCGTAGCCGGTGTGGTCGAGGACCGCGGTGACCTTGCCACGGACGACCGGGATCTTCGTCACCGACTCCCGCGCGGCCTTCGTCGTGAAGAGGCCGAGGAAGCGGTGCTCGCCGATGACCTCGCCGGCGGCGTTGAACATCTTGATGCCGACGTGGTCGAGGTAGGCGGGCTCGCCGACGGTCGAGCGAGAGTTGGCCTTCGCCAGGACGAGCATCGCCTTGTCCCGGGCGAGAGCGGCGACCTTCGGCGGCATCTTGCCGTGGTCGGGTGCCTGCGGCGGGTCGGCGCGCAGGATGCCCAGCCCGGTGCCGGACAGGCCGCGCAGGTAGTCGCCGTCGAGGCGGTACTCGCGGTAGCCGGTCAGCAGGAAATGGTCCTCGGCCAGCCACGCCAGCAGCTCGGCGGCCTCGGCAGCCTCCTCGCGCGGCACGCTGTTGGGCGGGGTGTAGCGCAGGCCGGCCGCGATCTCCGCCAGCCGGCGGTGCAGCCTCGGCTCGTCCTCGACGACCTCACGTACGTCCTCGAGAACGCCCTCCAGGCCGGTGACGATCTCCTTGGCGGCATCGGGGGCGAGGCGGTCGATCTCGATGTGCATCCAGGACTCGCGGATGTCGCCTTCGTTCACCCCCTCGAGCGAACCGGTCACGTCACGAGCCACGTCGATGACGGGGTGGACGACGAGATGGACGTCGAGGCCGCGGCGGTAGAGCTCGGTCTTGACCGAGTCCACGAGGTAGGGCATGTCGTCGACGACGATCTCGACGACGCTACGGCCTCCGGCCGACCAGCCGTCGTTGGCTGTGGTCGGGGTGAGGATGCGGACTGCGGCGGTGCCCTGCGGGCGGCTCGAAGCCAGCGCTAGATGCGATCCCACCGCGCCGGCGAGATCTGCCTCGCTGCGACCGGTGAGCTCCTCGGGAGCTACGTTGCGAAAATAGGTGGTGCTCGGCAGGTGCTGCTGCGGGTCGTTCTGCAGGGCCTTCTGCGGGGCTTGGACAGGTTTGATATGCGTCTCCGTTGACACACCTCTCACGGTATCCCGGCAGGCCCCTGGATAGGCATCTGAATCCGAAGGAATCGCCGATGTGAGCCATAGGTCGCGGCCGCCTCGACCCGCCGAGATTCGCATACTCATAGAATGTGTCGGTTGTCTCGGCGGCTTCGCTGATGACTCTGGCCCGCAGAGGCGTCATGATGTGTAGTCATGAACGAGCGCCAGCGAGTGAACCATCGAGACATCACGCGACCGCGTCCGTACTCTGGCGCTCGCGCAGCGGCGGTGGTCGCGTGAAAGAGCTGTCGATCGACCTGGCCTACGACGCCCCGATCTCAGCCGTCACCGGGATGCTCGCCGACGCGGCGTTCCGCGAGCGGGTCTGCGACGCCCAGCACGCGCTGTCCAAGAGCGTGGCCATCACCGGGTCGACGGTGAGCATCCGCTACGAGCAGAAGGTGAGCGGCGTGCCGGGCTTCGCGAAGAAGTTCGTCGGCGACGCCATCGAGGTGCACCAGGACGAGATCTGGTCGGCCGACTTCACCTCCGGGGACCTCAAGCTCACCCTTCCGGGCAAGCCGGGGTCACTCTCCGGCACCGCGCGCCTGGTCGAGAACGGCGGCCGGACTATCGAGACGGTCGACTTGGCCGCTACCGTGAATGTGCCCCTGATCAGCGGAAAGCTCGAGGATCTCATCTGCTCGATCTTCAAGAAGGCGCTCGAGAAGGAGCACGAGGTCGGCACCCGCTGGCTCGCCGGCTGACCCTCATCCCGCCCCAACCCGCAGCAGATCCCCAAAGGACTCGGCAATGACGACGACCCTTCAGCACGAGCTCGTCTACGACGCCCGCATGGGTGAGGTGACCGCGATGCTCGCTGATCCGGGCTTCCGGGAGAAGGTCGCCGACGCCCAGGGGGCGCTCCGGCGTCGGGTGACGATCGGCGGTGCACCGCGAGAGGTCCAGATCGACCGGGTGCAGTCGACCGTCGGCGTACCCTCCTTCGCGAAGCCCATCATCACCGGCGACCTCGCCGTCCGCCACAACGAGGTCTGGTCCACCGACACCGTCGCGGTCGTCGACATCACCATCCCGGGCGGACTGGCCACCCTGCGCGGCAACATCTCGCTCTCGGAGTCCGACGGACGCACGACCGAGAGCGTACGACTCAGCATCAAGGTGCCCGTGCCGATGGTGGGCGCCAAGCTCGAGCAGTACGTCGAGGAGCTGATGCTCAAGGCCTTCGACCTCGAGCAGGCGGTCGGCGCGGCGTACCTGTCTCGCTGAGCTAGGGCATGTCTGAGCCGATGAGGTGCGGGATCTCCTGGGTCGCGAACCAGCCCAGGTCCTCGTCGGGATCGGCGTCGGCGGGCCGGTCGGCCAGGTCTGCGTGAACGGCGGCGACGAGCTTGAGCGGCACCACCTGGGTCTCCAGGTGGTGGGCGATCTTGTCGGGAGCGTCGACGACGACCACGACCCTGCGCCCGGGACCGGCCAGGAGAGCCGCCGAGTCGTCGGCGGCGCTCATCAGCGCGGCGTACTCCGCCTCTTCGCTGTCATCGGGCGCCGCATAGCCGTCGGCGGTGTTGGGCAGCTCGCCCTTGGCGTACCAGTCAGCGAGCAGCTCCAGCGTGGCGGGTACGTAGATGCGGGTCACGAGTCATGATTCTGCCTCACTCGCCGGAGTTCTTGACCACCCGCAACCCTCTGGGTGCCCGGAACCGGCGGCCCGAGACGGTGTCGAGCAGCTCGTCGATGGCCTCGCTCAGGCACTGACCGAGCAGGGACACGTCGGGGACCAGGTCGCGGTCGGCGGTGATGGCGAAGAAGACCTGGCCGTCGTAGGAGGTCACCCCGATCGCGAGCGTGTGTCCCTCGGCCAGCGGGTGGATCGGATAGCTCGCCACCAGGCGCGATCCGGCCGCGTAGCGGGGCTCCTGCGGGCCCGGCACGTTGCACACCGAGAGCAGGTAGTCGTGCTCGCTCTCCGCGGCCACTCGGGAGCCGACGATGTGGAAGGTCGCCGGGGCGAAACCGCTGATCCCGGCCAGCCGCTGCGCGCTGACCGTTCGGGCGGTCTCCTTGTGCTGCTCGAAGGAGTAGGAGACCTGGTGGAGCCGGACCACCGGGGACGCCTCCGCGACCGGGAGCACCACGAAGTGCGGTGCCACCGCGGACCCGAGCTGCGTCGGGTCGAGCTCCTCGTCGATCACCGAGACCGGCACCAGTGCCGGCACCTGACGTACGCCGGCGAGGGACTCCTGGCGAGTCATCAGCCAGGCTCGAAGACCACCGGTGACGACGGCGAGGATGACGTCGTTGACGGTGCCTCCGTGGGTGTCGCGGATGCGGCGGAAGTCGGCCAGATCGGCCTGGAGCGTGACCACCAGGCGCTGTTGGGAGAGCGCTCCGCTGAGCGGCGTCGGCCGCACCGGGGCTCGGCGGGTCAGGGCCTGGGCGATTCCGGCGCCGGCGTTCTGAATGTCCTTGGCGACACCGGTGACCCGCCCCAGGGCATAGCCGCCCAGGCTGCGGGCGGTGTCGGTCAGACCGCTGATCGAGGTGGCCGCCTCGAAGACGGCACCTGCGACCAGGCGCGCGCCCGACTCGGCCTCCGGTGGCTCCCACAGGTCGGGCACGACCGGCCCCACCTCTGGCTTGTCGTCGAGCAGCAGCTGGACCAGGTCGACGGTCTCGGCGCCGTCCACCAGCGCCTGGTGGGTCTTGGTGATCAGAGCCACCCGGTCACCGGCGAGCCCCTCGATCACATACAGCTCCCACAGCGGCCGCGAGCGGTCCAGAGGCCGCGAGACGATCCGGCCGGCCAGGTCGAGCAGCTGATCCATCGAGCCCGGACGGGGCAGCGCGGAGCGGCGTACGTGGTAGGTGAGGTCGAAACGGTCGTCGTCGGCCCACACCGGGTAGGCGATGCGGCCGGGCACGACGCGTACGCGCTGCCGGTAGCGCGGCACGAAGGCCAGCCGGTCCTCGACGTGCTCGAGGAAGGCGCCGTAGTCGAAGCCCTCCGGCTTCGGCTGGATCAGCTCGACGCTCGCCACCTGGTGCGGCACCGACAACGTCTCGCCGTCCAGGAACGCCACCTCACGTGACCCCAGCCGATCACTCATATCGCTCGCTCACGCCTCTCAGCCCCCTCTTTGGTTCGTATGCGATTGTGGCAGAGCCTTGGGCCGGACCGCGGAATTCACCCGTCCGAGGCGAGTAGTCCGAGGAACCAGCCCGAACGTAACCCATGAAACGGGGGAGAAATGCGCCTCACGGCCCGATTCATCGCGGTCGTGGCAGCAATCTGCGGGATCGCGTCCATCGCGACCGCCTGCGGAAACGACGTCGCCACCGATCCCAGCAAGGACAGCGACCCGGTGGTCGTCGAGATCAACTTCTCCGGCAGCTCGGTCGATCCGCACGGCAACCAGATCGATGTCCCCGTCGGACACAGCGTCGAGCTGGACGTGACCGCCGATGCCGCCGGCGAGATCCACGTCCACTCCGACCCGGAGCAGTCCGCGGCCTACGGCGTCGGCACCACCCGGATCAGCCTGGGCGCGTTCGAGATTCCTGGTCAGTACGAGGTGGAGTCGCACACCCTCGGCAAGACCATCGTCACCCTCGAAGTCAAGTGATCCTCACCCACGGGGTGGGTGGTCGTCAGGACCTCCCGCTGCCGCTCGAGTACGTCATCGCGGGCGCTGTCCTCGCCCTGGTCGTCTCCTTCGGGATCCTGGTGCTCACGACGAAGCGCGCCGCCGCGGGCAAGGTCGTGGACACTCGGAGCCCACAGGTTCGCAACCCTCGAGGCTGGCCCTTGCCGCGGCTCGGCCGCATCGTCGACTCCCCCGGCTGGACCGCGCTGTGGCGCGTCGTCGGGCTGCTGATCTTCGCCTACTTCGTGCTCGTCGCATTCGCCGGCGCGGACAACGCCAACAACCCCATCTTCGGGATGACGTACGTCTGGCTGTGGGTCGGCCTCGTGCCGTTCTCGCTGCTCTTCGGACCGGTCTGGAAGGCGATCAGCCCGGCCCGCACGCTCGTGGCCGGTATCACCTGGCTGCGCGGCACCGGCGACCCGATGTTCCGGCTGCCCGAGCGGCTTGGCTACTGGCCGGCGGCGTTCACCCTGCTCGCCTTCGCGTGGCTCGAGCTGGTCTACCCCGAGAACAACTACCTCGGCCCCGTACGCCTCTGGCTGGCTGTCTACCTGGCGGTGATGTTCCTCGGCGGGGTGCTCTTCGGCGAAGAGTTCCTGGAGCGCTGCGACCCGTTCGAGGTCTACTCGTCCCTGACCGCACGCCTATCGGTGTGGGGGCGTACGCAGGCCGGCAACCTCGTCCTGCGAACCCCGCTCGGCAACCTCGACACGTTGCGCCCCGCCCCGGGTCTGGTCGCGGTCGTCTCGGTGCTCTTCGGCACCATCGTCTACGACTCCTACCGGGAGTCGCCGCCGTGGCTCCAGCTGGTGCAGAGTCCCTCGATCTCGGGCGGCACGGCCTACCTGATCAGCAACCTGGCGCTCATCGCCCTCCCGCTGCTCGTGGCCGGGTTCTACTGCGCCGGGACCATGCTGACCGGTGTCGGTGACGTGCCCCGCCGGGCCCTGCCGGCCGAGCTCGCGCCGTCGATCGTGCCGATCATCGTCGGATACGTCGTGGCCCACTACCTCAGCTACTTCTGGGAGAGCGGGCTGGCGACGCTACGCAACGCCTCGGACCCGTTCGGAAACGGGGGCGACTGGTTCGGAACCGCCGATATGCCGGTCTCCTACTTCTTCGCCTTCCACGCCACGCTGCTGGCGGTGATCAAGGTGGCCGCCGTGATCGTCGGGCACGTGCTCGGAGTCTGGTCGGCCCACATCCGGGCGCTGCAGGTCCTTCCCAAGCAGCATCTGGTCACGGGGCAGGCACCGCTTCTGGTCACCATGGTCGGCTTCACTGTTGGCGGGTTGTATCTGCTCTTCGCGGTATAGCGCACCTCTGCTTCACGGTTCACCCACCAGGCATCCACAAAGTGGCGCACCGCTGCCTAAGGTGGACTAACAGGTTGGCGCCGTGGTTTACGGCCGGTTGCTGAGTCTGAGAGACTGATACTTATGTCTGGTACCCCCCGCTTCCTGACTCTTGCTGACGTCGCCGAGGTGCTCAACACCTCGAGCGCACAGGTCTATGCCCTTGTCCGCCGTGGTGAGCTCCCCGCCATCAAGATCGGCGGGCGCGGCCAGTGGCGCGTTGAGGCCAGTGTCCTCGAGAACTTCATCGGTGACATGTACTCGCAGACCAAGGCCTTCGTGGCCGACCACCCGTTCGTCGAGGCGGAGAGCAATCCAGCCCCTGCCGCCACGCCGGACGCTTCTTGAGTCAGAGCAACCTCACCCCCCACAACTGAACCTTCCCCACAACAACGCGAAGAGCTGCCAGGCATTGCGCCCAGCAGCTCTTCGCGTCTTTGCCCGGTCAGGCGAGATTCTCGGTCTGCGCCTCCAGCTTGATCTTGAGCTCGTGGCGGGCGCCGTTGCGCATCACGGTGAACTCGATGGTCTCCCCCGGCTGGTGGGCACGGATCGCCACGATCATGCCGATCCCGTCGGTGACGGTGACGCCTCCCACCTTGGTGACCCGGTCGCCGTCCTTGAGGCCACCGGACGCCGCCGGCGAACCGGAGTCGACGACCGAGATCAGCGCACCGTTGTGGTCGCGGGCCTGGACGTCCACCGAGGCTCCCACGATCGGGTAGGTCGCCTTGCCGGTCTTCAGGATCTGGGCGGCGGTCACCTTGACCTGGTCGATCGGGATCGCGAATCCGACCCCGATGCTGCCGCCCTCGCCACCCTCACCGCCGCCGGCGGTCGCGATGGCCGAGTTGACCCCGATGACCTGGCCCACGAGGTTGACCAGAGGACCGCCGGAGTTGCCGGGGTTGATCGCCGCGTCGGTCTGGACCGCGTTGATGTAGGAGGTGTCGTCCTCGGTCTGCCCGGTCGAGACCGGGCGCTGGAGCGCGCTGACGATGCCCGAGGTGACCGTGGAGGTCAGCCCCAGGGGTGAGCCGATGGCAACGACACCCTCACCGATCCGCAGTCGCGAGGTGTTGCCGAGCGAGGCCGGCTCGAGCTTCTTGACCTCCGGCACGTCGAGCACCGCGAGATCGTAGACCGCGCTTCGCCCGATCACCTTCGCGTCGTAGCGGCGGCCCTTGTGGTCGACGATCTCGATGGTTCCCTTGGCCTTGGCCGCGTCGGCGACCACGTGGTTGTTGGTCACCACGTGGCCCGACTTGTCGAAGACGAACCCGGAACCGGTCGCGGCATCCTCGACTCCTTGATACTCGGCGAAGATCTGGACGGTCGAGGGCAGCAGCGTCGCGGCGACCTTCACGATGCTGGCATCGTCGGCCTCCAGCGGCGCGTCGGTCTCGATCGAGCCCGGCTCGAGCCCGCCGCCGGCCAGGCTCGACATGTCGTCCTGGTCCTCGAGCACGCCACCGGCGTAGCCCCCCAAGACACCGATCAGGAATGCGACAGCCGCCGCGAGCGCCCAGATCGGACCTGGGATGCGACGGCGTTTCTCGTCGGCCCCGGCCGGCGAGGTGGGCGATGGCGGAGGGCCGTCGAAGCCCGGTAGGGACGCTCCCGGCATTGGCTGCGCCGAGGGCGGCAGCGGGTCGTTGGCCGAGCCTGCCGGAGCCGGCGCGACCGCGGGTCGTGGCATGCCCGGCAGTGGGATCTCGGCCGTGTCGGGCCCTTCGTCGGTGGCATCGATGGCGAAGTCGTCAGCAGACGACTGCTCGGCCGTGGTCCCGCTCGGCGGGGCCCAGCGGGAGATCGGCTTCGACTGGTCGTCTTGTGGTTCCGGCGTCACACGACCCATTCTTCCCACTCGGCCCAACAATGCGCAGCCCGGGTCTCGTGTAGTGCCGCTCCGCGGCCAGTCATGGCCTGGTTCAGCGGCGTACGTGAGCGACTATCGGCGCACCCGGAACCTGGGTGACCGCGGTGACAGGGACGTTCCTGGGACCTGGCGCGTCGGCGGGAGCGGCGGCGAAGGCGAACATGCCGAACACGGCCGCGCCGACAGCACCGCCACCAGCCGCGACCATCACCAACGTACGTCGCATCGACCGTGGGTCGGCGCCGTCCTCACCGAGGTCGTCGGCGGACGGCCATCCTTCGGCAGGCTCGGGCCATCGCATCGAGGCGGCCATGACGCCACCGCGGAGCGAGCCCTTCAGATCGGCGGGCGCGCAGACCCCGGGATCGACGCCGAGCCCGGCCAGACGGCTCTTGAGCCAGCCCTCACGCTCGACCTGGCGGCGACAGGCGCAGCACCCGTGCACGTGTGCCCAGGCGCGCTCCTCCTCCGCAGCGGGGAGCTGTCCGTCGAGAAGGGCGCTCGTACGCGCACCGAGGTGGTTGCCCAGCAGACTCATGCCGGCGCCTCCGTTGAGGAGGGCCAAGAATACGGACCCGCCGGCCCGAGGCTCATGGTCGCTCGCTGGTGCTCTCTCATGAAGCCCCGCCCCACAACACCTTGGGCCCGGAGTGGCGCACGCGTCCGCCGCGCGGGGCGCGGTGAGCGAGAGCGTCACGGAGCATCGCCCGGCCGCGGTGGATACGCGAGCGGACGGTGCCGAGCTTGGCACCGAGGATCTCGGAGATCTCCTCGTAGGAGAGCCCCTCCACGTCACAGAGCACGACCGCGGCCCGGAAGTCGGGGGGCAGCGTGGCCAGCGCGCGCTCGATGTCGTCATCGAAGCGCTGGTCGGTGTAGGCCACGTCCGGCGTCGGACCGCTGCTCTTCAAGCGCGAGGCGCGCTCGTCGGAGAGGGCATCGAAGCGGATCCGCTGCTTGCGGCGGGCCTGGTCGAGGAAGAGGTTGGTGGTGATCCGGTGCAGCCAGCCCTCGAAGGTGCCGGGGCTGTAGGTGTCGAGAGAGCGGAAGACGCGTACGAAGACCTCTTGGGTGAGGTCCTCGGCGTCGTGGCGGTTGCCGGTGAGGCGGTAAGCGAGCCGGTAGACCCGGTCTGAGTGGTTCTCCACGATCTGGTCCCACGTCGGAACGCCCGACTCTGCAGTCGGGGTCTCGCTCGTGGGATCCACGGTCATGGTGCGCCTGTCTGCCTCGCTGATCGCTGACATCTCCTACGGTAGATCGCCTGGACCCGGAAGGGCTGAGAGTTGCCTGTGAGGCTCCTATTTTTCCTCTTCCTGTGCCCTTACAACGCACAAGTTGCATCAGGCGTTCCCGCACCGTTGCGCGAAACAGGTTAGGTTTTGCGGTGTGACCAGCCCTGTCTCCACCGCCAGTTGGACCTACGCCGACGAGTACGTCGCGGAGGACGACCTCCTCGCAGCCGCCCGTTCACGGGCCGAGGAGGTCGGCGTCGCACCCATCGGCCCCGGTGGCGGCGCCGCGCTGCGCTTCCTCGCCTCCGTCCTCGACGCCAAGAACGTCGTCGAGGTCGGCACCGGCACGGGTGTCTCCGGGCTGTGGCTGCTGCGCGGCATGCGCCCCGACGGAGTCCTGACCACCGTCGACATCGAGACCGAGCACCAGCGGCTGGCTCGCCAGAGCTTCACCGAGGCCGGCTTCCTGCAACAGCGCGCCCGCACCATCGCCGGCGCCGCGCTGGACGTCCTCCCCCGGCTCACCGACAACCACTACGACCTGGTCTTCGTCGACGGTGACAAGACCGAGTACGCCGCCTATCTCAAGGAAGCGCTGCGTCTGCTCCGTCCCGGCGGCGTCGTCGCCTTCGACAACGCCCTGTGGCACGACCGCGTGGCCGACCCCTCCGTACGCGACGAGGAGACCGCCACCATCCGCGAGCTCAACCAGCAGGTCATCGACAACGACGACCTGATCCCGTTGCTCCTGCCGGTCGGCGACGGCCTCCTGCTGGCGCGTAAGGCCTAGCCCGGCTCCTCAGCCGCCGACGCCGGCCAGCGGGTCCTGACCCGCCAGCCAGGTGAGCAGCACCCGGGCACCGAAGCCGGTGGGACCGGGGGTGAGCTCGTGGACGTCGGCGTAGGCGTCGCCGCAGCCGACATCGAGGTGGGCCCACGGGATCCCGCCGGTGAAGTGGTGGAGGAACAGCGCCGCGGTGATGGCGCCAGGGCCACCGGGGGCGTTGTCGGCGTCGGCGACCTTCGAGGCGAGCTTCTCCTCGTAGTCCGCGGTCAGCGGCATCCGCCACAAGGTCTCGCCGGAGACGTCCGATGCCTCGGCCAGCAGCTCGGCGAGTGCGTCGTCGTCGGCGAAGTAGCCGGCCATCGTCTGCCCGAGCGCGACTCGCATCGCGCCGGTCAGCGTGGCGATGTCGACCATCGCCGCGGGCTTGAGCTTGTCGGCCGCGTACGCCATCGCGTCACCGAGCACGAGGCGACCCTCGGCATCGGTGTTGGTGACCTCGGAGGTGCGCCCGCCGTAGTGGGTCACCACGTCGCCGGGGCGCAGCGCGGAGCCGGAGATGGCGTTCTCGGCGGCGGCGATGAGGCCGACCACCTTGACCGGGCAGCCGATCTCGGCCAGCGCCGACATCACCGCGAGCACCACCGCGCCGCCGGTCATGTCGCGCTTCATGTTGACCATGCCGTCGCCGGGCTTGATGTTGAGCCCGCCGGTGTCGAAGGTGATGCCCTTGCCGACCAGCACCACTGTGGGCACCTTCCGGCCGGCCTTGCGGGGGCTGTAGTCGAGGCGGATCAGCCGGGGCGGCGTAGCCGACCCCTGCCCGACCGCGACGATGCCACCGAAGCCGTCCGCCGCGAGCTGCTTCTCGTCCCAGACGGTGGCCTTCAGGCCGCTGGCCTCGGCCAGCTCGACGGCCTGGTCGGCGAGCCAGGCGGGGTTCTTGAGATTGCTCGGGACCGAGGCGTAGAACCTCGCGCGCCAGCCGGCGCGCGCGATCGACTGAGCCCGGCCCAGAGCCTCTGTGTGCTCGGCACCGAGCTCGGCGAGGGTGATGGTCTCCACCGGCGTCCACGGTGCGCCCTCCGAACGCCAGTGGAAGAGGAAGGACCCGAGCGTCGCTCCTGCCACGAAGGGCTCCAGCGCCACCTCGGGATCGGCCGCCGGGACGGTCGTCACCACGCCTGATCGATCACGCACCGCGCGAGCGACCGCTGCGCCCGCGCGCCGGAAGTCGTCGCCCCGCTGCGCGCCGACACCGACGAGGAGGATCTGTCGCAGGGAGCCAGGGCCGCTGACGGCGTACGTGGTCAGCTCACCGGCACCGCCGGTGGCACCTTCGAACTCGAGGTGACCGAGAAGGTCGTAGCGGTCGCCGAGGTCGACAGCTCCTGGACCGATGATCAGCGCTTCGTCCCCCGGGATGACGGGCAGCGCGATGATCTCGGGATCGAGACTCTCCGGACTGTCCGGGCTCAGCGAGAAGGCGGGCGGCCCGACCTGCGACGGAAGAGCCTGGGGCGGCAGCGTTTTGGTCATCTACGCGTTCAGCCCAAGACCTTTGATCTCTTCGCCGAGCGCGGCGGCCTCCTCGGCGTTCAGTTCGACGACCAACCGGCCACCACCCTCGAGCGGGACGCGCATCACGATGCCCCGACCTTCCTTGGTGACCTCCAGCGGACCGTCTCCCGTCCGCGGCTTCATCGCCGCCATGCGGCACCTTCTTCCGTGTCTCGCGTGTCGGCGCTCACCTGCCGGATGGCCTCGGAGCGCGCATTGCGCGTCCATTATCCCTCATCAGGTCCGCAGACCTGTCGGCAAGGTGGGAGTTTCGGCGGGTTGACCTGCGTTCGAGCTCTCAGATGACCGAGGTTCCGTACGCCCAGGTCAACCAGATCGCGAGGATCACCAACGTGATGTGCACCATGATCGCTGCCCCGGAGGTCTCGAAGAACTCACCGTCGCGGGCCCGGGCAGCAGACCTCCGGCCACCGACGGACCGGTCGTAGGCGTCGTCATGGCGGTCGTCATATCCGCCCTCGTACGCCTGGTCGTAGCCGTATCCCTGGGCGTACGCGTCGTCGTAGCCCTGCTCGTATCCGGCGTAGGCCTGCTCGTCGTAGAAGCCCTGGTCAGGCTCTCGATGACGTGACTGTTCCGGTACGGGTGCCTGTGCCTGGTCGCGCGAGCTGTCGGGACGCGGGCCGTAGGACTCCAGGGAGTAGGGGTCGTACGCCTCGGGCTGCTGCTCCGCTCGCCGGCCGGGCTGCTGGCGCGGCGCGGGTGCCGGCGGCGCGGGTGCCGGCGGAGGTGGTGCCGGGGGCGCAGGTGCTGGCGGAGGTGCGC
>NZ_JBOHDN010000091.1:0-14107 GCF_050699375.1 Nocardioides sp. | reverse complement strand
GAGGGACTCCTGGCCGTAGCGACCTTCTTCGCCACCAAGGACTTCGCGGTCAACAGTTCGACCCTGGTCTCGGGACTCCGCCTCCGGGCCGTGGACGCGGAGTTCGACGCCGGCGACGGCCCCGAGGTCAGCGGACCCCTTCTCGACCTGGTCATGGCCATGGCCGGACGCCGCGAGGCACTGGCGGACCTGACCGGGCAGGGTACGTCCGAGCTCCGACGCCGTTTGGACTGAACCCATCTGGCCCCAGCCGAGAGGTCACTTCTGCAGGCCGAGGCGTCAGTTCTGCAGGCCGAGACGTCACCGAGGTGCCAAGTCGATCTGCAGAAGTGACTTCTCGGCCTGCAAAGGTGACTTCTCGGCTACTTCTCGAAGACTGCCTGGTCTAGGACGCGGCGTTCGTCGTCGGCGAGTACGAGGAGGTCCTCGCGGGGCAGGCCGGTGCCTTCGCCGGAGGGGGAGAGGTTGATGAAGAACTCGTGCTTGACGGTGTCGTGGAAGGAGGTCTCCCGCATCGAGATGAAGCCGAGGTCGGCGAGGTCCTGGAGCAGCAGGCGGAGGTGGTTGGGGGTGCAGACCCAGTTGTGGGTGTCGATGTAGCGCTCCCCGCGTTGCGCTTCCTCGCCGCTGGCCTTCACGGTCTCCAAGCCGTTGGCGAAGGTGTAGTCGCCCTTGTGGCGCGGGCCCCAGGCGGTGATGCCACCGTGCTTGGCGGCGTTGAGACGCTCCTCGATGACCGCGCCCTTGGTGTGCACCGAGGAGGGGTAGAGCGAGGCGTCGATGACGCGCGAGAGCGAGGCGCGTTCGCGGAAACGGTCGAAGCAGTAGCGGTGGTCGGGGATGACCAGCGCGAGTACGCCGTCGGGGCGGAGCAGCTTCTCGCACTCGTTGACGAAGTCGATCATCGAGGTGGTGTGCTCGACGACGTGGGAGGCCACCACGAGGTCGAAGCGCTCGGGGATCACCTCTGACCAGGCAGCACCCGGCCGGAAGACGTAGTCGACCTCCTCGATGTCGTCGGGGTCGTACTGGGAGAACCCGGAGTAGCGCTGAACCAGGCCCTCGCGGTCGAGATAGTCGACGATGCGTACGTCATAGCCGTCCCGCTTGGGCAGGATCGCGTTGTGCGCGGGGCCGATCTCGAGGATCAGGGCGTCGGGCTTGACCCCGGCGAGCACCTGCTCGCGACGCAGCCCGAGCCGGTCCTGGCCGGGGATCGCCGGCACCGCGGTGGTGCGGTTGCGGTCGCCCTGCAACCCGTCAACCTTCGTACGCAGCTTCTGGTTGCGTTGCTTGAGCTCGTCGATCCGGTCGTGCAGGCGGGTGGCCTCGGCATCGGCGGCGCGGACGGTCTGCAGACCAGCGGCGGCAAGGCCGCGGCGTACGGCGCCCCTGAAGGTGGGCAAGACAAGTCCTCCTGAGAAGAGAGATTCAGCGTGTGCGGGGTGGGATGTAGGGCTCGGCGGCCAGCGCTGCCCGGCCGCGTTGCGCACCGAGCGCGTGCTCGTCGTCGGGCACCGCCTTGTCGGACTCGGGGTCGAGCACGTCACGGAGCAGATCGGGGAAGAGCGAGCGGCTCAGCACGATCTGCAGGTGGTTGGTCAGCCAGTCGTCGAAAGCGTAGTCGCCGGAGAAGGCCCCGGCGGCGAGCTCGGCGCGGGTGGGCGTACGGGCGAGGTAGGCGTCCTGCAGCGTGCCGTCCTGATAGCGCTGGTAGTCGCGCATCCCGTGGTGGCGCGGGCTCGGCTTCAGATCCGGGTTGGCCGCGTAGCCCTTGCCGGCATTGATCACCTTCCGCTCGAGCTGGGCCCAGGAGCGCCACGGGAGGTGGAGGACCTCCATCGCGACCGCGCCCTCGGGCTGGCCGTTGCTGTTCAGGGAGACGAAGTGGTTGCCCTGGACGACCTTGATGTCCGACTCGCCTCGGTGGACCGCGTTGGGGGTCGGATGGGCGTGCAGGCCCGCGGCCTCGAGCCGCTCGTCGGAGCGCCGGTCGCGCCACTGGAGGCGGTTGACGCCGCCGCCGGACCAGGCGGGCGGGCCGATGAGGTTCTCCACATCGACCGCGAAGGCGTTCAGCGAGAGGGGAGTCGCCTCGAGCGCCTGGCGTACGGACAGGCCCTTGTCCTTGGGTACGAGGAACTCGTCGGCATCGAGGTTGAGCACCCAGTCGGCACGGAAGTGGGTGCGCGCACGCCGGGCCATCGAGGTGACGACCTTGCCCTGCTGCTTCTCGTGGACGGGATCGTGATGGAGCTCGACGCGTCCCGTCGCGGCATAGCGCTCGAGCACCTCGGTGGTGCCGTCGACAGAGGCGTTGTCCGTGACGATCAAGGTGTCGACACCCTGGTCCAGGTGGTGCTCGATCATCGCGGCCACGATGTCGACCTCGTCCCGGACCATCATTGTCCCGATGATCCTCATGCCGTGAAACCCTACCGGCCAGGTGGACGTTGTCGAGATCCCGCGCCGTACGCCGGGACGCACCCGGGCGCGACCGCGGGACGGTGCGCGTGGCGTTATGTGGTCCGGTCGCCAGGTGTGCGAAAGTGGACGCCACCGCGCGTACAACCAAGGGGGCTGGCGGAGCAGTGCTGACCATTTTTGTCATCTTCGTGGCGATGCTCCTGATCATCGCCGTTGCCGGGCTCGTGATCGTCTACACGGTCTTTCCGCACCGGGGACAGAAGATGCCGTACGCCACCAAGCTCGGCCACGCGATGGAGCGGGCCGTCGACACGGCCCCGACCCTCGGTCCGGCCACCCGCCTCCAGGAGCGCCGTGGCGACCATCTCACCGAGATGCTCGATGGCCAGGGCAAGCCAGGGACTACGGAAAAGAACGCCTAGCGTCCCGCACCTCGATGACGGCACGAACTATCGGCTCAGACCACTAGTTTGATTGGATGAGGCCCATGGAAATGGTCACCCTCATCGTCATCATCGCGGTCGCCGCTGTCGCGATCATCGGCGGCGGCATCGCCGGCCTGGTCACCAGCACCCGGCGCCGCAAGGGCCGTTCGCTGCCCACCCAGGCGGGGACCGATGTCATCACCCCTCCGGACTCGGCGACGACCACGGAGCCGACGGTCGAGGAGACCGCCCCGGCAGAGCCTGCCGCGCCGGTCATCGAGAAGCCGGAGAGCACCGCCTCCCGCCTGGTGCGGTTGCGCCAGCGCCTGGCCGGCTCGAACGCGCTGGGCCGTGGGCTGCTGGGCCTGCTCTCGACCGATCGGCTCGACGAGGACACCTGGGAGTCCATCGAGGACCTGCTGCTCACCGCCGACATCGGTGTCACCCCGACCCAGGAGCTGGTCGAGGGGCTGCGTACCCGGCTGCGGGTCGAGGGCGGCAACGCCGACCCGAAGGCCGCGCTGCGTGACGAGCTGATCAAGCTCGTCGACCCGAGCATGGACCGCCGGCTCCAGGTCAGCGGCGCCGACGGCGCCCCCGGTGTCGTGCTGATGGTCGGCGTCAACGGCACCGGCAAGACCACCACGACCGGCAAGCTCGCCCGGATCCTGGTCTCCGAGGACCGCAAGGTGCTGCTCGGTGCCGCCGACACCTTCCGCGCCGCGGCCGCCGAGCAGCTCACGACCTGGGGCGAGCGCGTCGGTGTCGAGGTCGTCCGTGGCCCTGAGGGCACCGACCCCGCCAGCGTCGCCTTCGACTCGGTCAAGGAGGGGCTCGACACCGGTGTCGAGACCGTCATCGTCGACACCGCCGGCCGGCTGCAGAACAAGGCCGGTCTGATGGACGAGCTCGGCAAGGTCAAGCGCGTCATCGAGAAGCAGACCCCGGTCACCGAGGTCCTCCTCGTCCTCGACGCCACCACCGGCCAGAACGGCCTCATCCAGGCCCGCGTCTTCAGCGAGGCCGTCAACGTCACCGGCATCGTGCTCACCAAGCTCGACGGCACCGCCAAGGGCGGCATCGTCGTCGCCGTCCAGCGCGAGCTCGGCGTCCCGGTCAAGCTCGTCGGCCTCGGTGAGGGCCCCGACGACCTGGCGCCGTTCACCCCCGAGGCCTTCGTCGACGCGCTCCTCGGCTGAGGTTGTGAAGCTGAGAGTGGTCTATAGGCCACGCTCAGGTTCACAACCGCTTCAAGTCGGGGTCTCGACAGGCTCGACCACCAGCGTCAGAAGATCTTTCGCTTCAGCTGACCCGCTGCCCGGCGCAGCGGGTTGCGGGCGAGCTCGGCCTCCAGGCGACGTACCTGCTCCTCGAGCTCGGCGACGCGCTCGGGGAGGCGACGGCCGGCGCGGCGCTCGGACTTGATCAGGGCGGCGCGCTCGGTGTGAGCGTCGGTGAGGCGTACGGTCGCCGGGTCCACGGCGGGGACGATCTCCGGCCCGCGGACGGGACGCTCGCCAGGAGCGAGGGGCCGGGCGGCGATCTGGATGGTCTCGATCATCGCCTCGGGCCGGTCTCGGACCCACTCTGCGATCGCGTACGGCAGCGACCGCTCGGGCACCCCGAAGTCGGAGACCAACGGATCGGCGACGGTGCCGCGCAGCGCGGTCGCCACCAGGCCGGCATCGATCAGGAGATGGATGAGGCTCTGGCGGTTGAAGGAGCGCAGCGGGGTGCGGTCCACCGGCAGCGCCGTCGTCGACCAGTGTCCCTGCAGGACCGCGAGGCGACGTGAGCCGTGAGAGGCGTTGGGAGTGGAGATCACGATCTGCCCGCCGGGCGCGAGCAACGCTCGAGCCTCCTCGAGAAGGCTGCCCGGGTCCGCGACGTACTCCATGAGCTCGGCGAGCACGACGACGTCGAAGCTGCCGGGAGCGAACAGCTCGGTCAGCGGAGTGGCGAACGGGTCGGCGACGACCACGTCGGCCAGCTCCTTGCCCGCGTACGCAGCGGCCTCAGGATCCGCTTCCACGCCCGTCACCCGACAGCCCTGAGCGCTGAGCCGGCGACCAATCTCACCGGTCCAGCAGCCGACGTCGAGAACCTCTGGAGCCGATGCCGCCGCTGCCGCTTCCGACCCGACCAGCGCGGCGATCTGGGCCGGGGGAGTGTTCTCGCCATCGAGCGACCCCGGCGCGAACCGGCTGGAGGGTCGCAGCCAGTCGACGGCCTGGCCTGCGGGTGCGCAGTAGGCCAGCGCCTGGCCGTCGAGGCGTCGCTCGGCGGTCAGCGGCGTGACCTTGGTGAGCCGGCGTCCGCGGTCCTTCCGGGTGTGGTCGAGGTAGTCGCGTACGCCCTCGAACACCGCGGGATAGGCCCGCTCGCAGTGCCACAGCAGCGTCTCGGCGTCGAGAGCGTAGGGGTCGTCGCGCAGCGTCTCGATCTTCGCGATCGGCAGCCTGCCGTCGTCGAGCACGCTGTCGGCCATGGTGTTGCACGGGTTGGGCGGCTGGATGCCGATGTTGCGGACGAGGGTCCATTCCGCGAGCTTGTTCGGGAGCAGGTGCGGGTCGGTGTCGGGATCGAAGGTGATGTTGACGCCCATCCAGGACCGTCGCGCCCGGGCGCGACGCATTTCGTGCGCCCGCGGGACGAAATAGGCGTCGTAGGTGAGCCCGGCCTGCGCCAGCCGGCGGGTCAGGCCGATCTCGTAGCGCGTGATCACCTCGCCGCGGTCGTCGACCGGCTCGAAGTCGCGCCAGAACTCCTCGAACGCCTCCGAGGCGACCGCGGTCGGCTCGAAACCCACGAAGTAGCTCTGGACGTGGTCGCCCATCTCCCCGTTGCGGGTCAGGCCCCAGAAGTCGATCCCACGCGCGGCCATCTCCTCGATGATCTGCGCGAGCGGGACGACCGGCCCGATGAAGCTGTCGTTGGCGAGCAGGACCAGGTCGAAGCGCGCGAGGTCGCCGGCGGCGTCCAGACCGGCCTTGTAGGAGGCGAAGTCGTAGCCGCTGTTGCCGCGCTCGACCACGGTCGATCGGGCCTGCGCCCAGGCCCGATCCTCGTCCCTCAGACCGCCTGCGGAGACCAGGATGACCTCGGCCGATGCGGCGTACGTCTCGATCTGGTGCCGCACATGAGGCCACAGCCGGCCCTCGGCGTCGTACGTCGCCAGCACTGCCAACCGAGACACGTGTGAACCTCCGAGAAGATGGGATACCGGCCATCACCCTATCCGCGGGCGGCTCGTGTCGGGTTCCGCGAACCACCCTCTGGCCGCATAGGCTGAAGCCCATGCCATCGCCCCGGGTATCGCTGATCACCGCTGTCTACAACCCGCCCGCCGATGCCTTCGAGGACACCATCGCCTCGGTCCTCGGGCAGACGTACGACGACTGGGAGTGGGTCCTCAGCGACGACCGGTCACCGGATTCCTGGGTCCTGCCGCGGCTGCGTGAGCTGGCCGCGAAGGAGCCGAGGGTGCGGATCGTGGAGCGTGCGGAGAACGGCGGGATCGTGGCCGCGTCCAACTCTTCGCTGGGCGAGGCCACCGGTGCGCTGGTCGCCCTGCTCGACCACGATGACGTGCTCGAGCCGAACGCGATCGAGAAGATGGTCGGCGCCTACGACCGGTTCGAGGACCTCGACTACGCCTACAGCGACCAGGACCTGATGGCCGACGGGGGCGACCTCCTCGACGCCTACTACAAGCCCGACTGGTCCCCGGAGCGGCTGCGGCACCACAACTACTGCACCCACTTCTCGATGTTCCGGCGCTCCGTCGTCGACGAGGTCGGTGGCTTTCACGAGGGGTTCGACGGCTCCCAGGACCACGACCTCGTGCTGCGGGTCAGCGAGCGCGCGCGGCGCATCGTCCACGTCCCCGGTGCGCTCTACCACTGGCGCCAGGTGCCGGGATCGGCCGCGGCGGACAATCAGGCCAAGCCCTACGCCTGGGATGCCGGCGTACGCGCGGTGCAGGCGCACCTGGACCGGGTCGGGATCCGGGCGCGTGCCGAGCACGGCGTCTCGCCGGGGCTCTACCGGGTCGAGCGGGAGCCCGATCTGGACACCCCGGTCAGCGTGATCATCCCGACGATCGGCACCAGTGCGATCGTGTGGGGTTCGATGCGCGCCATGGTCGTCGAGACCGTCCGCTCCGTGGTCGCCTCCACCAAGCACCGCAACGTCGAGTTCGTGATCGTCTACGACACCCCGACCCCGGCCCCCGTGCTGGAGGCTCTGCGGGCGATCGAGGGGGCCGACATCAAGCTGGTCGAGTTCACCGAGAAGTTCAGCTTCAGCGCGAAGTGCAACGTCGGTGCCGCGCACGCTTCCGGCGACGTCCTGGTCTTCCTCAACGACGACATGGAGGCCTACTCCGAAGGCGTCATCGAGAACCTGATCGCCCCGCTGAGCGAGCCCGGCGTCGGCATGACCGGACCGAAGCTGCTCTTCGAGGACCTACGCATCCAGCACGCCGGGCTGGTCTACGGCAGCGGCACCATCACCCACGCCTACTACCGGGCCCGTCCCGAGGAGCGCGGCAACCACGGTGAGCTGCACATCAACCGGGAGACCTCCGCGCTGACCGGCGCGTGCGTGGCGATGCGTCGCGAGGTCTTCTTCGACGCCGGCGGGTTCAGCGAGCGGCTGCCGGTCAACTACAACGACGTCGACCTGTGCCTCAAGGTACGTCGCTCGCTCGGCCTGCGCCTGGTCTGGCTCCACGACGTCACCCTCTTCCACTTCGAGTCCGTCAGCCGCGACAACGCGGTCCACGAGTGGGAGAAGGACTTCATCAACAACCGCTGGGGCAACTACATGGACGTACGCGAGGGCTACTCCAACGGCGTCCGCTGACCCGGCGCGTCTGTCCCAGATCTGAACGCCGAGTCGGCGCAACTGTCCCGGATTTCGATGCCGAGTCGGCGCGTCTGTCCCGGATCTGAACGCCGAGTCGGCGCGTCTGTCCCGGATTTCGATGCCGAGTCGGCGCGTCAGTCCCAGGCTGTCGATGGTGCATGGGGCAGTTGCGCCGACTCGACCTGGATTCTTGGGGCAGTCGCGCCGACTCGACCTGGATTCTTGGGGCAGTTGCGCCGACTCGGGCTCGTTTCTTGGGGCAGTTGCGCCGGGTCGGCGTGGGGTCAGCCTCGGGCCGAGCGGCGGAGGCGCCGTACGACGCGACGGCCGAAGTTACGCACCGGGTGACGGGTGGCGTAGGTCAGGTCGGTCTCGAGGCCGGCGACCTTCGCGCGCAGGCGCTCGATCCGCTCGCGGCGCCGCTTGTTGATCGTCCGGGCCTCGCGCAGCTGCTTGGACAGGGTGCCGACGCGGGCCTGGGCGGAGTTGGCGGAGGCCTGGACACCGAGGATGTGGTCACGCGTGGCCAGCCGGGAGCGGTGGACCTCCTCGAACCGCTTGGTCTGGGCGTCACGGAACCTGACCTCGTCGGCCGGGACCGGCTCGACGAGCTCGGGCGGCATCGGCGCGGTCTCGCCGTCGGCGAGCGGCCGGGCGGCGAGCTGGAACTGGTAGACCAGCGCGTCGGGCTGACGGCGCACCCATTCCACGGTCGCCTCGGGCAGCCCCGCGACGTCGACGGCGACCTCCACGTTGAGCGGGTCGGCGGTCGTGCCGCGCAGGTCCTCGATCACGTAGCCCGCCTCGGCGAAGAGCGCGATCAGGCCATCGCGTGAGTAGAACTTGATGTGGGTGCGGTCCAGCAGGCCGGTGTCGGTGGTCTGCCAGCGGCCCTGGAGCAGGGCGAGGCGGACCGATCCGTGGGTGACGTTGGGGATGGAGATGACCACGCGGCCGCCCGGCGCCAGCAGCTCACGCGCCTGCTCGAGCGCCGCCCGCGGGTCGACGAGGTGCTCGAGGACATCGGCGAAGATCACCACGTCGAAGGAACCGGGCTCGACGATCTCGGTGAGCGGCTTCGCGTCGAGGTCGGCGACGACCACCCGCTCCAAGACCTTCTCCGCCAGGGTCGCGGCCTCCGGGTCGATCTCGATGCCGGTGACGGTGCAGCCGCGCTCGGTCAGGATCCGGCCCACCTCGCCGGTCCAGCAGCCGACGTCGAGGACCTGCTTGCCGCCCGCCGAGGATTTCGGCGCAGCCAGGTCGAGGACCTGCACATGGCTGGTGTTGGGCTGATCGAGGTCGATCTCGACGGCGTAGTGCGACATGCGACGAGGGTAGCGACCTTTGGTGGTCCCGCGCGGGTTCGGCGCGGGGCATTTCCGTGCTGTTTTCGTGCTTGCGCGACGTACGGTCCAAAGGTCTGTTACACAGTGGAAACAGGGGCTTCGGGGTGTCGAAACCTCACCGGGCGAGGGTGGCGGCGAAGATGACAGGATCTAGGACCTCTGGAGGCGCCCTCTCGTGAAGCTCGTGACCGCAGTGATCAAACCCCACAAGTGGGAGGACGTGCGTGAGGCCCTGGAGGCCTTCGGCGTGACCGGCATGACCGTCTCCGAGGTCTCGGGCTATGGCCGTCAGAAGGGCCACACCGAGGTCTACCGCGGCGCTGAGTACGACATCGCGCTGGTCCCCAAGATCCGCATCGAGATCGTGGTCGAGGACGACGACGCCACCGACGTCGTGGGCCTGGTCGTGAAGTCCGCCCAGACCGGCCGGATCGGCGACGGGAAGGTCTGGCTCAGCCCGATCGAGTCGGTCGTCCGCGTTCGGACGGGCGCGCGCGACACCGAGGCGCTCTGACTAGGATTCGTCCCAGTGCCGGTCCATCGAATCCCACCGGAGGAGAGAAATGAAGCTCGTCACCGCAGTGATCAAACCCCACAAGTGGGAAGACGTACGCGTCGCCCTCGAAGCTGTCGGTGTCACCGGCATGACCGTCTCCGAGGTCTCTGGCTATGGGCGCCAGAAGGGTCACACCGAGGTCTACCGCGGCGCTGAGTACGACGTCGCGCTGGTGCCCAAGATCCGCATCGAGATCGCCGTGCCCGACGAGGAGGTCGACGCCGTCGTCGGCGCCATCGAGACCTCCGCGAAGACCGAGCGCATCGGTGACGGCAAGGTCTGGGTCTCTCCTCTGGAGACGATCGTGCGGGTGCGCACCGGCGACCGCGACGACAGCGCGATCTGATCCGGCATTAGCGAGGGGGCGGCGTGACCGCTGAGGGCCGGGCGGAGCGTACAGCCGACGCCGACGAGCAGTGCCTCAAGGCGTACGAGGCGGCCGGCGGTCCCGAGGTCGGCGTCGCCCTCGTCGCGGTCGGGGGATACGGGCGCGGGGAGCTGGCGCCCTTCTCCGACTGGGACGTCGTCCTGGTGCACGACGACGACGTCTCCTTGGGGCCCGTCGCCGAGCAGGTCTGGTATCCGCTCTGGGACAGCGCGCCCAAGCTCGACCATTCGGTGCGGTCCTTCTCCGAGATGCTCTCCGCCTCGACCGGTGACCTGCGGGTCGCCCTCGGGCTGCTCGACATCCGGCATCTGGCCGGCGATCGCGGGCTGGTGCTGCGGCTGCGTACGACGATGCTGGCGCACTGGCGCAAGCACGCGCGGGCCCTGCTGCCCGACCTGAGGACGATGAGCGTGGAGCGTCATCGCCGCGCCGGCGAGCTCGCGCACGCCTCGGTGCCGGACCTGAAGGAGATGTCGGGCGGCCTGCGGGACACGGTGGTGATCAAGGCGATCGTGGCGACCTGGCTCGTCGACGTGCCCGCGGTCGACCTGGAGACCTCACGCCGCGCTCTGCTCGACGTCAGAGATCTCGTCCAGGAGATCGCCGGAAGAGCCGGCGACCGGGTCGTACCGGAGATGTGGGATCTGCTCGCCGAGCGCCTCGAGCTGGCCGACGCGCGCACCGCGCAGGCCCACGTACGCACCATCGGCCGCCGTCTCACCCACCTCTCGCGTCTGGCCTGGCGTCGGGTGGACGGGGTGCTCGACCGGCCACGGGAAGGAGCGCCGCGCCGTCCCCGGCTGACGCCGCTGGGCGGTGGGCTGGCGCTCGCCTCCGGCGAGGTGGTGCTCGTCCCGGGCGCCCGCCCGGCACGCGACCCGCTGATGCTGCTGCGCGCCGCGGCGCTGGCCGCCGAGCACGGGGTCGCGCTGGCGCCGCCGACGGCGGCGCGGCTGGCCAGGGAGACACCCGCGCTGGCCGACCCGTGGCCGGAGGATGCGCGCCACCTCTTCGTGCGCCTGCTGGGCGCCGGACGCGGACTGCTGGCGGTCTGGGAGACCCTCGAGGAGACCGGCGCGGTCTCTCGGATCCTGCCCGAGTGGGAGCGGATCCGGTTGCTGCCGCACGCCTCGATCATCCACCGCTTCACCGTCGACCGGCACACCATCGAGACCTGCATCGAGGCGGTCGCGAAGCTGTCCATGGTCGCGCGCCCCGACGTGCTGCTGGTCGCGGCGCTGCTGCACGACATCGGCAAGGGCTCGTTGACCGAGCACAGCGTCGCGGGGGAGCCGATCGCCCTCCGGGTCGCTGCGCGGATGGGCTTTCCCGCCGAGGAAGTGGGGCTGATCGCGCTCCTGGTGCGCTGGCATCTGCTCCTCTCGACCACCGCGACGACCCGTGACCCCGACGACCCGGCGACCGTCGACCTGGTCGTCTCGACGGTGGGGGACGCGGAGGCGCTCGCGCTGCTCACCGCGCTGACCGAGGCCGATGCGCGGGCGACCAGCCCGCAGGCCTGGACCAGCTGGCGCGCCCGGCTCATCCTCGACCTCGCCGGACGGGCCGCCAAGGTCCTCGATACCGGCATCGACGCCAGGGAGCGGCCGCACGACGCGGTGGAGATCCCCGAGGACGTACGTTCTGGGGCGGCGTCCTTCCGCACCGAGCCGCTCGCCGACGGCGCCAGGGTGTGGGCGATCGCATCCGACCGGCTCGGTCTGCTCGCCGACCTCGCGGCCACCTTCGCTCTCGCGCGGCTGCCGGTCAGGGCGTGTCGTGCCTGGTCGCAAGGGGAGTTCGGAGTCAGCGTCTGGGACCTCGACGACTCCTACGTCGACGCCGCCGTGCTGCGTACCCGCTTCGCGGCCATCACCGAGGGCCGCCTCGACCCCACGACCCGGCTGGCGCCGAGCGCGGCCGCGCGGGGGAGCGAGCCGTCGGTCGTCGTACGCCCCGAGGCGTCCAGCAAGGCCACCGTCCTCGAGGTCCGCACCGTCGACCGCCCGGGAGTCGTCCACACCGTCGCCGTCGCACTGGCGCGGATGGAGATCGCCGTCCGCTCCGCCCACATCTCCACCCTCGGCCCGCAGGCCGTCGACGTGTTCTACCTCCAGGAGGCGTACGCCGGCGCCCTGGCCGAGCAGCGGGCGGCCGAGGCCGCGCATGCTGTCCGAGCGGCTCTCGAAGCTTGACCGAGGCGGTGTCCTGAGCTTGTCGAAGGGCAGCTCGGTGAGCATCCGGCGCGCCGCAGGGGTAACACGGTGTTACACCGGGTAGCAGCGTGCTGCAGCCCGCTGCTACCCGGGCGAACACCGTGTCACCCCCGATCGGGCCCGCCGGATGCCGGGCCGCGCACATCTGTTCGTTAGTCTTTGACGGACAACCACTCTGCTGAAGGACCGCTTTGTTCGCCACGCTCTCCGACCGGCTCGCCACGACGTTCAAGAACATCCGTGGCAAGGGCCGCCTCACCGATGCCGACATCGACGCCACTGCTCGCGAGATCAGGATCGCGCTGCTCGAGGCCGACGTCGCGCTGCCGGTCGTGCGCGAGTTCGTCGCCAAGGTCAAGGAGCGGGCGCGTGGCGAGGAGGTCAGCCAGGCGCTGAACCCCGCCCAGCAGATCGTCAAGATCGTCAACGACGAGCTGGTCACGATCCTTGGCGGCGAGACCCGGCGTCTCCGCTACGCCAAGACCGGCCCGACAGTCATCATGCTCGCGGGCCTGCAGGGTGCCGGCAAGACGACCCTGGCCGCGAAGCTGGCGCTGTGGCTGAAGGAGCAGGGCAAGGCGCCGCTGCTGGTGGCCGCCGACCTGCAGCGCCCCAACGCGGTCAACCAGCTCCAGGTCAACGGTGAGCGCGTCGGCGTGCCGGTGTTCGCCCCGCAGCCTGGCAACGCCGGCGGAGTCGAGCACGGTGGCAACCCCGTCGACGTCGCCCGCGAGTCGGTCGAAGAGGCCAAGCGCAAGCTCCACGACGTCGTCATCGTCGACACCGCCGGCCGCCTCGGCATCGACGAGGAGCTGATGAAGCAGGCCTCCGACATCAAGGCGGCGGTCAACCCCGACGAGGTCCTCTTCGTCGTCGACGCGATGATCGGTCAGGACGCGGTCAACACTGCGCAGGCCTTCCTCGACGGCGTCGGCTACGACGGCGTGGTGCTCACCAAGCTAGATGGTGACGCCCGCGGTGGTGCCGCGCTCTCCATCGTCCAGATCACCGGCAAGCCGGTCATGTTCGCCTCCAACGGCGAGAAGATGACCGACTTCGACCTGTTCCACCCCGACCGGATGGCCGGGCGCATCCTCGACATGGGCGACATGCTCACCCTGATCGAGCAGGCCGAGAAGACCTTCGACCAGGGGCAGGCCGAGAAGGACGCGGCCAAGATCGCGACCGGCGAGTTCACGCTCGACGACTTCCTCAAGCAGATGCAGCAGCTCCAGAAGCTCGGCTCGATGTCGAAGCTGATGGGCATGCTGCCGGGGATGGGCCAGTTCCGCGAGCAGCTCGACAACTTCGACGAGCGCGAGATCGACCGGATCAAGGCGGTCATCCAGTCGATGACCCCGGCCGAGCGCGCCAACCCGAAGATCCTCGACGGCTCCCGCCGCGCGCGCATCGCGAAGGGCTCGGGCCGACAGGTCTCCGACGTCAACCAGCTCATCCAGCGCTTCACCGAGGCGTCGAAGATGATGAAGCAGCTCGCCTCCGGCGGCGGCATGCCCGGGATGCCCGGTGCCCCCGGGGCCGGGTTCGGCAAGCGTTCCGGTGCCAAGCAGACCGCCCAGAAGAAGAAGGGCAAGGGCGCGCGCAAGTCCGGCAACCCGGCCAAGGCCGCCCAGCAGGCCAAGGCCGAGGCCGAGAAGAAGCCGGCCGCCGCCAACCCGTTCGGCGTGCCCGGTGGCGAGGAAGTCGACTACGAGAAGGCCGCCGCCGACCTCAACCTGCCCTCGGACTTCTCCAAGTTCTTGAAGTGACCCGCCTCGACCGCATCGTCATCGTCGACCCCTCCCCGCAATGGGCACGGTCTTTCGAGTCGGCGCGGTCGATCGTGGAACCACTCCTGACTGAGCATCTGGTGCGCC
>NZ_JBOHDN010000090.1:0-8245 GCF_050699375.1 Nocardioides sp. | reverse complement strand
CGTCCTCACCGGTGGCGTCGAGCTCGTAGCCCACGGTGACCGCCGGGTCCTGGACGTCCTTGTAGACGTCGTCGTCCATCCGGAGCTCGTGGTTGGACAGCGGGGTCTCGTCCTGCCAGCAGTAGGGCAGGACCCGGAAGCCCTCGTAGACCAGGCCCTTGTCGTGGAGCGTCTTGAACGCCCAGATCACCGACTCCATGTAGTCGGGGTTGAGGGTCTTGTAGTCGTTCTCGAAGTCGACCCAGCGCGCCTGGCGGGTGACGTACTCCTGCCAGTCGCCGGTGTACTTCAGCACCGACGCCCGGCTGGCCGCGTTGAACTTGTCGATGCCCATGTCGACGATGTCGTCGGTGGTCTTCAGGCCGAGCTGGCGCATCGCCTCGAGCTCGGCGGGCAGGCCGTGGGTGTCCCACCCGAAGCGCCGCTCGACGCGCTTGCCACGCATGGTCTGGTAGCGCGGGACGATGTCCTTCACGTAGCCGGTCAGCAGGTGACCGTAGTGCGGCAGGCCGTTGGCGAACGGCGGGCCGTCGTAGAAGACGAACTCGTTCTCGCCGTTCTTGCCGGCGTCACGGTTGTCGATGCTCGCCTGGAACGTCCCGTCCTTCTTCCAGTAGTCGAGAATCTGTGTCTCGATCTTCGGGAAGCGAGGGCTGGCCGGAACCGAGCCCCCGTTGTGGGCCGAGTCGGCTGAGGTGACCTTTGGATAGGCCATCGGCGGCATCTCCTGCTGGGTGGTAGTGGGTTGTGTTCACCACAGGGACGATCTTTCGACCGCGGTACCACCCTGCTTACGATCCCGGTGATCGAGCTTGTCGAGATCGCCACTTCGTTACGGCTGTGACGGGCCACTCCCGCCGGGTTCTACTCGCCTTCGATCTGCCTGGAGGCTTTCTTCCCGGAGCTCGCCGCTGATGACGGCTCGAACGCTGTTATGGAAGAGGGTACGCCGCCCGGTGCCCGCCGCGCGAACCCGATTACACCGCGCGCCACATCCGCACGTGCGGACCGATCTCGGGGTCGTCCCACCGCTCACCGATCTCCGCGAACCCGGCGCGCGCGTAGAAGGTTGCCGCCGGCGTACGCGCGTTGCACCAGACCAGCCCGCCACCCTCGGCCGCGACGTGGTCCAGAGCCGCCTTCAGCACCTCCGCCCCGACACCCCGGCCCCGCCAGCCGTCCTCCGTCGCCATCCCCCGGATCCGCCACCCCTTCCCGGGATGTTCGGGCAGGTCGGGGCATGGTTCCGGGAAGAGCCCGACGCACCCGATCAGGCCACCGTCCACCTTCAGCGCTGCATAGGTCGCGACCTCGGGCCCGTCGTCCCCCGGCACCCTCGCCGCCTCCAGCGGCCCACCGTTGCGCAACACCTTCGCCCGCAGCGCATAGGTGTCCTCGACCGGCACCCGCCTGACCGTGAATCGTTCGTTCGGGATCACGCCAGGACCCTATCCACGCGTCCTATGCCACCTCCCCGCCGCATCCGCACGTTCGCTCCAAGATCAGGGTCGACCCAGGGCTCGCCGATCCGCGATCGTGACCACATCAGGATGGTCGTCGCCGGCAAGGCCCGAACGCCATCATGGCGCCTGGCAGGATGCGCGCATGAGTCTGATTCGCTATGAGTACGCCGACGGTTGTGCGCGCATCACGATGACCAACCCGGAGAGGGGCAACGTGTTCTCGCCCGCGGCGGGCGAGGAGATGCTGGCGGCGATCCTGCGGGCCAAAGCGGACTCGGCGCGGGTGATCGTGCTGGCGGCGGAGGGGAAGTACTTCTCCGTCGGTGGTGATCTCGCCGGGTTCGCGGCCGCCGACGATCTGGGGCCGTTCATCCTCGAGCTCGCCGAGGGCGCCAACCGGATCATCACCGAGCTCGTACGCTGCGACGCGATCGTGGTCAGCGTGGTCCAGGGCACTGCCGCAGGGGTCGGGTTCCCGCTCGCCGCGGCCGCCGACATCGTGATCGCCGCCGACAAGGCGAAGTTCAGCCTCGCCTACGCCAAGGTGGGGCTTTCGGTGGACGGCGGCGGTTCTCTCCTCGTGCACACCCTCGGCCTGCATCGAGTGCTGCGGCTGACCCTGCTCGGCGACATGCTGTCCGCGACGGAGGCTCTCGAGGCCGGGCTGGTCGCCCGCGTCGTCCCTTCCGACGGGGTCACAGCCGCCGTCGACGAGGTCGTCGCGACCCTCCTCGCCGGCTCACCGGATGCGCTCGCGAGCACCAAGCACCTGATCCGCGACGTCGCGGACCCGAACCCTGAGTCGGCACTGCGCCGCGAGGCGGAGTCGATCTCCGCGCTCGGTGGCTCCGCGTCGGGCCGCGAGGGCATCAACGCCTTCCTGGAGAAGCGGCAGCCCAGCTTCGGAGCCTGAAGTGACCCAGCGCCGAAATCACTGGCCAAGGGGACCGACCCTCCACCAAGGTGGCCGCATGAGCAGCGAACAGCGGCAGGTGGGGTTCGGCGGCATCTGGCTACCCGAGGCCGAGGACCCACGCCATCAGGACCAGCAGGCCGTCGGTGAGCTGGCGACCTACCGTGACTACCTGCGCCATTACCGTCTCACCCTCGAGCTCAAGTGCCAGGATCTCGGACCCGAGGACCTGGCGAAGCGGAGCGTGCCGCCGAGCGACCTGAGCCTGCTCGGCCTGGTCCGGCACATGGCCCGGGTCGAGCACAGCTGGTTCCAGCGGGTGCTGAAGGAGGACCTCGACCTGGCCCGATTCGACGAGGACGACCCCACCGGCGGCTTCCACAAGGTCGGCCCGACCCAGGAGTCCGTCGACCAGTCCTTCGCGAGCTGGCGCGAGCAGATCGCGGCCGCGGACGAGTGGCTCGACACGATCGACGACGCGACGCTCGCCGAGACCCGCGACCTCCGCGGCGACGAGACCACGATCCGCGACATCCTGGTCCACATGATCGAGGAGTACGCCCGCCACGCGGGCCACGCCGACCTGCTGCGCGAGGTCATCGACGGGCGTACCGGGCAATGACCCGACCCCGGGTAGACGTGTGACGACGATCACTAGCAGGATGGCGGTACGGATCGTGCCGTCCCCCGCCGCCCACCGGGCAGCTCGGCACGACGCGGCTAGGAGGGCGCGGGTATGAACTCGATACTGCTGATGCTGGTTGGGCTCGCAATGTTCGCGGGCGGCTACCTGCTCTACTCAAAGTTCTTGAGCAACCGGATCTACCAGCTGGACCCGGACTATGCGACCCCGTCGCACACCATGAGTGACGGCGTCGACTTCGTGCCGACCAACAAGTACGTCCTGTGGGGTCATCACTTCACCTCCGTCGCCGGTGCTGCGCCGATCGTCGGCCCGGCGATCGCGGTGATCTGGGGTTGGCTGCCGGCCTTCCTGTGGGTCACGATCGGCACGGTCCTCTTCGCCGGAATGCACGACCTCGGGTCGCTGTGGGCTTCTGCCCGCAACCGGGGTCAGTCCATGGGCATGCTGTCGGGCCGCTACATCGGTCCGCGCGGCCGCGTCCTCTTCCTGGTCGTCATCTTCTTGCTGCTGCTGATGGTCAACGCGGCGTTCGCCGTAGTCATCAAGGACCTGCTGATCGGCACACCGAGCGCGGTGATCCCAGCCTGGGGCGCGATCGTCGTCGCCGTCATCGTGGGCCAGATGATCTACCGCTGGCGGGTGAACCTGCTGCTCACCACGGTCCTCGGCGTGGTTGCGCTCTACGCCCTGATCATCCTCGGCGACCGCGTCCCGGTCGAGCTGCCTGACCCGATCCTCGGTGTGTCCCCAGCGACCTTCTGGATCCTCGCGCTCTTCATCTACGCCGGCATCGCCTCCACGCTACCGGTCTGGGTCCTGCTGCAGCCGCGTGACTACATCAACGGCGTCCAGCTCTTCATCGCCCTGGGGATCCTCTTCGGCGCTGTCCTGATCGGGGCGCCCTCGATCGTCGCGCCCGCGTTCAACGACGCTGTGCCCGAGGGCACGCCGGGCCTGGTGCCGCTGTTGTTCGTCACCATCGCCTGCGGCGCGATCTCCGGGTTCCACGGCATGGTCTCCTCCGGAACCTCCTCCAAGCAGCTCGACAAGGAGACCGACGCCCGCTTCGTCGGCTACTTCGGGGCCGTCGGTGAGGGGATGCTCGCGCTGGGCGCGATCCTCGCCACCACGGCCGGCTTCCAGACCGTACGCGACTGGGAGGCTGTCTACACCGCCTTCGGCGAGGGTGGCGTCGGTGCCTTCGTCACCGGCGGCGGCAACCTGGTCAACCAAGGTCTCGGCATCCCGATCTCGCTCAGCGCAACGATCCTGGCAACGATGGCCGTGCTCTTCGCCGCGACCACCATGGACACCGGTGTCCGACTGCAGCGCTTCGTCGTGCAGGAGGCCGGCGACCTGGTCAACGTCAAGATCCCCAAGCTGGCCGCGACCTTGATCGCGGTGGCGATCGCGCTCGGTCTGACGTTCAGCCAGGGCGCCGGCGGAGAGGGCGGACTCCGGATCTGGCCGCTGTTCGGCACCACCAACCAGCTGCTGGCCTCACTGACACTCTCGATCATCGCAGTCATGCTGCTGCGCAAGCGCCGCAATCCGTGGCCGGCGCTCATCCCGCTGGCCTTCGTGTTCGTGATGTCGTTCTACGCCGCATTCGTACAGCTCGGTGACCTTGCCGAGGCCAAGGACTGGCTGTTGCTCGCCATCGACGTCGTGATCATCATTGCGGCCCTGTGGGTCGCCGTGGAGGCCGTTATCGCGATGCTGCGCGTCGAGCCGGAGGCGGAGGACGCCGACCTCGTCACCACCGGGGAGGGCGTCGGGAAGTGAGCTCGTGGTGGAGCAGGTTCCGCGCCGGGCTGGACGAGTTCTACGCCGGGCCCTACCGACGTACGTTCGCCCGGGCCCGGCGCGAGGAGGACGACCTCTTCCTGCTGGTGGTGCTGGCTGACGCCCTCGGCGTGCCCGACCCGGCGGCCTACCACAACGCGGACCTGCTCCCCGCGGTCTATCCGGAGTTCCACGCGTGGCATCGACGGATCGGGCTGGAACGATCACCGCTGGAGCACATCGGGTGCTGCTGAGTCTCACGCGCCGACGACGGGTGCTCTTCGTCGGTGGCAAGGGCGGGGTCGGCAAGACCTCCGTCGCCTCGGCCCTCGCACTGGCACACGCCCGGGAGGGGGCGCGCGTGCTGGTGGTCTCGACCGACCCCGCCCACAACCTGGGCCACCTCTGGGACCTCCCGGTGAGGGACGACGCGACCCGGCTCGCCTCTCCCGGGACCGGTCTCGTCGACGGGATTGAGATCGACCCTGAAAGCGTGGTGTCGACTCATCTGAAAGCGGTGCGCGAGACGATGCACAGGATGCTGCCGGACCGGCTGTGGCCGGCGGCTGATCGCCATCTGGAGCTGGCCCGCGAGGCTCCTGGCACCCACGAGTCGGCGATCGTCGATCGAGTCGCGGAGACGTTGGCGCTCGGGCTTGCCGACTACGACCTGGTCGTCTACGACACCGCCCCGAGCGGCCACACCCTGCGGCTGCTCGCAATGCCGGAGCACCTGACCGGCTGGACCGAGAGCCTGCTCGCCAGCCGGGACCGAGCGGAGAAGTTCGCGGCTGCGATCCAGGGGCTGGGTGGCAAGGACCGGGGTGCGGACCGTGACGCTGAGCTGCGACGAGTGCTCGTCCGGCGCCGAGAACGGTTCGCGACCCTCCGCGACACGATCCGGGATCCCGGCCTGACCTCGTTCGTCGTCGTCACGACCGCCGAGCGATTGCCGGTGCTGGAGTCGCTCGCGCTCCACGAGCAACTGGTGAAACTCGGCATCGACGTGGGTAGTGTCGTCGTGAACCGTCGATCCCCCGCCGACGCAGGGCCGCTCCTCGCCGGGCGGCGACGGCTGGAGGATGCCGAGACCGCCACCTTGCGCGAGGCACTTCCCGACACTCCACTCCTGGAGCTCCCGCTGCTGCCCGGTGCGCTCACCGGCCCTCTTGGGGTCGGCGTCATCGCCGACGCCTGCCGAGTCGGCTCGTCCTGACGAGATTTCTGCCGAGTCGGCTTGTCAGAACGCGCCGACTCGGCAGGGGTGGCTCAGCGGGGGTTGTCGTCGGCGAAGGCAGCGTCGAGCCAGGCGTAGACCTGCGAGTCGCCGCGGGTGACTAGCAGGACGACCTGCTTCTCGGCGTCGCTGACCGGCTTCCCGTTGATCCAGCTCCGGACGATGTCGGAGGCGGCGCGGCGTACGACCTCCACGCCCTTGGCCATCGCCCACTCGGGGGCTGGGTGGCCCTTGCTGGAGGCTACGCCGGGCACCTCCAGGGTCCAGGTGCCGTCCTCGGCCTGGAGGAGCTGAGGGGTCGGAGGCGTGCTCTTCTTGCTCACGCGACCACCTCCGTAGCGCAAGCGCCAGAATACGGACGCGGTCGCGTGTTGTTTTGTTGGTTCACTCGCTGACGCTCGCTCACCCGACAATGTTCGCACGTCGAGACCGCCGATAAGGGACCACTCAGGCTGGGCCACTAGACTGCGGCGCGTGACGAATGCAGCCTGGGGCTTCGGCCTCGTGACGTACGCCGCCGAAACCGAGTCCGATCTCGGGGCAGTCCTCGACGTGTGGTTCCCCGCACCGCAGCTGGGCGAGAGGCCCGCCGACGCGGCCGCACCGGCCGAGCTGACCGCGCTCGAGGGCACCGACGAGGTGCGCCGGGTGACCAAGAAGGTCGCTCTCGTCGAGATCAAGGACATCGACGGCGCGCCCGAGACGACCGAGGACGTCTGGCTGCGCCTCCACCTGCTCTCCCACCGGCTCGTGCGGCCGCACGGGCAGAACCTCGAGGGCATCTTCGGGCTCCTCACCAACGTGGTGTGGACCAGTGCCGGCCCCTGCGCGGTCGAGGGCTTCGAGCTCACCCGCGCGCGGCTGCGGGCCGCCGGCCAGCACGTGACCGTCTACGGCGTGGACAAGTTCCCGCGGATGGTCGACTACGTCATCCCGAGCGGGATCCGGATCGGCGACGCCGACCGCGTCCGCCTCGGCGCCCACCTGTCCGAGGGCACGACCGTGATGCACGAGGGCTTCGTGAACTTCAACGCCGGCACCCTCGGCGCGTCCATGGTCGAGGGCCGGATCTCCGGCGGCGTCGTCGTCGGCGACGGCTCCGACGTCGGTGGCGGCGCCTCGATCATGGGCACCCTCTCGGGCGGTGGCAAGGCCGTCATCTCCATCGGCCGGCGCTGCCTGCTCGGCGCCAACTCGGGCGTCGGCATCTCGCTGGGCGACGACGCGGTCGTCGAGGCCGGGTGCTATGTGACGTACGGGACGAAGGTCGCGCTCCCCGACGGCACCGTGAAGAAGGCAGGAGAGCTCTCCGGCGCCTCCAACATCCTCTTCCGCCGCAACTCGGTGACCGGCGCCATCGAGGCCGTCCCGTGGAAGGGCGAGGGCATCGAGCTCAACGCCGCCCTCCACGCCAACTAGCCCGCACCGAAGATCAGAGTGCTGAATTGAAGAAGCTCCTCACCGTCATGGTGGTGCTCACGGTGATCGCCGGCGGCATCTACTGGGTCGTCCAGGCAGCGACGGACAAGCTCGACTCGATCCTGCCCGACCTGCAGCAGTGCACGGCGGTCGCCGGCGAGTACGAGGCGCGGTTCGACCCCGAGCAGATGGGCAACGCCGCCGTGATCACCGCGCTCGGGCTCAAACGCGGCCTGCCCGCACGAGCGGCCACGATCGCGATCGCGACCGCGATCCAGGAGTCGAAGCTCTACAACATCGGCCACGGTGACCGGGACTCGCTCGGTCTCTTCCAGCAACGTCCCTCGATGGGCTGGGGCACCGAGGAGCAGGTCCAGGACCCCATCTACGCCACCAACAAGTTCTACGACGCGCTGGTGAAGATCGAGGGCTACGAGGACATGGTGATCACCGAGGCGGCGCAGAAGGTGCAGCGCTCCGCCTACCCCGAGGCGTACGCCGACCACGAGGACGAGGGCCGCGCGATCGCCTCCGCGGTCAGCGGCTACTCCCCCGCCGCCCTGACCTGCCGGATCGACGAGCCGACCGCCGGCGCGGGCAAGCCGCGGGCGACCAAGTCCGAGGTCAACCAGCTGCTCGGTGGGATGGTCGGCAGGGCCCGGGTGGACGGCTCGACCGTGGAGATCCCGGTCGACGCCGGCGAGACCGGCAAGCGCGGCGGCTGGACGGCCGCCCACTTCGTGCTCGCCCGGGCGAGCGAGTTCGGCGCCTCCTCGATCGCC
>NZ_JBOHDN010000089.1:0-30825 GCF_050699375.1 Nocardioides sp. | reverse complement strand
CCTTTGCAGGCCGAGGCGTCAGTTCTGCAGGCCGAGAAGGCAGCCAGTGACTTCTCGGCCTGCACAAGTGACCTCTCGGCCTGCAGAGGTGACTTCTCGGCCGACGTAGGTGACCTCTGGGTGAGATGGTTAACGGGTATTCACCAAGGCTGGGTGGGGTGACGTCTAGGGTGCTGCCCATGGAGTTGACTGAGAGCACAGCGATCGTGACCGGGGCGGCCAGCGGGATCGGGGCGGCTACGGCACGGGCGCTGGCGGCAAAGGGTGCGACGGTGATCGTCGCGGACATGCAGAAGGACAAGGGCGAGGCTCTGGCCGAGGAGATCAAGGGGCTCTTCGTGCCCGTTGATGTCACCGACACCGAGCAGATCACCAACGCGGTCGAGCGGGCCGTGGAGGTCGCGCCGCTGAAGGCGGTGGTCAACTCGGCCGGGATCGGGTGGGCGCAGCGTACGATCGGGCGCGATGGTCAGATCGGGTCGGCGCACGACCTGGATGCGTACAAGAAGGTCATCGCGATCAACCTGATCGGCACCTTCGACATGTGCCGCCAGGCGGCGACGTACATCAGCCGCAACGAGCCGGACGCCAACGGCCAGCGTGGCGCGATCGTCAACCTGGCCAGCGTGGCCGCCTTCGACGGTCAGATCGGGCAGGTGTCCTACTCGTCCTCCAAGGGCGGCGTCGTCGGCCTCACCCTCCCGCTCGCGCGAGACCTCTCCGCGGCCGGGATCCGGGTCAACACCGTCGCTCCCGGTCTGATCGACACCCCGATCTACGGCGAGGGGCCGGAGTCCGAGGCGTTCAAGGCGAAGCTCGGCGAGAGCGTGCTGTTCCCGCACCGTCTCGGCGTGCCCGAGGAGCTGGCGAGCATGGTCGTGGAATGCCTGACCAACGACTACATGAACGGCGAGACGATCCGCGTCGACGGCGGCATCCGGATGCCTCCGAAGTAAGAGATCGCGCGGGAGAGCCGCAAGTGGTACCCCGACGGCTGGCGCACCGCTAGTGTGTGCGCCAGCCGCGGACACCTGACACTGCCCCGCGGGGTATCGGAGCAAGGGGAGTTCGCATGTCCGGCAAGGCGGGCAGCAGTACGTCGAAGGCGCTCGCGATCATCGAGCCCGAGCCGCCCACGGAGCCCACGAAGGAGCCACGGTTCTCGCGGGAGACGGTGGGGGTCGTCGCCGGGGCCGTCGGTGTGCTGGCCCTGTGCCTGTTGGCGACCGCGCTGGTCGCCAGCGGCAAGCCGAGCGCGGAGGCGAGCAGGACCTGTGGCGGCCCGCAGATGACCCTCGCGGCGGCCCCCGAGGCCGCGACCGTCGTGCGCGACATCCTCGAGGACGCCGGCTGCAGCCAGATCGAGGTCAAGGCGACAGCGGCCGACAAGGTCCTGACGCCGATGGCACTCGGCGGCGAGCTGCCCGACGTATGGATCCCTGACTCCTCGCTCTGGCTCGAGCGGATCAGGCCCGCCGTCGAGCCGGTGACGCTGCGGGAGTCGATGGCGTCATCCCCGGTCGTGCTCGTCTCCGGTGACGGGCTCACCCGCACCTCCTACGCCGAGGTGTTCGCCGAGGACGACCTGCTGCTGGGCGACCCGCAGCGGATGATGAGCGCCCTCGGGACGGTCGTCGCGGGCCAGGCGAAACCCAAGAACGCGGCCAAGCTGGAGCCGTACGCGGAACGGATCAGGTCCGGTGCCGAAGGCGCCACGCCGACCGACTCGGGTCGGCTCGCGGAGCTGCGCACCGTGTCGAGCGGGGTGACCGCGACCAGCGAGCAGCAGTGGTCGACGTACGCCCCGATGCTGAAGGCCAGCGCGCCGAAGGAGGGCACGGTGGTCCTCGACTTCCCGGTCCTGATCACCGCCGACTCCTCGCGCCGCAACACCGTCGCCGCCTCGATCACCAGCCTCGCTCGTGTGCTGGACAGCGGCGCCGCCGACACCGCACTGACCCAGGCCGGCTTCCGCACCGCCGGCGCGGGCAAGCCGTCGCCCAACGTCGGTACCTTCACCGAGGTCGACGCCGCCACCGTGTCGAAGACCGTGTCGGAGTGGAACGCCAGGCTGCGGCCGACCCGGGGCATCGCCGCGATCGACGTCTCCGGCTCGATGGCTTTCCCGGCCGCCTCCGGCAGCGCGACGACCCGGCTCGAGTTCACCCAGGCAGCCGCCTCGGAAGGCCTCGAGCAGCTCCCGGGCAACGCCGCGATCGGGCTGTGGGCCTTCTCCGAGGAGACCGAGGGCAAGCTCGACGGTGACTACTCCGTGCTCGTTCCGACCCGCCCCCTGGCGTCCGGCAACCAGCGCAAGGTGCTCGAGAAGGAGATCGCCGGTCTCACCGCTCGCACCGGCGGCGGCACCGCGCTGCACGACACCGCGTTGGCCGCCTACCAGGCCGCCGTCGCCTCCTACGACCCGCTCGCCTCCAACGCCGTGCTCCTCTTCACCGACGGCACCAACGATGATCCGGACTCGGTGGACCTGGCCGGACTCGTACGCGAGCTGGAGGCCGCCTCCGACCCGCAGCGGCCGGTCCGCGTGATCGGGGTCGGGATCACTGCCGACGCCGACCTGGGCGCGTTGCAGGCGATCGCAGAGGCGACGGACGGGGCTGCGTACGTCGCGGAGCGACCGGAGGACGTCGGGCCGGTCCTCGAGCAGGCGATCGGCCAGCGTTAGATAAGCATTGTCCCCCGGGTGGTGCGGCGCCGTATCCTTGTTGGTATATGACGAACAACGCACACGACTTCTCACTCGCTGACGCGCTCGAGGCCACCGAGGACTGGGACGCGCTCGACGACTCGTTCGAGTCGGGCTATGCCGATGAGAATGGCTACAGCGCCGACGAGGACCCCGAGGACGCCAACCCGACGGCCGGCGCCATGGAGCTCGCCGAGCGGCATGCGCTCAAGCGCGTCGCCAGCCTGCGCACCGAGCTCGAGGACATCACCGAGGTCGAGTACCGCCAGCTGCGACTGGAGCGGGTGGTGCTCGTGGGCGTGTGGGCCGGCGGCACCCAGACGGACGCCGAGAACTCCCTGGCCGAGCTCGCGCTGCTCGCCGAGACGGCCGGCTCGGAGGTGCTCGAGGCGATCTACCAGCGTCGCCAGGCGCCGGACCCCGCGACGTACATCGGACGCGGGAAGGTCGAGGCCCTCAAGGAGATCGTGGCCGCGACCGGCGCCGACACCGTGATCGCCGACGGCGAGCTGGCCCCGAGCCAGCTGAGGAACCTCGAGGACCGAACCGGGGTCAAGGTCGTCGACCGCACCGCGCTGATCCTCGACATCTTCGCCCAGCACGCCAAGTCGCGTGAGGGCCAGGCGCAGGTCGAGCTCGCCCAGCTCAGCTACATGAAGCAGCGGCTTCGTGGCTGGGGTGGCAACCTGTCCCGCCAGGCCGGTGGCCGGGTCGCCGGCGGTGCCGGTATCGGTGGCCGTGGTCCTGGTGAGACCAAGATCGAGACCGACCGTCGCCGGATCAACACCAAGATCGCCAAGCTCAACCGTGAGCTGAAGGCGATGAAGGGCACCCGCGACACCAAGCGCGCCGACCGTCTGCGTCACCACATCCCGGCGGTCGCGATCGCCGGCTACACCAACGCCGGCAAGTCCTCGCTCCTCAACCGCCTGACCGGTGCCGGGGTGCTCGTAGAGGACGCTCTCTTCGCGACCCTGGACCCGACCACCCGGCGTACGACGACCGAGGACGGGCGAGTCTTCACGATGTCCGACACCGTCGGGTTCGTGCGCCACCTGCCCCACCAGCTCATCGAGGCCTTCCGCTCGACCCTGGAGGAGGTCGCCGACGCCGACCTGGTCGTGCACGTCGTCGACGGAGCCCACCCCGACCCGGAGGGCCAGCTTGCGTCCGTGCGCGAGGTCTTCGCCGAGATCGGTGCCGCGGACGTGCCCGAGCTGGTGGTGATCAACAAGGCCGACATCGCCGACCCGCTGGTGATCGGCCGCCTGCTGCGCACCGAGCCGCACTCGGTGGCGGTCTCCGCGAAGACCGGCGAGGGCATCGACGAGGCCATCAAGGCAGTCGAGGCCGACCTCCCGCGACCGAGCGTGGAGTTCTCCGCGCTGGTGCCCTACGAGCGGGGCGACCTGGTCAACCGGCTCCACCAGCACGGCGAGATCGACCACCTCGAGCACACTGCCGAGGGCACCATGCTCAAGGGCCGCGCCAACGCCGACCTGGCCGGTGAGCTCGCGGCGTACACGAACTGAGCGAGGCCGAGCGGCGAGGGAGTAACCGGGCGCAGCTCGCACTCCGCCTGACGTAGGCTCGTGTGGCGTCTCACCCCGGCGTTTCGACACCGGCGATGCTTCGCTCATCCTTCACACTTGGGACGGTCGACCGAGGAGAGGAGGGCACAGATGAGGACACACGTACGCCGCGCAGCGCGCGCCACGATCGTGAGCGCGCTGGCTGGTGCCGTCCTCATGGCCATGCTGGCCGGATGTGGCTCCGACGACCTCGAGGTTCTCCCGGGCCAGGACGTGAGCAAGGATCCTGTGGTCACCCAGGACATGTGCTCCAGGTTCGCGGCCGAGTCGGTCTCCCGCGCGGCGGTCGTCACCGGCGCCGGGCAGCGGATCGTGGTGATCGGCGACTCGTGGGCCGCCGGCTACGGGCTCGATGACCCCGGGAAGTCCTGGCCGGCCTATCTCGACGGCCAGGTGCGGGTCTCCGGTTTCGCGGGCACCGGCTACGCGCGATCATCGATGGAGCGTTGCGGGCCGATCTCGTTCGGTGAACGTGCTGCCGACGCCGTCCGACCGGGCGCTGACCTGGTCGTTCTCGAGGGTGGCATCAACGACGCCCACCGCGAGGTGGAAGAGGCCGAGAAGGGATTCCGGGAGACTCTCGACGCGCTCAAGGGCCACGACGTCGTCGTGCTCAGCGCCCCGCGCGTCTCCACCCGGGCTGCGGCCATCAAGGGCGTCAACCGGATGCTGAAGCGGGTCTCGGCGGAGTACGGGGTGACGTACATCAACGTCTTCGACCTCGAGCTTCCCTACCAGGACGACAAGACGCATCTGACCGAGTCGGGGCATGTGCAGTTCGGCGAGACCGTCGCCCGGCGGATCGCGGAGAGCCGGTCGGAGACTGTCCCCGCCCACGGCTAAAGTTGCCCGGGTGACCGCAACCGAGACCGCTGCCGAGACGCCAGTTCGAGAAGCCTTGGCGGACGCGGTCGCGACCCTCGGAGGGTCGACCCGCGACGGCCAGGTGCTGATGGCCGACGCGGTCGCCCAGGCCTTCGCGGACGAGGAGCACCTGCTGGTCGAGGCCGGCACCGGCACGGGGAAGTCGCTGGCCTATCTGGTCCCGTCGCTGCTGCACGACAACCGCGTCGTGGTCGCCACCGCGACCCTGGCGCTGCAGCACCAGCTCGTCGAGCGGGACCTGCCGCGCCTGGTCAAGGCGGTCGGCGATCGTCCTGGCGTCGATGCGTCCTATGCGGTCCTCAAGGGTCGCTCCAACTACGCCTGCCTCCACCGCGTCCGCGAGGGCGCGCCGGACGACCAGGGCACCCTCGTCGACGTCCCGCTGGGGCCGATGGCCGAGAAGGTCCTCGAGCTCCGCTCATGGGCCGAGAAGCAGTCCGACGACGGAGGCAGCGGCGAGCGCGACTCCGCGCCGCGGCACACCGACCGCGAGTGGCGGCAGGTCTCGGTCAACCACCGCGACTGCCTCGGCGCCGCGAAGTGTCCCTTCGGCGAGGAGTGCTTCGCCGAGGTGGCGAAGGAGAAGGCCCAGAAGAGCCACCTGATCGTCACCAACCACTCCCTCCTCGCGATCGACGCGATCGAGGGCGTGCCGATGATCCCTGAATACGACGCCGTGGTGATCGACGAGGCCCACGAGCTGGTCGCCCGGGTCACCCAGGCGGCGACCGACGAGCTGACCGCGGCCGAGGTGGAGCGGGCCGCTCGACGGGCCCAGAAGCACATCGAAGGATCCGAGGCCGACGACCTGGCCGACGCGTCCGACGCGCTGCGGGCGGCGATCAACGAGACCTCGCCCGGTCGGCTGATCACGCTGCCCGAGGTCGTCTCGGACGCCCTGGTGCTGGTGCGCGACGCTGCCCGGTCGGCGATCTCGGCGCTCCCGAAGCCGAAGGACTCCGAGGGTGCCGACCCCGGGTTCCAGCAGGCGAAGGGTGGACTGCAGGAGGTCTTCAGCACCGCCGAGCGGATGGCCGCGGCCGTCGAGTCCGACGTCATCTGGATCAACGAGGGCGGCGACCGGATCCCGCCTCGCCTGTGCGTCGCGCCGCTGCAGGTCTGGGCGCAGATGCGCGAGAAGCTGCTGCGGGAGAAGACCGTCGTCTTCGCCTCCGCGACCCTCAAGCTCGGTGGCGACTTCGGGCCGGTGGCCGGCTCGCTGGGCCTCAAGGCGGAGGAGCGCACCGCGCTGGGCGCGGACGCGCAGCGTACGGATGAGGTCCTGCCGTGGATCGGGCTCGATGTCGGCAGCCCGTTCGACTACGGCAAGCAGGGGATCCTGTACGTCGCCCGCCACCTGCCGCCTCCCGGGCGCGACGGCATGGCCGCGAAGACCCTGGACGAGATCGTCGACCTGGTCGACGCTGCCGACGGGCGTACGCTCGGACTCTTCTCATCCCGGCGGGCCGCCGAGGCGGCGGCCGAGGTCGTGCGCCAGAAGCTGCCCCACCTGACCACGCTGGCCCAGGGCGACGCGCAGCTGCCCGAGCTGGCCGCACAGTTCGTCGCCGATCCGCACACGGTGCTCTTCGGGACGCTGTCGCTGTGGCAGGGGCTGGACGTTCCCGGCGAAACCTGTCAGCTCGTGATCATCGACCGGATCCCGTTCCCGCGGCCCGACGACCCGCTGATGTCGGCCCGGCAACAGGCCGCCGACAAGGCCGGCGGCAACGGGTTCATGCAGGTCGCGGCCACCCATGCGGCGCTGCTGCTGGCGCAGGGGACCGGGCGGCTGATCCGCACCACCACCGACCGCGGGGTCGTGGCCGTGCTGGACGCGCGGCTGGCGACGGCCCGCTACGGCTCGTTCCTCAAGGCCAGCCTTCCGCCGATGTGGTCCACGACCGACCCGGCCATCGTGCGGCAGGCACTGAAGCGGCTCTCCGAGTCAGCCTCGGCCTGACCCAAGCCGAGTCGGCGCGTTCTGACCAAGAAAGACGCCGAGCCGGCGCGTCATAACGCGCCGACTCGGCGTGGAGGTCGTCAGCGGTAGGTCTTGGCCGACCAGCGGTGGGTCGCGCGGTCAGGGGACGCGGTGCCGTGGCAGGAGAAGGCGGTCTTCTGGCCGCACTTGAAGTTGCTGCTCGCGTTGGCGAAGGTGACCTCGACCTTGCGGATCCGCTTGGAGGAGAATCCCTTGACGGTCTTGGTCGCGATGCCCTTGCTGTTGGGCTTGAGGTAGTAGACGCCCCGGGTGCCGTCGGTGCGGAAGACGCTGACGACGGCGGCGTTGGCGCTCGGGCGGGCAACGTCGACCTTCACCCGCAGCTTCCAGCCCTTGCCGACCTTCTTCGGGACCAGGCGCTGCGAGGCGTACGTCAGGTGCTTGAGCGTGAACTTGCCGTCGACCGTCTTGCGCTTGGCGGGCAACGCGGTGCGGCCGTCGTAGAGCGGCGGGTAGTAGGCGCGGCCCTCGCTGTAGGTCTTCGAGGGAGCCAGGTTGGCGGCGGCGAAGCGGGCGTACTGCAGCTTCAGCGTGGTGCCGCGAGCAGCGAGCGCCCGGCGGATGGCGGTGGTGGAGAAGGTCGACGGGGTCCGGTTCCAGATCCCGAGGACGACCTCGGGCAGGTCGCCGCGCTTCTTGGCAAACCTCTCGGAGAGATAGCGGAAGAAGATCCAGTTGCCGTAGATGCCGAGATTGGAGGCACTGGAGTTGTCCATCGGCTTGCGCTGGTCCTCGAGCTGCCCGTAGGCCAGATACTGCCGGTTGTCGTTGATGCTGTCGTAGACCTCGTCCTCGACCCAGGTCGCGGTCGACTCCATCATCCAACGGTCCTCGCCGGCGTCGTAGGCGAACTGGATCGCGTGGAAGTACTCGTGTGCGGCGGTGACCCGGAGGTTCTCGGTGGGCGTGTTGGCCGAACCGTACTCACTGGTGGAGTAGTCGTTGTCCAGGACGCAGTAGGCCGTCGCGGCCGTCTTGGAGACCTTGGTCTCGGGGGCGCAGTAGCCGTAGTAGCCCTCGTCGTAGAGGTTCTCCAGGTAGATGTCCACCTTGCCCGGAGTGACCGCCTTGTCTGCCGCGGGCTTGCGGTAGCCCGACCGTACGTAGATGTTGTGGACCTTCGTCATCACGTCGCGGACCTGGTTCGCATACCCCACCGAAGAGCGGTCGCCACCCCTGCCCGGCGTGTAGTGGACACAGACGACGTTGCTGCAGGTCTGGGTCACTGCCTTCGGGCGGGCGAGCAGCTCGCGCGCGGCGGCCTTGCCCGAGCCGTCGAGGGAGTCCTTCGCGTTCCACAGGTCGGTCAGCGCGATCGTCGCGTCGGGCCGGCCGGCGACATGCCGCCCGGGCAGCGCCTGCCGGGCACCGCGCACCGACTGGCTGCGCTTGACCTTCTTGGCCGCCGCCAGCGCCTCGCGGGCCGCCTTCTCCGTCACGGGTTGCTCGGCACTGGTGTCGCCGCCGGTCATCACCGAGGTCGCTGCGGTCGACGCGTTCGCCGCGGTCGAGCCGGTTGCGGGGATGGTGGCGGCGAACGTCGCCACAACCATGCCTGCGATCAAGACGAAGGACAGTTGTTTCCGGTTGATCCGGCGAGCAAGGTTTCGCATCACGTACCAGACGTTCGGGGAAGGCAGACCTCGGCAGTCTAAGCGCACACGCGCCGGTCATACCGGTGAAACGCCTATGGCCCACCCAGACTGGCTCTGTTCGAGGCTTGGGCGGTCATGAGACCGGCTCGCTCACGCGGTGGACGCGATTGCTTCCGGTTGCTGTGGCGTACGACCGCGTCCAGGTCGCGGCGGTGTTCGAGTCCCTGCGCTCGCCGATGACGTACCAGTCCATCTGGGCCCGGTTGCGGGTCACATCGAGGACCGAGTAGCCGTGATCATCGAAGTTGAGATAGCGCACGTGGCGGTTGGCGGTCCTGATGATGTTCTCGACCGTCACACTCACGGTGCGCCGCGGCGCGCCGAGGATGTCCTTGAGGTTGTTCGAGGTCACCGAGGTGGCCACGAACTCGACGCCGGCGGTCCTGCCGAGCGGATAGACCGCGGAGTCGTACGGCAGGTCGCAGGCCCACGCGGAGTGGATGTCGCCGGTGACGAAGACGGTGTTGGTGATCGCGTTGTCGCGGATGTGCTCGAAGAGCTCGGTCCGGTCGGCGGTGTAGCCGTCCCACTGGTCGAGGTTGTAGGCGATGCCGTTGTCGGGCAGCAGTCCGGTGACGTCGTTGACCGGGGCGATCAGGCTCTTGGGGAGCGCACCGAAGGTGACCGGGCTGATCATCACCGGGTTGCCGACGATCTTCCACCGGGCGTCGGTGAGCAGGCCGTCCTTGAGCCACCCCAGCTGTTCGTCGCCGGTGATCGTGCGATCGGGGTCATCGACCTCGGCGAGCTCGGTGCGGCCGGCCTGCTCGGAGCGGTAGGAGCGGAGGTCGAGCATGCTCAGCTCGAGGAGGTTGCCAAAACGCAGCCGCCGGTAGATGCGGTCGTGGAGGTGGCCGGACTCCACCGTGGCGCTCCCAATGGTGGCCGTGCCGTCGACGCGCAGCGGCATCCACTCGTCGTAGGCCTGGTTGGCGTTGGTCTTGCGGTCGATCCAGTCGTACTCGCCGGGCTCGTTGTTCTCGGCGCCCAGCATCCAGGCGTCGTTGGCCGACTCGTGGTCGTCCCAGGTGACGATCCAGGGGAGGTGGGCGTGCGCGTCGGAGAGGTCGACGTCTCGCTTGTACTGCGCATGCCGGACCCGGTAGTCGGCCAGCGTGTGCATCTCGTGGGCCGGCTCGTGCGGGCGGATGTCCTCGTTGGCCATGCCGTAGCCGTACTCGCCGGGCCCGTACTCATAGAGGTAGTCGCCGAGGTGGAGCACCGCGTGCAGGTCCTCGCGCGTGGCCAGGTGGCGGTAGGCCGCGAACCAGCCGGCCTGCAGGTTGGAGCAGGAGACCACCCCGAAACGTACGTTGTCCGGGGTCGCGTCGGCGGCCGGAGCGGTACGGGTGCGGCCTACCCGGCTGGTCTGGCCGTTGTAGATGAATCTGTAGAAGTACCAGCTCTCGGGGGCCAGGCCGGTGACGTCGAGCTTCACCGTGTGGTCCCGGTCGGGGCCGGTCTGCTGGGAGCCCTTGCCGGCGACGTTCTTGAAGTCGGCGGTGGGCGAGACCTCCCAGCGGACCAGGACCTCGTCTCCCCGCCCCGATCCAGGGGTCGCGTCCGCGCTCGGGGTGACCCTGGTCCAGAGGACCACACGGTCCGGGAGCGGGTCGCCGGAGGCGACGCCGTGCTGGAAGTGGTTGAGCGCGGCGCTCGCTGCCTCGGCGGGCGAGGGGAGCGCGACGGCGGCCGCCGCGGATCCGGTGCCTACGAGGCCGGCGGCGAGGAGGGTGCGGCGATCGAGCTGGGGATGAGCTGGAACAGGCTGGGCTGGACGGGTCTGGGTCACGCTGTATGAAACGACACAGCCGCCGACCCTGTCATGGGCCGGCGGCTGGATTTCACGCAGTGTTCCAGGGCTGGTTCCGGGAGGTTGTGCGCGGGGCTCAGAGGCTGCGCAGGACCGCTGTCACCTTGCCGAGGATCGTGGCGTGGGTGCCGTCGATGGGCTCGTACGCAGCGTTGTGCGGCAGCAGCCAGACCTTGCCGTCCTTGCGGGAGAGCGTCTTCACGGTCGCCTCGCCGTCGATCAGCGCGGCGACGATCTCGCCGTTCTCCGCGTTGGGCTGTTGGCGCACGACCACGAAGTCGCCGTCGCAGATGGCCGCGTCGACCATCGAGTCACCGGAGACCGAGAGCAGGAAGAGGTCGCCGTTGCCCACCAGCTGCTTGGGCAGCGGGAAGACGTCCTCGACGCTCTGCTGGCTCGAGGTCTCCTCGGCCAGGATCGGGCCACCGGCCGCGATCCGGCCGACGAGCGGGACCATGGTCGCGTCGGGGTTGGCATTGACGTTGGCCTCGGCGGTGATGGGCGCCTCGGGCTCCTCGCCGGACATGGCTTTGCGATGGGCCATCACCTCGGGAAGGAAGACCTCGAGGGCGCGGGGTCGCTTCGGGTCCTTGCGGATCAGACCACGCTGCTCCAGCGCGCGGAGCTGGTGGGCGACGCTGCTGGTGCTGGTCAGCCCGACCGCGGCACCGATCTCGCGCATGCTGGGCGGGTAGCCGCGCTGCTCGATGCTGTCGCGCAGGTGAGCGAGGATGCGCTGCTGACGCGGCGTGAGCCCGGTCGCGTCCGGCGGCCCGTCGGGCAGCTCGCGGACGCGGCTCTTCTTCGAACCGCCTGATCCGGTGCCTGTCTTCTGCGTGGTCATGTCACCACATTAGTCCCTCTGGCCTCACGACTTCAAACATCTGTTCGATCTCGGTCGTGGCGCGTGTCGCCGTTCGAAAATTCTTCGAACGCCTACTTGCATTGTTCGAACACGTGATCTACCTTCGAACACATGCTCGATCGAACACGTGATCGAGAGAGACTCGTGAACTGGAGGCCGTGATGAGTGCAACCGTGTATGTGCTGCCTGTAGCCGAGGCCCCGCGTCCTGTGCAGGAAGTGCGTCGCTCCACTGTGCGGCTGACTCGGCGCGGCCGGATCGTCGTGTTCGCCTTCGCACTCGTCGTCCTCTTCGGGATCGCTCTCGTCGGGGCGCGGGTGGCGTTCGGGGCGGAGAACGGTGCGGAAAAAAGCCCCGGTTCCTCCGCCCACACGATGGTCGTCGGCGATGGCGACACGCTCTGGGACATCTCCTCGGAGGCGGTCGTCGGCACCGATGCCTCGATCCGGGAGATGGAGCAGACGATCAAGGAGTTCAACAGCCTCGAGTCCTCGATGCTGGTGACAGGTCAGACCCTGATCATCCCGACCGCGCGCTGACGCGCCAATTGATGTCCGGCTGTTCCTTCGAGACGACTGAGCGAGGTCGAGCGGCGAGCTTGCTCGTCCGCCCGCACCGAGCGAGGGAGTCAGCCCGCGCAGCGGGCACCCTGGCAGCCGGCTACCGGGGAAACACGAGGGTGCCGCAGACGATGGGAAGCGTCTGCGGCGCTCTCGCCGCTGTTCGTGAGCCGGTCTCAGTGCCGGCGGCGGTAGGTGTTCTCGGGTGTCGCCGGAGGCCACTGCTCGTTGCGGGAGCTGCGCCGCGGCGGCCACTCGTCCTCCTGCTGAGCCGGCGGGTCCTGAGGCTGTCGCTGGGAGGGCATGGCCTGGGTCGGGGGCGGCTCCGGCGGCGGCAGCTGCGAGCGCGAACCGGTCTGGCCATAGCTCGACGGCGCCTGGTAGGCGCCGGACTGATACTGCGGCGCGCTCGACTGCTGGGTCGGATAGCTCCCCGAGCCGTAGCTCTGGCTGTCGTAGCTCTGGCTGTCGTAGCCCTGGGGGCTCCGTGGTGTCGAGGCCGGTGTGGGCGGGCTCGAGTAGTAGGGCTGCGAGGACTGCGGCGGGCGGGGCGGCGGCTGGTAGGTGGGTGCACCATAGGCGGCCCGGCTGCCGGTGTCGCCGTAGGCCGTCTGGCCCGTGGCGTAGTCGTAGGGGGACTGGCTACCGGTGTCGGTGTAGGCCGAACGGTTCCCGGTGTCGCCGAAGGACGAGCGGTTGCTCGTGTCGCCGTACTGGGACCGGTTGCCCGTGTCGCCGTAAGGCGGCTGCGAGCCCGTGTCGCCATAGGTGTCGCCGTAGGCCGTCTGGCTGCCGGTGTCAGAGGTGTGCCGGCCGTACGCACCGGTGTCCTCGTAGCCGTAGGTCCCGGCGGAGCCGTAGTAGTCCTGCTCCGGGTAGTCCTGCTCCTCGACGTACGCGTTGGAGTGGCTGCCGGTGTAGTCGTCGGTAGGTGGGGTAGGGGTGCCGGTGAGGGCGCGCCAGGCCTTCCCTGCGAAGGTGAAGGTGAAGAAGAGGCAGGCGACCGCGGCGACTGCCGCGATGCCGAGCTTCGTCCAGGCGCCGGACTCGCCGCCGCGTGCGTCGGCCCCGAAACCGACGGCGACCCACACCAGGATTCCCCACACGATGAGGAAGCCCAGCGTCGCGATCGCAGGCAGGATGAATGGTGGCCGGGGACCGTTGCTGGGGCGCGTGCCTCTCCGCGACCCGACGCGATTTCCTCCGGAGATGTTTGTCACGGGGGCCATTCTTACTCATCGGGGCCAGCAGAGTGCGGTTGAACCGGAATCTTTAAGTGTTTGACCGGACTCTCCGAGGCGTTCTCGCGGCGGCATGCCGGGGCGACACGCCGGACACGCGCGGGATCGCGAACTGCGCTTGCATCGCCTTGGGGGCGGGCGTACGGTTACCACTACATCTAGTAGTTACACGGCTGTAGTTATCCACATCTAGTTCACATGAACGGGCGGATGGTTCACAGCCATGAGGGTGTTGTTCCACAGGGGCTCACGCTCATATCCACAGGTTCCACAGGCTCCGCCGCGGTTGAGGTGGCCTGGATCCACAAGGTTCGATTCCACGAAGGGGGCTCGGCGTGCACTGTCCGTTCTGCCGGAACAGCGACACCAAGGTGCTCGACTCCCGTGTGTCCGAGGACGGTGGCCAGATCAGGCGCCGACGGGTCTGCCAGGAATGCGAGAAGAGGTTCACCACCGTCGAGCAGATGCAGCTGATGGTGGCCAAGCGCTCGGGCGCCGCTGAGCCGTTCAGTCGTGACAAGGCGGTGCATGGCGTACGCAAGGCGTGCAAGGGCCGCCCGGTCACCGAGGACCAGCTCGCCTGCCTGGGCCAGGAGGTCGAGCAGGCGCTGCGCAGCCACGGGCTGGCGGAGGTTCCCAGCAACGAGGTGGGGCTGGCGATCCTCGCGCCGCTGCGTGAGCTCGACGAGGTGGCCTACCTGCGTTTCGCGAGCGTCTACCGGGCCTTCGGCTCGGCGGCCGACTTCGAGCGTGAGATCCAGATGCTGCGTACGGAGCGGGAAGTCCAGGACTACGAGGCACAGCATCCGATCGAGGCACCTGTGGGCACCGACTAGATCCCACGGCCATCCAGATCGACTCAGGTCGAGATGGCACACAGACCGGCCCGGGCAGGCCGTGGGGAAGCGACCTGTCCGGGCCATCCAAGCGGAACAAGCAGCAAGACGTACGAAGCCCGTCAGGGCGCAACAGGAGACTCGACCATCAGCACCGACCAGCACAACGGCACCGCGATCGATGACAACAGGGGGAACGAGATGACAGACACGGCAGCAGAGGCACAGGCACCAGGGAAGAGGGCGGCCCGGCTGAAGATCGAGCGGATCTTCAGCACCGAGGGCGTGCACCCGTATGACGAGATCACCTGGGAGCGACGCGACGTCGTCCAGAAGAACTGGAAGACCGGCGAGACCGTCTTCGAGCAGACCGGTGTGGAGTTCCCCGACTTCTGGTCGCTCAACGCCTCGACGATCGTGACGACCAAGTACTTCCGTGGCGCGATGGGCACCGCGAAGCGCGAGCAGAGCCTCAAGCAGCTGATCGACCGGGTCGTGAACACCTACGTCGCCTCCGGCAAGGAGAACGGCTACTTCGCCAGCGACGCCGACGCGGACCTCTTCGGTCGCGAGCTCACCTGGCTGCTGGTCCACCAGTACTTCGCGTTCAACTCGCCGGTCTGGTTCAACGTCGGCACCGAGTCCCCCCAGCAGGTCTCGGCCTGCTTCATCCTCTCGGTCGACGACTCCATGGACTCGATCCTGAACTGGTACAAGGAGGAGGGCCTGATCTTCAAGGGCGGCTCCGGTGCCGGTCTCAACCTCTCCCGCATCCGCTCCTCCAAGGAGCTGCTGAAGTCCTCCGGCGGCACCGCCTCCGGCCCCGTCTCCTTCATGCGCGGCGCCGACGCGTCCGCGGGCACCATCAAGTCCGGCGGCGCCACCCGCCGTGCCGCGAAGATGGTCGTGCTCGACGTGGACCACCCCGACATCGAGGAGTTCGTCGAGACCAAGGCGCGCGAGGAGGACAAGATCCGCGCGCTGCGCGACGCCGGCTTCGACATGGACCTGGGCGGCAAGGACAGCCACAGCGTCCAGTACCAGAACGCCAACAACTCCGTTCGCGTCTCCGACGAGTTCATGCGCGCCGTCGAGGAGGGCAAGAAGTTCGGCCTCCGCGCCCGCACCACCGGTGAGGTCATCGAGGAGATCGACGCCCGCGAGCTCTTCCGCAAGATCTCGGTCGCCGCGTGGGAGTGTGCCGACCCGGGTCTGCAGTACGACGACACCATCAACGACTGGCACACCAACCCGGAGACGGGCCGGATCACCGGCTCCAACCCGTGCTCGGAGTACATGTCGCTGGACAACTCCTCCTGCAACCTGGCGTCGCTGAACCTGCTGAAGTTCCTTCGCCAAGACGACACCTTCGACGCCGAGCGGTTCCAGCAGGCCTGCGAGGTCGTCTTCACCGCGATGGACATCTCGATCTGCTTCGCCGACTTCCCGACCGAGGCGATCGGCGAGACCACCCGCGACTACCGTCAGCTCGGCATCGGCTACGCCAACCTCGGCGCGCTGCTGATGGCGATGGGTCTCGGCTACGACTCCGAGGGTGGCCGCACGATGGCCGCCGCCATCACCTCGCTGATGACCGGCGCCGGCTACAAGCGCTCGGCCGAGCTGGCCGCTGTCGTCGGGCCGTACGCCGGGTACGCCCGCAACGCCGAGGCTCACAAGCGGGTCATGCGCAAGCACCAGGCTGCCAACGACGCGGTCCGCTCGATCAACCCGGTCGACCGCAACATCATCGACGCCGCCACTCGCGTGTGGGCCGACGTGATCGAGGTCGGCAAGGTCAACGGCTACCGCAACGCGCAGGCCTCGCTGCTCGCGCCGACCGGCACCATCGGCTTCATGATGGACTGCGACACCACCGGCATCGAGCCCGACTTCTCGCTGGTCAAGTTCAAGAAGCTCGTCGGCGGCGGCTCGATGCAGATCGTCAACCAGGTGATCCCGCGGGCCCTGACCAAGATGGGCTACCAGCCCGAGCAGATCGAGGCGATCGTCGACTACATCGCCGAGCACGGCCACGTCATCGACGCCCCCGGCCTGCGCCAGGAGCACTACGAGGTCTTCGACACCGCTATGGGCAAGCGCGCGCTGCAGCCGATGGGCCACGTACGGATGATGGCGGCGACCCAGCCGTTCCTCTCCGGCGCGATCTCCAAGACCGTCAACCTGCCCGAGTCGGCCACCGTCGAGGAGATCGAGCAGGTCTACCTGGAGTCGTGGAAGCTCGGCCTGAAGGCAACCGCGATCTACCGCGACAACTGCAAGGTCGGCCAGCCGCTGGCCGACGGCAAGTCGGAGGGCGCCAAGAAGGACCAGGGCCTCTCCACCGCGGACGCGACCGCTCTGGCCGCCGAGGCCGACGTCGAGCCCGAGGTCGTCGAGAAGATCATCGAGAAGATCATCTACGCGCCGACCCGCAAGCGTCTGCCGAAGTCCCGCGTCTCGCGCACCACCTCCTTCACGGTCGGTGGCGCCGAGGGCTACATGACCTCCGGTGCGCACGCCGACGGCGAGCTCGGTGAGGTCTTCCTCAAGCTCGGCAAGCAGGGCTCGACCCTGGCCGGCGTCATGGACGCCTTCTCCATCGCCGTGTCCGTCGGGCTTCAGTACGGCGTACCCCTGGAGACGTACGTCTCCAAGTTCACCAACCTGAAGTTCGAGCCCGCCGGTCTGACCGACGACCCGGACGTACGCATGGCGCAGTCGCTCATGGACTACGTCTTCCGCCGGCTGGCGCTGGACTACATGTCCTTCGAGGACCGCTCCGCGCTCGGGATCTACTCCGCCGACGAGCGTCAGCGCTACCTGGAGACCGGTTCCTACGAGCAGCTCGGCAACGGCACCACCGCCGCCGAACTCGTCGAGAAGCCGGCACCGGAGCGCAAGGAGACCAAGGCCAAGGCCGAGGTCGTCGACGCCGACATCAAGGAAGAGGCTCCGGTCGAGGAGGCTCCGAAGGACGACTCCAAGGTCGCCCACACCACCGCCGAGCTGCTCGAGTCGATCAGCGGCATGGCCATCGACAGCCCGCTCTGCTTCACCTGCGGCACCAAGATGCGCCCCGCCGGCTCCTGCTACGTCTGCGAGGGCTGCGGCTCGACCTCCGGTTGCAGCTGATCCTGAAGGCTGAATGAGTCCGGTCCCACACCCGAGGAAGGGTGCGGGACCGGACTTGTTTTGTGGGACCTGGGAGTCCCCGTGTCACTGGGTGACACGGGGACTCCCGCGTCGTTCGTCGCAGCGCAGCTTGACGAATCGGTCGCGGTCCCAGCCCGAGGAGTCGAGTACGAATCTGAGCAGCACGGAGTCACCAGCGCCCACCCGATGACAGGAGAGAGACTTCGGCTTCGCGGTGCCGAGACCAGGAACGTACGCATCCAGCGCTCGCCGGCGGCGCTCCTCAGTCCCAGGCGGTCCAGTGACGGTGACGACTTTCGGGTCGAGGTCGACGCCGGTCACGCGACCCGAGCCGACCTTGCGTCGAAGTACGGAAGTTGCTTGGTCGTGGGCTTCCCCGACCGCATGGCGGTCGAGAACGGCGCCGAGAGCGACAGGTGGGACATGGCTGGAGATGTCGAGTGCGCGCTGAACGGCGCGATGACAGGCGACGTGGTCCAGGTGGCCGGTCAGACCGTCGGATCCCACGGTGAGGAGTACGTCCGGGCGCAACGTCGCGATCGCCTTGGCTACACAGTGGCGGGCGCCGAGGCTGACCTGGTGACGTGGGAGTCCCGGTGTCACCCAGTGACATCGGGACTCCCACGTCACGACGACCACGTCTCCAGGGTGCACTCGTCTCCGCACCTCTTCGGGTCTTCCTGCCAGCCACGCTGGTGCAGCAGCTGCGTGACTCTTGCGGCGGTTCGGCACTGAGTCTCGAACACCTGGGGCCAGCGCACGCGGGCGGTGAGCTTGCCCCCGAGGGCGAGGTCGTCGAGGTCGCGGTCGGCGTCGCGGCCCTGAGCTCTCCAGGACTCGTGGTTGAGGCGGCCATCGAGCTCGACGACTAGGCCGTACGCCTCGTATTCGACGTCGCGGAACTCCTTGCCATTCGGAGTCGATCGTTCGCTTTGACGGGTGCCCGTCGGGAGACCGTGGGCGCGTTCGACGCGGGTGAGGTAGCCGTGTTCGAGGACCGAGCAGGTGCCCGCCTCCACGTCGGCGAGCAGGCCAGTGATGAAGCCGCGGCGGGGGAGGCGTGGGTGGCGCTTCAGGGCTGTGCGTACGGCATCGGTCGTCACTCCACGGCGGCCGATGATGTCGGTGAGCAGGCCGATGACCTCGATCTCGGAGATGGCCTCGCGGGCTTGGAGGAGGGCGTTGTCCTCCAGCTTGAGGCGGGGCGGGCGTTCGCCGGCGAACATCTGGCGGGGCAGGCCGACCACGCGGTGGACGATCACGCCCGGGGGCGGGTCGAGGCGGCGGCGGTGGTCGATGGCGACGTGGATGGGGCCGTCGGCATCGTCCGTGCGGTGCGGTTCGAGGACCGTCGGGCCGCACAGGGCGGCGGGCTCGGCGTAGAGCACCGCCGCCCAAGCGCGCTGACGCCAGGTGAGCGGGCCGGTGTGAGTGACGTAGACGCCGCGATGGACCAACTGCATCTCGCGGCGTCTGATCGCGCGACGGATGTCGTTTGGTGTGTATCCACCGAAGGTGAGCTGGGCACGGCTGGCGACGCCGTCCTGTAGCCCGAGCTCTCGCTCGGCCCATGCTCGCCGAGCCGCCAGCTCACGGGCAGAGAGTTCAAGATCTGCAAGAGCCGTCACGTCTGCACCCTTCCTGGCCGCGATAAACGTCGCTCGGAACGATAGGTGCCGCCTCCGACAGTTTCGCGTGCTCCGGAGGCCGATGACCGAGCCGTCAGCGGCCGAGGATGCGGCTCAGCAAGGTGCCGTTGGGGTCCTTGGGGTCGGCCGAGTGGCCGGGGCACCACTGGCCGGTGGGTACGGAGGCCTTGATGTCGGAGACGTGGCGGCCGCAGCCGGCCCAGGTGGTCTTCTTGCACTTCTTGCAGCGGACGGGGCGACACATTGTTCGGTTCCTGCTTTTGTGGTCTGGTCGGGGTCAGGCGGGAGGTTCGCCGGCGTCGAGGGCGTCGACGAACTCGCAGAAGGCGTCGAAGGCTCGTGCGCCGTGGATGGTGGCGGGACCGCCGTGCATGAGGAAGGTGACGCCGATGGCCTCGGCTGCTTCCTGGGGGCTCGCGCCGGCGCGTGCGGCGGCCTGGCCGTGGGAGGCGATGCAGCCGTCGCAGCCCTCGACGACGCCGATCGCGAAGGCGATCAGCTCCTTGGTCTTGCGGTCGAGCGCACCGTCAGCGAAGGCCGCCTTGGAGAGCCCGCCCCAGCCTTTGTAGACGTCGGGGATGGCGCGGCGCAGCTCTTGGTGGAGCGGCCCCAGGTCTCTCAGGACGCTCTTGCCGTGGGGTGAGCCGTGGTCGGTCGTGGTGGTCATGGTGACTCCTTCCGTAACCCCCCAGGGGGTTACGTCGACGACGGTAGCATAACCCCCTGGGGGGTTATAGAATCCTTGGGAGGCCAGCGGCTTTCCGGCAGCTGGAGACATTCACTGGAAAGAGAAGAACGCCGATGCAGCTCGAGCCCGACGAGATCAAGGCCGTCATCACCCGACTCAAGAGGGCCAACGGACACCTCGCGTCGGTGATCCGGATGCTCGAGGAGGGCTCGGAGTGCGAAGACGCGCTCACCCAGCTCGCGGCGGTCAACAAGGCGGTCAGCCGAGGCGGCTACGCGCTGGTGGCCACCGGGCTGGAGAAGTGCCTCGCCGAGGGCGGTCGCGACAGTGTCGACACCAAGAAGATGGAGAAGCTCTTCCTCGCTCTTGCCTGATCGGCGGGCCGATTGCTGTCCACAGGCAGGGTTCGGGATCGAGTTGTCCACAGGCCCGGGGTTGGAGGTGGCGGGGCGCGCGGATCGGAGGTCTGCTGGACCCATGCCGAAACAGAAGAAGCCCCAGACACGCCCCGTCCAGCGCGACAGGTTCGGGGATCCAAGGAAGCGGTCGTTCGCCGAGAAGCTCGTCAACAGTCCCTATTGGCCGGCGATGTTCGCGGTGATCGACGCCGAGGCTCGCGGGGACGTGAAGGCCGCTCTGGAGATCATCGACAAGACCGGCAACCAGCTCGCCGGCGAACAGTTCTGGCATCCGCTGCGGATCGAGCGACTGGAGCAGGTCTCGCTGCTCGGGGCCCTGATGCCGAGGTGGGCGCACTCGCGATGGATCGTCTCCCAGGCGATGCAGGGGACCCATCCGCGCAACCAATGGCGGATGGCGAAGGCGATCAAGGTCGCCCTGGAGGTTCGTGGCGGCCCCGACCCCGTCCGAGACCGGGAGGACGACCGGATCCAGATCATGGATCGAGACTGGGTCTATCGCCAGGCGTTCCTCTACGAGCTCGGTGGGCTCGAGGCGTTCCTGCGGCACAACGCCGCGGGCGGCCTCATCGCCGGCACCGGCCGGATCTGGGAATGGGTGCGGGCACCGATGCGGGGCTTACGACTCCAGCTGCGGGACGCGCGACGGCTGGTCTGGGAGGATCCGGCGACCGGTGAGCAGCTGAGCACGATCAACCTGGGTGCCGGCGTGCTCGTCGACGACGGCGAGTGCGTGATCGGCCGGATCGTCCCGATCGAGGGCGGGTTGATGTTCGAGACAGCGCCGTTGCGAGTGCCGGAGGAGGTGGCGTACGCCGTCGCGGACGAGCCGGACCGTTGGGTCGACGCGCTGCGCGATGCCTGCGCGAGACCGGAGCGCGAGCCCGGGGAGATCTGGACCAACAGGGGCCTGCGGGACTACGGGCTGCTCACCGACATTCCGTACGCCCTGGTCACGGTCGCCATGGACGCGGGTCTGCACGCATTCCACCATCCCGACGACGAAGAGCTCGACGAGCTGTTCACCCACCCCGCCGACTATCCCGCGTGTCTCGCCGCGTGGTTGGTGCGGCCAGAGACGATCAAGGCACTCGACGCGGGCATCCCGCCCGAGGGACTTGCCGCGCTCGAAGCGTTCGTCGAGCTCGTCCCCGATCCGGCGGCCAGCCTGATCCGTGACCTCGCGCTGCGCAACCGCTCGGCCGCCTAGACGCCGAATCGGCAGGCTCAGCACTCTTTTACCTTCGGTGATGTTTGAGATCGGCGAGAGCGGGTAAGAGGTGGACATGAGCAGCAACATCCGCGTCAACCCCGACGACCTCAGGTCCATCAAGAGCACGTTGACCACTGCCGGCGGCGAGCTCTTCAAGCAGGCCGAGCCGATTCAGAAGACACCCGACGCGGGTGAGTCGTCATCCGAGGTGGCCAGCGCGCTGGCCTCGCTCTCGGCGGCGATCGGCGGAGCGGCCGAGGGGCTGGGGCAGCTGGTGGACGGCGTACAGAACGCACTCGACCACGCGACCACGACCGACGACGCCTCAGGTGACGAGGGTCGGCGCCAGCAGCAGCAGGTTCGGGGCAACTGATGGCCGAGGGCATGGACACGAAGGTCTACGGCGACGCGGCGGCGGTGCTGACCGCATCCGAGGCGTGCACCACCGCGAAGGAAGCCGTGGGAGACGCCCTCGCCGATGTGGGCAAGGCGATCAAGACAGCCGGCTCGTGGGAGGGACGCGGCGGCACCGCGTTCGAGTCCAAGGCGGAGAAGCGCAAGAGCGACCTGCGACAGCTCGAGTCGCGCATCGAGTCGCTGGGCAAGGGCCTCTCGACCTTCTCGGGCGACCTGAAGGCGGTCGAGACCAAGATGTCCACGATCCGCACCGAGGCCGGCGAGGCAGGGCTCACCGTCAGCGGCACGATGATCTCGCCGCCGACCGAGCCGGGCGGCGATGCGTCCGAGGGCGATGTCGAGGCGCACAACACAAAGGTCGAGAAGTGGAACGGCCTGGTCAGCCGGGTCGAGGCAGCCCGCAAGGACGAGGAAAACGCCCACGAGGATCTCGGCAAGGCCATCTCGAAGTCCACCGGCGACGGCTGGATCGAGGACATGCTCGAGCAGCTCGGTCTGCTGCCGAAGGATTTCTCCGACGGGACGCAGATCGGTGCATACGCCCTGGGGTTGGCCGGTCTGGGAGCCGGTGCCGGCATCGACTGGGCGGTGAAGAGCAGGTTCGGCCGTTTCCAGCCACGCGTGAACGGCCGCTTCAGCAGTCCGGCGAGCCTGACCAAGCTCGAGCGCGCGGCGGCCGTGCTCAAGAGCAAGAACTGGCACGCGAACCCTTACCAGGCAGCGACCCGAGGGAAGTGGTTGACCGCGGGGAAGTGGGCGACCCGGGCAGGCTGGGTGGTCACCGCCGGTACGTCGGCGTGGGAGCAGTGGCAGAAGGACGCCGACGACCCGTCGCTCTCGACGACCGAGCGGGTGAGCCGCACGGTGAGCACCTCCGCCATCACGACAGCGGGAGCCGCGGGCGGAGCCTGGGCGGGAGCTCAGGCCGGCGCGGCCATCGGAAGCATCTTCCCGGGACCGGGCACGGTCATCGGTGGTGTCGTGGGCGGCTTGATCGGTGGCGCGGTCGGCTCCGGGCTGGCCGGCAAGGCGGCCGACTTCGTGGTCGACGAGGCAGGGGAGCTCGGCGAGGCCGTGGTCGACGGGGTCAGCGACTTCGCGGAGGGTGCCGGCGAGGTAGCCTCCGATGTCGGCGACGCCATCACCTTCTGGGACTAGGACCAACATGATCTGGGCTGTGCTCATCCTGACCGCCGGCATCATCGGAGCAGCGGTCAGCATCTGGCAGCACCTCGGCCTCTCCGCCCGCGCCCGATCCTGGGCGAACGCGTGGAGCCGCGGCGGTGTCGGCGAGGACTACGTCCTCATCCATCTGCCGTGCATCTCCGCGTTGGCGATCACGGGTTCGACGGCATTCGTGCTGGTCCCGGAGAGGAGCACGGCGTGGGTGCTCCTCGGAGGTCTGTTCCTGCTGACCTGTCTCGTCTACCCGTTGCTGATCCTGGTGCCGACCCCAGCGTTCATCAAGCCGAAGTGGTATCGCGAGGCTTATCCGAAGAAGAAGAAGCGAAGTGCGAGAAAGAAGAAGTGACGGTGTCTGACAACGAGACGGCTCTGACGCTTCCGGACGGCTGGGAGAGCGTCGACCCGCCCGAGGGCGTACGTTTCCTGGCGCTCGCGCCGGCCGGCGGCACCTTCCGCTCCAACATCACGGTGACCGCCCAGACCAACGGCGACCTGGGCTTCCGTGACTGGCAGGTCGGCTCGGAGATGGCGTTCACCGAGATGCTGCCGGGCTACACCCCGATCGACCTCGAGCGGCTCACGATCGCAGGTGAGGAAGCGGGCCGGAGGCTGGCGATGTACGACGGCCCGGGCGACTCGGCGCTGACCATGGAGCAGTGGTTCGTCGCGATCGACGGCATCGGGCACACCCTGACCGCGACCGTCCTGACCAGCGACTATGCCGCCTGGGGCGACCAGATCGACCGGGCCGCCGCGACCTGGAGCCCGGCATGAGCGCCGCAGCGGCGACGGAGGTCGCCTGGATCCTCGCCGGCCCGGGTGGAAAGCTGGCGCATCACGCCGCGGTGGGCGCGGAGGGCATCCATCTCGAGCTAGGCGTCGACGGGTCACGTACGCAGCCCCTCGATGTCCCGCGCGGCCAGCTCGTGCCCAGCCTGATCAGAACGCTCAAGATCCGGCCGGTCAAGGGGGCCGTCGGGTCGGTGAGGCCGTTCCCGGCCGCCCGGATGGCGGAGCTCCTGGGCGAGGACCAAGAGGCTCGCGACGTGGTGCTGACCGAGGTCGGTGCCCGCACCGCCTGGTCGATCACGGTCGACACCTGGCAGATGCACGGCGTCAACGGGCCCGACGGCGTACATCTCGCAGTGGACGAGAAGCTGAGCCCGGTGACGAACACGACCTTCTACCGGATGCTGTGCCGATCCTTCGGCGCCTATTGATACCGGCTACTGGTCCCGCTTGAGGGTGAGCGTCGCGATGTCGGCTCCGAGGATGGTGAAGGCGTCGACCAGGAGCCCGGCGATGAGCTCGGCCTCGGGCTGGGGCACGGTGCGCCAGTAGTGCGGCACCGGCGGGGCCGGAGCGATCGGGTCGGTCTCGTCGGGGGTCAGCCAGCCGGCAGCGCGAAGCGCCTCGTGCTGCTCGACGGATGCCTCCCAGGTGCCCCCGACGTGCTGCGTACCCGCGAACTCGGCGTAGAGCACCTCGTCGACGCACAGCACCTGCCCCCATCGTGACGGCGTGGTCGACCTGGACACCTTCGATCTGAGCTTCCCCAGGAAGCCGGCCGGCTCGGGCGGGGTCGGGTCGGGTTCGGCGATGACCAGGAACTCCTGCTGCCCGAGGTCGGCGAGCTCCGAGGTGATCCGTTCCAGCCAGTGCGTCGCATCCACACCTCCATCCAACCAGGGTGGGTGATAGGTCCAGCGTCGTGGATCGGGACGCGGCGTCACTGCCCGTTCACGGCCAGGGGGTTGCCAGGCGACCCCCGCACTGGTTGCATCTGTGCGCCGCTTCCAACTCACGAGGACCCCCCCCACATGACACTCGGGAAACGTCTTACCCGCGGGCTCGCGCTCGTACTTCCGCTGGCCGCGATCATCTCTGTCGTCCCGGCCGCCGCCTGGGCAGACCCGCCCGCGGCGTTGCCGGCGTCGGCGCCGGAGGGCGACCGCACCTGGCAGCCGGCCCTCGACTTCGACACCGACGGTTGCTACAGCACCCCGGCCATCGGCCCGGACGGGACGCTCAACGGCGGCCTGGGCATGGGCGGCGACGTGAACGGCCAGTGCCGCGACCTCTCCGACCTGCAGAGCACCAACGTCTACTCCCGCTCGACGTGCAACAACGGCTGGTGTGCGTACCTCTACGGCTACTACTTCGAGAAGGACCAGGTCTCGCTCGGGCCTGGGTCGGCCGGCCACCGCCACGACTGGGAGCACATCATCGTGTGGGAGCAGGACGGGCACGCCAAGTTCGTCTCGGTCTCCCAGCACAGCGGCTATGAGATCAAGCCCGAGTCGGAGCTGCAGTTCGAGGGCGGTACGCACCCGAAGGTCGTCTATCACAAGGACGGCGGCAGCACTCACTGCTTCCGCTTCGCCCAGGGCGGTGGCGGCGACGAGCCGCCCGAGAACCATGAGGGCACCTGGCAGGTCAAAGGCCTGGTCGGCTGGGACAACTACCCCGCCGGCATCCGGGACACGCTCGTCGGGGCCGACTTCGGCGCGGCGACCTTCAAGCTCACCGACGCCCGCTTCGGCGACGCGCTGGCCGGCGGGAAGCCGTCCGAGGTCAGCCTCGACCCCCACGCCTGACCAGACGCTGACCCAGGACGTACGCCGTCAGGTGCTCTGCTCGAAGTCGAAGAGCGCTATCGGGGCCGAGGTGGGCTCCTTGGAGCCTCCGTCCGGCTCCACGGTGATCCCGGCCGCGGTGGCGGTCGAGGCGTCACCGTCGAGGACGATGGTCTGGTCGCTCTTGTTGGGCATCAGTCCGGCGGGGACCATGACGTCGTCGACCTGCAGCCAGAGCTCGTAGACCTTGCCCTTGGGTGCGGCCGCCATGTTGGAGGCGATCAGCACCGCCTTGGCCTCCGTGACCGAGCGAACCACTCGGGCGCGGGCGCCGCCGGGCAGCTCGACCGCGACGGTCGTCGCGTCGTCGGCGTGCAGCACCCGGTCCGCCGTCGACACGGTCTGGCTCGAGTCGTCCCGGGTCAGCTCGACAACGGCGACCGTGCCGGTGCCGACGACGGCGATCGTCGCAGCCGCGGCGGCGAGCATGCGCCAACCGTTCCGGCGACGGCCGGGGGCGGCGTACGTCTCGGGGGTCTCGACGTCCTTGTGAGCGCCGCCCGTCTCGGGCGGGAGCGGGCGGATCTCCTTGATGCCGGCGAGCAGGCGTTCGCGCATCGCCGCCGGAGGGGCGGTGTCGGTCAGGCCGCCGAGCAGGGCGGCGCTCTCCCGGAGGCTGGTCACCTCGTCACGGCAGTCCGCGCAGACGGTGAGGTGCTTCTCGAAGCGGGCTCGCTCGACGTCGTCGAGGGCGTCTACGGCGTACGCGCCGGAGAGGGCGTGAATATCGTGATCGGTCATTGGTTCACTCCCATCGCGTCGCGCAACCGGATCAGTCCGTCTCGGATTCGGGTCTTTGCCGTGCCGACGGGCAGCTCGAGCATGGCAGCGACCTCGGTGTGGGTATAGCCGCCGAAATACGCGAGCTGCAGCGCCTCGCGCTGCACCACCGTCAGTGTTTCGAGTGCGGCGTGGACGCGGCGGGCCTCCATCGAGGCCTCCGCGGCTTCGGCAGTTGTGTCATGGGGGGTGGGCTGGGTGTTGCCGTGATACGCCGTGTCGTTGCGGCCGGCGGACTCCGCCGACCGGACCCGGTCGACGGCCCTGCGATGGGCCAGGGTCAGCAGCCACGAGATGGCGCTGCCGAGCTTCTCGTCGTAGCGGCTGGCCTGGCGCCACACCTGAAGGAAGGCCTCCTGGGTGACCTCCTCGGCCTGGGCCGGGTCGCGCACCACGCGCAACACCAGTCCGTGCACGCGAGCAGAGGTCGCATCGTAAAGGTTGGCGAAGGCTGCCTCGTCACCTCGGGCGATGCGACGGAGGAGCCCGGCCAGTCCCGGCGAGCCGGCTCCCTCCGGCGACGAGTCGCCGGAGGGAACGGAGCTGAGCGGTCTCATGCCTAGATACTCGCGGATATCCGGTCGGATGTCCCTATCAGGGCATCAGAACGGTGTCGACGACGTACACCGTGGCGTTGGCCGTCGGGATGTTGCCGCACAGGACCTGGGCCTTCTCGTCACCGACGGTGAACTTCTCGTCCGAGCCCTCCACCGTGACCGTGTCGCCCGCCAGGGTCTTGTGCTCACCGGCGACCTCGTCCGGGCCGAGCTGACCCGCCACGACGTGGTGGGTGAGGATCTTGGTCAGCATCTTCTTGTCGGCCATCACGGCGTCCATGTCAGCCTTCGGGATCTTCTTGAAGGCGTCGTCGGTCGGCGCGAAGACGGTCAGCGCGTCCGCACCGTTGAGGGTGTCGACGAGCTCGGCCTCGCCAACGGCCGCGACGAGCGTCTTGAGGAGCGGGTTGGCGCTCGCGGCGGAGGCGACCGGTGCGGTCGACATGCCATTGAACGAGCCGGCGCCGTCCGCGGGGATCAGCTTGCAGCCTTCGCCGAACGTCTCGGCGCCGGCCTCTGCGGCCTCGGTCTCCTCGGGTGCGGACTCGGTGGTCTCGGATCCGCCTTCGGAGCCGGCCCCGCTGTCCTCGGAACCACAGGCCGCCAGGCCGACACCCAGCAGGAGCGCCATCGACGCTACTGCGCTGCCGGTGCGGGTGAGCTTGTTGAGCTTCATGAGAATGCCTTTCGAGGGATGTCTCTTCTTGCTGTCATGGGTGCTTCGCCACGAGGGCCAGATCGGATTTGGCCTATTTCCGTGTTTTTGTGCTCATTCGACGGTGACCAAGACCTCCTGGATTCCGCTGGAGCCGTCGGGGAACGGCGTGGCCCGCTTCGTGCTCTGTGCGGTCCCGTCGCGGTCGGTGACGCGTACGGCCAGCTGGTGGCTTCCGGGCTCGGCGTCCCAGGGCAGATACCACTGGCGCCAGTAGTCGATCCCAGCGTCCGGGCCGAGCTCGGCCGGCTGCCAACGGCCGCCGTCGATGCGTACCTCGACCTTGGCGACGCCTGCTTGCTGGGCCCACGCGACCCCGCCGATCACGGTGCTGCCGCCCTTGATGGTGCTCAGCGGCCGGGGCGTGTCGATCCGGCTGGACAGCTTGATCGGGGCATCGATCGCCCAGTCACGGTCGGTCCAGTACGCGGTCGCCGCGTCGTACCTGGTCAGGGTGAGCCTGTTGACCCACTTGGTGGCGCCGACGTAGCCGTAGAGGCCGGGCACCACCAGTCGCGCGGGGAAGCCGTGGATGCGGGAGAGGACCTCGCCGTTCATGCCGAGGGCGACCATCGCGTCGCGGCCGTCGAGCGCTGCCTCGAGCGGGGTGCTGATCGTGAAGCCCTCGACGTCGGTCGAGAGGATCTGATCCGCCCGGCTGCCGACGCCGGCCTCCTCGAGGAGCTCCTTGAGCGGTACGCCGGTCCAGCGGGCAGCGCCGACGAGCTTGCCCCCGACCTCGTTGGAGACGCAGGTCAGGGTGATGTCGTGCTCGACGTTCTCCCGCTCGCGCAGGTCGTCGTAGCTGAAGGTGAGCTCGCGGTCGACGTCGCCGTCGATGGTCAGCGACCAGCTGTTCTGGTCGACGATCGGGACAACCAGCTTGGTGTCCACCCGGTAGAAGTCACTGCTGGGGGTGCGGAACCGGGAGATCCCTTGGTACGTCTCCTCCAGCCCCTTCGGCAGGGTCGGCAACGGCTTGCGGACCCGGGGTAGCGAGATGTTGGCCAGCGCGGTCCGGCTGCGCACGATCAGCTGCCCGCCGGTCGCGGCCGCGGCGGAGAGCAGGGTGAGTGCCCCGAACCCGACTAGGACGCTCCTGCGCGATGCGCGGGCGTCTTCCCTCCGGTCGGGCCCGGGGCTGTCTGGGGTGGAACCGTCCGGGTTGGGACGATCTGTGATGGGACGGTCTGCAACGGGACGGTCCGAGGTGGGACGGCCGCTCAAGGCGCGGGTCAGGAGCACCAGCGTGGTGACTCCGAGGACGAGCGCCACCGCGGTCGGGATCAGGTCGCCGACCCCGAAGAGCGGCTGGCGCACCACGGCGCCTCCGGCGATCAGCACCAGGCCCACGATGAGCACGACGCCGAGCCACAGCCGCCTTCGGGCCACGATGCCGATCACGGCGGCGAAGGCGATCGTGAACAGCAGCACGCTACCGATCAGGATCGGCTTGTCCGCACTGCCGAGCTCGCGCACCGCCCACTCCTTGACCGGAGTGGGCGTCGCGTCGATGACGGCGGTGCCGACCGCGAGCGCGGGAGACGAAGCCGGGGTGAGCAGAGCGGCCGTGAGGTGCGCCAGTGACATCCCGACCACCCCGGCGAGCACCCCTGCGACGGCATGGGCGATGGTCCGGCGGTCCAGTCGTTTCATGGCGGTGATTCGCGCCGGGTGCCCAATCGGATTGGGCGATCTCACCGCCGGCGGGGATCAGCGAGCTCAGTCGGAGTCGCGCATCTTGGCGAGCCTGGCCCGTAGGCCGGCCTCCCGGTGCGCATTTGCGCGCAGGTCGACATAGTCGTCGCCGTAGACACAGAGCAGTGCGTCATCGAGCCGCCGCACCGCGCCCGGCGGATAGCGGTAGTCCATCCGCCCCATGAGGGTCTCCTCGTCGACCGAGCGCAACGCGTCGCCGAGCTCGGTCAGCGAGGTGATGCCGAGCTCGAGGATGACGCCGGAGATCCACCCGTAGTGGTCGGTCCGCGACCAGCCGGCGTCGGCGTACTGCCCGGCCAGGAACGCCGCGAGCTCACGGGGGCTGATGCGCGGGTCGTCGTCGGGAGCCTCGGTTCTGGCGGCGGTCACCCCTTCCCGGAGCCGATCCCTGATCGTGGAGAACTCACGGTCGGCGAGCTCGAGCAGGCCGGCGGCGAGCGTGAACCGTCGGTCGAAGTCGGGCACGTGCTCGCTGGGGATGGTGCCCTTGTAGCGGATGTCGTGCTCGAACTCGGCCCATGCGTGCTGCAGCACGGTCCGCACCTGGATCTGCGCCTGACGGCCCCGCAACAGCTCGTACGCTGCCTGGCCCTCGCGCGCGGGGTCGAGACCGACCAGCAGGTGACGGCTGGCGTACCCGAACCGGCCCTCGCTCGCGGTCTCCTCGCCCATGTCGCGGTCGTCGTGAACCACCACCTGGTCGTCGAGGAGATCAGCAACGGCCTGGACGTCACTGTGGACGTACGTGATCACCCGCAGCCCGATCTGGTCGGTGATCTGGCGGAGCGGATCGGTGAAGACCTGCCGCCCGTCGACGGTACGAGCCGCCTTGGCCGCGAACGACGCGACCGACTTCGCGCGCGAGGTCACGGTGAGGTAGTTGATGCCCGCTTCGTCGAGGATCGAGGTCACCAGCAGTACGTACTGGTCGGCTGCTTCCTGCAGTGTCGGCTGCAGCGCGGCGTACTCACGGACCGCGGTCCCGGGGTCGTGGATCCTCGCCCCGGCTCGCCCGCGGGGTGTCGGGAGGAGGTCGTCGGGCAGCGTCGGAGTGACGATGTAGCCGGTGGCGAAGTCGCCGTACGTGGTGGTGCGGTCCGGCGCGCGGGTCGCGAACAGGCCGATGTAGGCGGCCAGCACCGCGTCGACCTGGTCCTCGACCGTGCGCAGCTCGCTCTTGCGTACCGCATTCTCGGCGGCCGTTCGCAGGGCGTGCCAGGACGGGTTGTCGAGCAGCAGCGGCGGGTCGGCGCTCGCGAGACCCTCGAGCAGGCCGAGCAACATGACCAGCTCGGCGCGGAGCTGGTCGATGTCGCGCCCTGGCTTGTGCTTGTACTTCAGTGTCCGGCCCAAGCGGAACAAAGCCACCGTCGCGGGGTGGGGGTAGACCTCGATCGCCCGGCGCCGCCGGCCGGACCGCGGGTTCATGTCGAGCCCGAGCCGAGCCGCGATCCGGGCGCCTCGAGGCTGCTCGCTGAACTCCGGCTTGCTGGTGTTGGAGGGGTGCGCGCCGGCGTCGAAGCGAGCGAAGT
>NZ_JBOHDN010000088.1:0-14365 GCF_050699375.1 Nocardioides sp. | reverse complement strand
GCACACGACATCGAGGTCAAGAACGTCGCGATCGTCGGATGATCGCCTGAGCCGGGAGACGAAGATGCGAGCGATCCACCACTGGGACCTCTGGGTCGACGACTTCGAGACCGCCTCGGGGCAATGGGGCTGGCTCTTCGGCGAGCTCGGCTGGGAGGCCGGCGAGAAGGGTCACCTCTGGGAGGCACCGGACGGGACGTACGTCTTCATGGAGCACTCCCAGGACCAGCACGGCTCGCAGGACCGGCTCAGACCGGGCGTGAACCACATCGCGTTCACCCTCGAGAGCCGAGACAAACTCGACAGGATCCGCGCGGAGTCGACCGAGCACGGCTGGCACGAGATGTACGCCGACCGCTACCCGCACGCCGGAGGCGACGAGCACACGGCGCTCTACCTGGAGAGCTCCGAGGGGTTCGAGGTCGAGATCGTGCTCGAGGTGGCTGACCTCACCGCCTAGTTGCTCACCGCCTAGTTGCTCACGGCCTAGTCGTCGTTCGAGTCGCTGTCGTCGATGATGTGGATGGCGGCCTCCTCGGCAGAGGCCCCGGCGCCGTCGATGCCGGCGTCCGGCCCGTATTCCTCGGACCCGGGGTCGACCAGGCGCCCGGCCCGCTGGCCGCCGACCTCTCGGCCATCGGGGTCGTCGGACTCCTCGGCGTCGTCATACTCGGCCGCGTACGGATCCGGCTCCGGCACCTCCTGATGCTTGCGCTGGTCGATGCACTCACGGTGCTCCTCCTCCCAAGGAGTGTTGCCGTAGTCGGTCGAGTAGTGGTCCGCGGTGACGATGCCGTGGTCGAGCTCGTCGCGGACCTCCCCCTCGAGCACCTGACCGGAGAGTGCGTCCTCGCCGCTGATCTGGTCCTCGTCATCGACGCTGTAGTCCCCATAGTTCCCGCGTGATTCGCTCACCTGAGTCTCCTCATCCGGCCGGCATTTGGGGACCTGGACGGCCCCTTCGGTAACGTTAACCCCGTCCGGTTTCGAGGGGAACCGGCCGGACGCGAACGACGCGGGGACTCGACCGAGGGAGCGGACTCAGATGGCGCCTCGCGCCCGTTTGGCGGTGGCGGCTGTTGCCGTGCTCGCCGGCTCGTCGATGATGATCGGCGCACTGCCCCACGCCGGTTCGCTCGGGTCGCTTGCCGAGAATGCCTTCGCGCACGCCAGCGGGTCCGCCGACGACGGTGTGGTGCCGCGCACGGCCACGAAAGCCCCCGACTGGGAGCCCTACTCGACGAAGCCCAACATCCTCATGGTCACCGCCGACGACCTGGCCTACGAGGACCTCGAGTACATGCCCCACGTACGCAGCCTGTTGGCCGAGCAGGGCACGTCGATGACCGAGGCGATCGCTCCCACCCCGATCTGCGTGCCGGCCCGCGCCTCGCTGCTGACCGGCCAGTACGCTCACAACCACGGCACGGTCACCATCAACGGCGAGCGCGGTGGCTACGCCTCGATGGACCACACCGCCACGCTGCCCGAGGCGATGCAGGACGCCGGGTACGACACCCTCTACACCGGCAAGTACCTCAACGGCTACGGCATGCGCGGGACCGCCGAGGACGTCCCTCCCGGTTGGACCGACTGGCGGGCGACGGTCGACATGTCGACGTACAACTTCGTGCGGCCGCGGATCAACCACAACGGCAAGCTCGAGACGTACAACCGCTACACGACCTATGTCATGCGGGACCAGGCCAACGAGATGATCTCGGCGCCCGAGCGCGCCGACAAGCCGTGGTACCTGTGGCTCAACTACGTCGCGCCGCACCACGGCGGTCCCGGTGAGAAGGACGACCCCGAGGGCACCAGCACCACCAGGCCGGCGGACGAGGACAAGCATTCCTTCGACGGGATCGAGCTGCCGGACACGCCCAACATGTTCCGCACGCCGACCGACGCACCGCGGATCTCAGCCTCTCGCAAGACCTTCGACGCCGAAGGGCGAGCCGAGCTGCGGATCGCCCACGAACAGCGGATCGAGGCCGTGCAGGCTGTCGACCGCGCGGTCGCCAGCCACGTGCTCCGTCTTCAGGAGACCGGACAGCTCGACAACACGATCATCATCTTCTCCTCCGACAACGGCTACACCACCGGCGGCCACAACATCAACGGCAAGCTGATGCACTACCGCGAGACGCAGCGGATCCCGCTGATCCTGCGCGGACCGGGCATCCCCGTCGGTCGGTCATCGTCCACCGCGGTCGGCAACCCCGACATCGCCACCACGATCATGGCGGCCGCAGGCGCTGAACCCGGTCGAGTCCAGGACGGCGTCAACTTCCTGCCATGGCTCGTCGCCCCCTCGCAGGACCGGGTCCTCCCGATCTCCGCCTGGCGGGTCAACGACGGCAGCAAGCAGATCTACTCGGGCATCCGCTTCGGCGACTGGACCTACGCCCGCTTCTCCGACGGGAGCGAGGAGCTCTACGACCGCAGCGAGGATCCCTACCAGATCCGCTCGCTCGCGCTCGTTCCCGACTACGCCGACGAGCTGGCGGAGCTGCGCAAGCTCAACGAGAAGTACGCGACCTGCGCGGGTGACAGCTGCCCGAAGAAGTTCTATCCAGCCGGCTGATCCGCGGCACACCGGAAACCCAGGTTGCCCGCGGTCGAGTCGGGCGGGCTGCTGGAGCGGGCCGAGAGCCGGTAGCGGTGGCAGTAGGACTCGTGGCAGAGGAATGAGCCGCCGCGCATGACCCGGGTGAGGCCCTCGGTGGGCCCGCGTGGGTCGGAGGGGGAGCCGGCGTCGACGAGGTCGGCGTAGTAGGTCGGGGAGAACCAGTCCGCGCACCACTCCCAGGCGTTGCCGATCATCTGGAAGAGGCCGAACCCGTTGGGGTCGTACGTCCGCACCGGGGCGGTCGTGACATAGCCGTCGGCGGCGGTGTTGGTGTCCGGGAAGTCTCCCTGCCAGACGTTGGCGTGGTGGGTGCCGTCCTGCTCGAGCTCGTCGCCCCAGGGGAACCGTGAGCCGGCGAGACCGCCGCGGGCGGCGTACTCCCACTCCGCCTCGGTCGGCAGCCTGGTGCCGGCCCAGTCACAGTAGGCGAGCGCGTCGTCGTAGGAGACGTGCACGACGGGGTGGTTGCCGCGGCGGCCGACGTTGGAGCCCGGACCTTCCGGTGACCGCCAGGAGGCGCCACGTACGCCCAGCCACCAGGGTGCCTCGGGGGAGCGGCCCAGGATGTCGCGCGGCGAACCATCGAAGGCCAGGTGGAAGACGGCCGAGAAGCCCTCACGCTCGGCGGTGGTGACGTGACCACTCGCCTTCACGAAGCGCGCGAACTCCTCGTTGGTCACCGCGGTCGCGTCGAGCCGGAACCCGGGCAGCTCGACCGGGTGCACCGGCCCCTCGCCGTCGGCCTGATACCCCTCGCCGAAGGAGTCACCGGCGGCGTACGTCCCACCCGGCAGGTCCACGAGGGTCCGGCGGCGCTTCCGCGGCAGCGCAGGAGGGCGCCGCGAGGGGTCTGGGCTGGGTCCGCGGGTCGCACCGAAGGTCAGGTCGGAGGGCACGGGCCCAGCCTACGAGGGGCCTATGAGCTGTACCTATTGCTTCGGGCTCCGCTTCAGCTGTACCTATTGCTTCGGGCTCCGCTTCAGCTGGGGTACGTCGCCCTGAGGCTGCCCGCGGTGGCCAGGATCTTGCCCTTCTTCCCGGTCGCCAGGATCCCGGATGTCTGGGCCCGGCCCTCGGAGCCGGCCTTGATCTTGACCTTGCAGGTCGGCTTCTTGCCCGGGCACTTGAAGTCGCCCGACGGCTTGTAGGTCACCGTCAGGCTCTGGTCGGCCGCCAAACCGTCGACGTACGCGGCGACGTAGGTGCACTTCGGCTTGCCCTTCGGGCAGGTGTGGTTGACCTTGCGCCACTCCATCCGGGCCTCGGCGGCGTTGCCGCAGAGCTTGGCCGGCTCGCCGGTGCGGACCGTGCCCCAGGCGTACGTCACCTTGGTGGTTGCTTCCACGCACGCCTCGGCGCCGCCCTTGTCGACCGGCAGGGTGTAGGTGAGCTCCGGGTCCTCCCCGGCGGTGGGCTCGGCGCTGCCGTCGTCGATGGAGGGGATTCCGGCGGTCACCGTCGGTGCGGTGACCTTCAGCGTGACCTGGCGGTAGCCGGAGGCCGCGCCGGCCGTCGGTGCCGCGGGCGTGCGGGCGTAGCAGCTGTCGAGATCGGTGATCGCGGCGACGTTCTTGGCCGCGAGGTCCTCGTCGGTGAGGCGGAGGTCGGTGACCGCGAGGACGCCCGCGATCGCGGGCCTGCCGACCTCACTGAGGCAGCCGGGGTCCTCGAGCGTCCAGGCGCCGGCCACCTGCTTGGCCCAGCTGTTCGCCCCGACACCGTCGGCGCAGTCGAGCAGCTCCGAATACCACTGCGAACCCAGCGCCGAGGGCCACTCGCCGGTGTAGCTGAAGCCGCTGCCCGTCTTGGTGACGACACCGGCATCGGTGAGCCCCGAACTGCCCTTGTCCTTGACGACCGCCTCCGCGGCGCAGCGCAGCTGCTCGGGGTCCGCCCACGCCGGGGTGTCGCCGGCGAGCGTGAGGGTGCGCGCCACGTCCTTCTCGTCACCGCGCATCGGGCCGATCTCTCCGCTGAAGTAGGCCCACGCGGACGTACCGAGGACGGCCACCGCCGCGACCACGCAGACGATCACGAGCCACCGCAGCACCAGACGTACGGGGCGGCCCCGGTCGCGCCGACGACGCGGCAACGGGGGCAGCCCGAGGCGTCGCCGCCGGGCCTCCTCGGCCGCCGCGTTGGCGAGCTCTGTGGGGGTCGGCTGCTGCTGAGCGGTGTTTCCGGTGGGGTCGGACATCTCACTCTTCCTCGAGACAAGTTAGCGAGGATCGTAGAGGGTAGTCCGTTTCGGATACCCGCTGGTACTCCCCAGCGGCCTCCGCGTCAGGCTATGACCAGGAATTTGGTCATGTGACCAACGTTCAGGTCACATGAGGCTCGACGACACGGACTACTTCCACGTTGCGGCGGCAGTCAACAGCCGGTCGATGGAGCCGCGGGTCCTCGTCGTGGCCACGCCACCGGTGGCCCGTTCCACCTCGAAGGTGGGACTCCCCGCGGAGTTGCGGGGTTTGCGGATCAGGCTCAGCGCGATCCCGTTTCCGATGTGCAGCACGTCGACGTCGTCTTTGGGGTTGGTCCACGGCGTGGACCAACTCGGCTCCTTGCCGCCCTGGAAGAACGTCACGGTTTCGCGGTACGTGCGGGGGGACTGGTGCTTCTCGAACACGCCGATCGCAAGGACGCGCTCCAGATCTGCCAGCGGCCGCACGATCGCTGCGTCGTCGTACCCCGCCATGGCAACCAGTTCGCCGGCTGCCTCAGCCACGACCCGCTCGGGGTCCTCGGCCTTCAACAACACCGTCCCGTTCGTCTGGAACGACCTCACGTGCGAGGCCCCGCCACGATTGAGCGCATCCTCCAGCTGCTCCCGGTTCGGCGACCCGGCGTGACCGAGATTGAGGTTCCTGTAGAACACCACGTGCATCACGACCTCCGGGGGCGGTTCACGGCGTGTCATCGACCTTCGTACAACGTCGTTCGTTCGCGTACGTCCCGGCCGATGCCTGCGCCGATCTCCTCGAGCTCGGACACAGTCTTCGCCGAGCCGTGCTCGGAGCCGGCCATCCGGGAGATGGTCTCCTCCATCAGGGTGCCGCCGAGGTCGTTGGCGCCGGCCTGGAGCATCGCCCTGGTGCCGTCGACGCCGAGCTTGACCCAGGAGGTCTGGATGTTGTCGATGCGGCCGTGGAGCATGATCCGGGCGAGCGCGTGGACAGCCAGGTTGTCGCGCAGGGTCGGGCCCGGGCGGGCGGCGCCGGCCAGGTAGATCGGGGCGCTCGTGTGGACGAAGGGGAGCGGTACGAACTCGGTGAGCTCGCCAGCGGAAGACGATCCAGCGCCGTGCTCGCGGGCCCGGTCCTGGATCCCGGCGAGCACCCGCAGGTGCCCGACCCAGTGGCGCGGGTTGTCGACGTGGCCGTACATCATCGTCGAGGTCGTCGGGATGCCCACGCGGTGAGCGGTCGAGACGATCTCGATCCAGGTCTTCGCGGGCAGCTTGCCCTTGGTCAGCACCCAGCGGACCTCGTCGTCGAGGATCTCCGCCGCGGTGCCCGGGAGCGAGCCCAGCCCGGCCTCGCGCACCTTGATCAGGAAGTCCTCGATGGACAGCCCGGTGCGGGAGGTGCCGTTGACGATCTCCATCGGGGAGAAGGCGTGCACGTGCATCTCCGGCACCCGCTGCTTCACGGCCTGGACGAGGTCGAAGTAGGCCGTCGAGGGCAGCTCCGGGTCGATCCCGCCCTGCATGCACGCCTCGGTCGCCCCGAGGTTCCACGCCTCCTCCGCGCGGTCGGCGACCTGGTCCAGATCGAGGGAGTACGCATCCGCGTCCGTCCTCCTCTGGGCGAACGCGCAGAACCGGCAGCCGACGTAGCAGACGTTGGTGAAGTTGATGTTGCGGTTGACGACGTACGTCACGGTGTCGCCGTTGACCTCCTTGCGCAGGTCGTCGGCGAGCCTGGTGACCTGGCGGAGCAGGTCGCCCTCGGCGGTCATCAGGGTCAGCGCATGCTCGTCCGACAGGTTGCCGGGGTCCTTCTCCGCCGCCTTGAGCGCCGCAAGACCCGCCGACTCGGCGCTGGATGTGCGGGTAGCGGCTTCGCGGATGGTGTCCCAGTCGCCGTAGACGGTCTCGAAGTCGTCGCGGCGGTCGTTCGTACGCCCGGTGGTGTCGACGGAGGCATGAAGGTCGACCCGGCCGGCAGCCGTGAAGCCACCGTCCGGCTCCTGCCACGGCAGTCCTTCTGGCCGGGCCCCGTCACGGGCCAGCCCGTCCTCGTCGGCGAGCGCCTCGACGTGGGAGAGGACGCGCGGGTCGATCCAGGCCTGGCCGTCGCGCAGGGTGCTCGCGACGTACTCCGGGTGGACGGTCAGGCGCGGCCGCAGCTGGAAGCCGGCCTCGGTGCTGACCTGGCGCAGCGCGTCGAGGGAGGGCCAGGGGCGCTCGGGGTTGACGTGGTCGGGCGTGAGCGGCGAGACCCCGCCCCAGTCGTCGATCCCGGCGCCGAGCAGCGCCCGGCACTCATCGAGGTCGACCAGGTTGGGCGGCGCCTGCACGCGGGCCTTCGGTCCGAGGACGATCCGGGTGACCGCGATCGCGGCCAGATACTCGTCGAGTCCGAGGTCATCGACGTGCCGCATCGCGGTCGACGGCTTCGCCCGGAAGTTCTGCACGATGATCTCCTGCAGCCCGGCGTACGCCTTGTGCACCTTGCGCAGCGCGAAGATCGTCTCCGCGCGCTCGGTGAGCGTCTCACCGATGCCGACCAGGAGCCCGGAGGTGAAGGGGATCGAGAGGCGGCCGGCGTCCTCGAGGACCCGGAGTCGCACCGCAGGGTCCTTGTCGGGAGACCCGAAGTGGGCCTCGCCCTTGGTCTCGAAGAGCCTCCGGCTGGTGGTCTCGAGCATCATCCCCATCGAGGGGGAGACCGGCTTGAGCCGGTTCATCTCCTCCCACGACATCACCCCCGGGTTGAGGTGGGGGAGCAGGCCGGTCTCCTCGAGCACCCGGATCGCCATCGCGCGGACGTAGTCGAGCGTGGAGTCGTAGCCGCGGCTCTCCAGCCACTCCCGCGCCTCCGGCCAGCGGTCCTCGGGGCGGTCGCCGAGGGTGAACAGGGCCTCCAGGCAGCCCAGCTTCGCGCCGTCGGCGGCGATCTCGAGGATCTCGTCGGGGCTCAGGTAGGGCTCACGGCCCTCCCGCTCCGCCTGCCCCGGGGTCTCCACGAAGGTGCAGTAGTGGCACCTGTCGCGGCAGAGCTTGGTGACCGGGATGAAGACCTTCGGTGAGTACGTCACCGTCCCGGCTCTCTCGGCCGCGACAAGTCCGGCGTCACGTACCTTCCCCGCCGCGGCGGTCAACCGTTTGAGGTCGTCGCCGCCGGCGGCAAGAAGGACCGAAGCCTCCGCCACGTCCAGGGCTGCGCCACGTTCGGCCCGGGCCAGCGCCCGGCGGATCTGCTGAGGTGTCGGCTGGTCGCTCATCACGAGCAGCCTAGTAGGCACCGCCCAGTTGTCGAACTAGTTGTCGATCTGGGCGCTCGCGCCAGGCGCAGTCGCGACGAACTTGGCGTTCCAGTCCTGCGGACCCGACCAGTCGACGATGGCGCCCTTGCCCTCACCGTCGGCGGTGCCGGGCCAGTCGCACTTCGCACCCTTTCCGCACTTGCCGCCGTTGAGGGTGAGCTTCACGTTGAACGTCTTGCCGGGCTGGAAGCCCTCGAAGTGGAGTCGCCAGGTGTGGCAGGCGATCTTCTGCTTCGCGTAGTCCTCGTCGTCGCACTTGTCCTGCTTGACCCACTCGAGCTTCTTCGGCTCGGCCGAACCGCAGGACTCACCCTTGGTGGCCTTCTCGGTGCCCCAGGCGAAGCTGACGGTCGTGTTGACCGAGATGCAGCCCTCGACGCCACCTTCGGCGACGGGGAGCTCGTAGGAGGAGCCCTTGAGCTCCTCGGCGCTGCTGCTGCCCTTCTTGGCGATCTCGATGACCGACTCCCCACCGGGTGCGGTGGGCTCCTGCACGTCGAAGTCGACCTGCATGTAGGCGGGCTTCGGGGTGACCTCGGCGCCGAGGGCGTCGGCCTTCACGTAGCAGGCGTCGAGGGCCTTCACGGCCTTCTCCTTGGCCGGGCCGGCGGCGCCGGGGTCGGAGTCCTTGAGGAGGTCGTCGACCGCGATCAGGCCGGCCATCGAGGTCTTGTCGACCTCCTTCTCCATGCAGCGGGCGTCGCCGACCTTCCAGCTGTCGCCGATCTCGGTCGACCAGGACTCGGTGCAGTCGAGCAGACCCTGCGCGAAGTTCATGGCATCGTCGGCGGGCCAGTCGCCGGTGTAGGTCCAGTCGTCGCCGGCGTCCACGACCCCGTGAGAGCGCAGCTCGGCGGCCGGCACCTTCTCGACCAGGCCTTCGGCCGCGCACGTCATCTGGTCCTCGCTGGCCCAACCCGGCTTGGGTACGCCACTGGCGATCGCCTCAGCGGCCTTGGCGTCGTCGCCGTGGAGGCCGAAGATGCCGAAGCCCTGGGTGAAGATGCCGACCCCGAGGATCAGCGCCGCGGCGACGCCGCCGCCGATCACGGTGTACATCTTCTTCTTGTCGCCGCCCTGGCCATCGTCGGAGTGGTGGGAGGGCAGCCACTCGGGCTTGCCGCCCCCGGCCCCGCCGGCCGCGGCACCAGCCGCTGCGCCCGCGCCGGTAGCGGCGGCGGCCTGGGGCATGCCCTTGCCGCTGTGCACGACCGTCGAGTCGGTCTCGTTGGCGGCCGGTGCGGGGGTCGGCGTGCCTTCCCCCGGGCGCTTGACGATCGTCGGTTGGGCCTCGGCCTCGGGCACGTTGCTGCCGGCGTTGCTGCCCCCTGAGGTGCCGTCGGCGGTGGTGTCGTAGCCGACGCCGGGACGGGAGCCGAGATCGGATCCGGCCGCGCCGGCGGCTGCGGCGGCGACGCTGCCGCCCAGACCGGCCTCTTCGAGCCGGTCGGCGGCCTTGTCGAGTGCCTTGGACAGCTGCGCGGCGGTCTGGTAGCGGTTCTCCGGCTTCTTCGCGAGCGCCTTCTGGATGATCGGGTTGATCAGGTCGGCGCCCGGCGTCGAGGCGGGCAGCCGCGGCACCGGGTTGTTGATGTGGGCGCTCATCAGCTCGAAGTCGGTGCCGGCGTAGGGAGCCTTGCCGGTCAGGCAGGCCCACAGCAGACAACCGGCGGCGTAGATGTCGCCGGACGCGGTCGCCTGCTCACCGAGGTGGCGCTCGGGCGACATGTAGGGCAGCGAGCCCACCACGGAGCCGGCCCGGGTCACGTTGGAGTCGCCCTCGGTGGCGATCCCGAAGTCGGTGAGGTAGGGGACGAGCTCGCCCTCCTGGCGCTCCCACAGGAGCACGTTGGACGGCTTCACGTCGCGGTGGACCACCCCGGCGCGGTGGGCGTCGAAGAGCGCGTCGCTGACGTCACCGACCAGGCGCAGGGCCTGCACCGTATCCAGCGAGCCCTTGGCCTTCAGCCAGCCGTGCAGGTCACCGTCGGGGACGTACTCGGTGACCAGGTAGACGGTGCCCTCGACCTCGCCGTACTCGATGATCTGCACGATGTTGCGCGAGCGGAGCTTGGCCAAGATGTTGGCCTCGCGCTCGAAGCGGGTGATGAAGTCCTTGTCCACCGTGAGCGAGGGCAGCACCAGCTTGAGCGCCACCTTGCGACGCAGAGCTGGGTCCTTGGCCTGGTAGACGACACCCATACCACCTTGACCCAGGACCCGCTCGATCACGTAGCGACCGAACTGCTCGCCTTCCTGGGGGAACGCAACCATCTTTTTTGACCTCGCCCTGACTTTTTTCCCGATTCCGACCTCTGCCGAAACCCTAGCGTCCCCTTAACGATCGCAGCGAGGCAACGCCACGGTCGAGACCATTTGTTAAGAAGTCCTTGGTTCGGATGTGGGGGTCGTCGATCGCGACGGGCTGATTCGGCTGGGCTAGTTCGGGAGTACGGCGGTCAGCCCGTCGGCCTGGGCCGTGAACCGGTCCTTCCAGCCTTTGGGTGCGGTCCAGCTGGTCCAGGTGCCGCTCGGTTTGGTGACGAAGGCGGTGTCCGAGCAGGAGCCGGACGCCGACCGGCAGCTGCCGCCGTTGAGCTTCAGCTTGACCGTGACGCTGGAGAGCAGCTCATAGCCCTCGTAGTGGAGCGTCCAGGAGCTGCACGGGGCGAACTTCGGCTGGGCGCACGACCTGTCCTTCGTCCACCACAGCCGGCGGTCCTTCGCGGTGCCGCAGGCCTCGTCCTCGCTGGCCTTGGTGGTGCCCCACGGATAGCTGATCGAGGCCTCGAAGGTCGCGCAGCCCTCCTGGCCCCCTTCGCGTACCGGGATGTTGACCTTTCCGTCGGTGACCGGCTTCCACTCCGAGGCGTCGGCGGACCTCGCCCGCACGGTCACCTCGCTGCCCTCGACCGTCGGCGCCTTGACGGCGAAGTCGACGCCGAGGACGGCGGGAGTCGCGGTGGCGCTCGGCGCGGAGAGCTCATCGCTCACGTAGCACTCGTCCAGCGCCGAGACGGCCTTGTCGGCCTGCTTCCCGGCCTTGGCGTCCTCGACCTCCATGTCCCGGGTGGCGATCAGCCCGGCCATCGCCGATTCGTCGACATCGCCGAGGCAGCCCGTGTCGGCCAGGGCCCACTCCTTGCCGATGGCCTTGCTCCAGTCGCCGGAGCAGGAGAGCAGGCCTGCGGCGTACGTCGTCGCCTGCGGTCCCTTCCACGCGCCGGTGTAGGCCACCGACTCGCCGGACGCCTTGATCAGCCCGGCCTTGGTCAGGCCGTCGGTGCGCTCGTCCTTGACCAGCTCCTCGGCGGCGCACTTGGAGTCCCCGGCCGAGGCCCAGGACGGCTTGGGTGCGTCCGCGGCGATCGCGGTCACCGCCTTCTTGTCCTCCCCGCTCAGCGGCCCGAACCCGAGGCGCCCGCTGAAGAACGCCCACGCTCCGGTGCCCAGCAGCGCGACGAGCACGACCGCGCCCGCGGCACCCAGCCCGATCAGCAGGCCCTTGTTCCTCTTCTTCGGCTGGTGGTGTGCCGGCAGCCCATAACCCGTGGCGTACGCAGCAGGCGGCTGCTGAGCGGGCGGGCCGTAGCCGCTCGTCGGCGCCGCCGGCATCGCCGTCGTGGGTGGCGGCGGGGGAGGCGCCGTCGACGGCGTGGGCGGCTGGGCCGGAGGGGGCGAGGCCGGTGAGGGTGAGGCCGGAGGAGGTGAAGAGGGAGGTGGTGAAGACGGAGGTGGCGATGCCGGGGGCGGCGATGCCGGGGGCGGCGATGCCGGGGAAGGCGGAGGTGGCGGGCCCTGGTCGGACGAAGGGGGTGGCGGCGGGATGGGGCTGTTGCCCGGTATCCGGGTCGCATCCGGGTCCACCGGACTCGCCGGCTCAGGCGTCGGCGGTTGGGCCGGAGGCTGGGCCGGGGGTGTGGGCCGCGGCGTACCCGGTCTGGTCTTGTCCTGGTCGTCTGGCCCCATGTCGCACGCCCCGCATGTCAGTGAAGTGGACAGCCCGGGCCGATCGACCCGAGTCGTATGCACATCGTAAAGACACTCTGCGATTTCGGAAGGCCATAGATCGAAGATTCTGCGTGGTTCGTGCGGAACCCGTCAGTATTCGCCGGGGCGGCGGGGCCGGGGGCGACCCTGCGGTGGGTTCGGTCGCGGATATGGCCGTGGGCCGGGCGGCTCGGGGTAGGGCTGCTCGGGGTAGGGCCGGCGCGGCGGCTGCCGCCGACCGGGCTGCGGTGGGCGCCTCTGTCCCGGCGGCGGCTGCTGGTAGCGCGGCGGGGCCGGTCGTGGCGGGGTCGGTCGTGGAGTGGCTGATCCTGGTGCGGTTCGTCGGGGCGGCTGCTGAGGGAACTGCTCGGCCAGCGGCACCGGATGACCTGGACGACCTGGATGACCCAGACGCGCCGGATCCCCTGAACCCCCCGCACGAGGCGAACGAGTTTTCGTTCGCCCCCGGGCGAGCCTGCTGGGCCACCAGATGATGTCGCCGAGGTCGAGGTTGATGGCGGTGACGAGGATGGAGCGCACGACGAGCGTGTCGAGGAGCACCCCGAGAGCGATCGCGAGGCCGATCTCGATGAAGCTGACGTGCGGCAGGGTGGTGAGCACGGCGAAGGTCGCGGCCAGCACGATGCCGGCGCTGGTGATCACGCCGCCGGTCGCCGACAGCGCCACCAGGGAAGCGCGACGGGTGTCGCCGTGCTCGACGGCCTCCTCGCGGACCCGGTGCATCAGGAAGATGTTGTAGTCGATGCCCAGCGCGACCAGGAACACGAAGACGAACAGCGGGAACTCGCGGCCCTGACCCGCGAACCCCATCGCGTCGAAGATGACCGCCGAGAGTCCGAGCGCGGCGCCGAAGCTGAGCACGACGGTGGCCATCAGCAGCACCGGCGAGAGGACCGAGCGGAGCAGGATCATCAAGATGATCAGCACCAGGCCGAGCACCAGCGGCATCACGACCTTCGTGTCCCGGTCCGTGGCGGCTGCCATGTCGAGCTGGATCGCGGCGGTGCCGGCGGCGAGCGCGTCGGCGCCGTCCACGGAGTGGATGACGCTGCGTACGTCCTCGACGGTGTCGAAGGACGCCTTGGACATCGGGTCGGTGGTCAACGGGACTGCGGTCACCGCGACCTCGTGGGTGCCGTCGGTGACCGGCTGTACGCCCTCATAGCCGGCCTTCGTCAGCGCCTTGACGACGTCCTTCTCGGTGCCCTGGGCCGAGACGACCTGGATCGGGTTGGAGGGGTCGCTCAGGTCGTGCTCCTCGAGCACGCGGTCGCCGATCAGCGACGGGAAGTCCTTGGTGTAGGTCTCCGAGCTGTCCAGGGTGGTGATGTTGAGCATCGAGAGTCCGCCGCAGCAGGCCAGGAGCGCTGCGGCGGTGCCGATCCAGACCGCCCGTGGACGCTTCCGGATCCAGCCGCCGAGCCGGGCCCAGATCCCTCCGCGCCTCTCCCGGGGGCCATGAGCCGGAGCAGGGGTGCCGTACGCGGGTTTGATCGGCCAGAACACCCAGCGACCCGTGATCACCAGCAGCGCCGGGAGCAGGGTCAGCATCACGACCAGGCCGGCGACGATGCCGATCGCGCAGACCGGCCCCAGGCTGGCGGTAGACCCCATGGTCGCGACCATCAGCCCGAGCATGCCTACGGTGACCGTGCCGGCCGAGGCGATGATCGCGGGTGCCGAGCCGCGCAGCGCGGCCGCCATCGCCTTGTGCCGGTCCTCGTGCCGGCCCAGCTCCTCGCGATATCTGGCGATGAGCAGCAGGGCGTAGTCGGTGCCGGCGCCGAAGACGAGTACGTCGAGGATCGCCCGGTTCATCTGGTTGAGGGTCAGCCCGGCGTACATCGCGCACAGATAGACCACGCCCATCGAGACGACCAGCGCGACCAGCACCGAGACCAGCGGGAGGAACCACAGCACCGGACTCCGGTAGGTGATCAGCAGGATCACGATGACCACACCGGCGGCCGCGTAGAGCAGCGCACCGCCGATGCCCGAGCCGGCCTCCATCTGGTCGGCGGTGGACCCGCCGGCGCCGCCGATATAGACGTCGACGCCGTCGAGCTCCGTCATCTCGACCAGGTCGTCGCGCAGGTCCAGCAGCGCGGTCGGGTCCTCGTCGGCGTAGTTGACCACGAGCGAGACCGTGGCGACCTCGCCGTCGGGCGAGACCAGACCGTGCTTCTGGCCGTTCTTCTCCCCGAGCGGGTAGGCGATCGCAGGCATCACCGG
>NZ_JBOHDN010000087.1:0-2945 GCF_050699375.1 Nocardioides sp. | reverse complement strand
AGCCGGACGACCGTTCCGTGGGCCAGGTCCCGGTTCATGCCGTGAACCCTCCGTCGGCATGGATCACCGAGCCGGTGACGGCGCGCGAGCGTGGCGAGCTGAGCCAGCGTACGGCGTCGGCGATCTCCTCGGGCTCGAGCACCCGCTCGACGAGGTGGCGTTCTGCCAACGGCTCGACGGTGTCGAGGCCATAGAGGGCCGCGGTCGCGCGGAGCATCTCGGTGCGGGTGCTGCCCGGCGAGACCGCGGTGGCCGTGATGCCGGTGCCGCGCAGGTCGGCGGCGAGGCCGCGGACGAGGCCGACCACCGCATGCTTGCTGGCTGCGTACGCCGTGAGCTGCCGCAGTCCTCGATGGCCGGCCGCGGAGGCGATCGCGATGAACCGGCCCGAGCGCGGAGGCTCCGTCCGGAGCATCAGCGGCACCGCGGCCGCGGCGAGGTTCCAGACTCCGCGCAGGTTGACGTCGAGCATCACGTCGAGCTCACCGTCGGGTGCTTCCCACACCGGACGGCCGCCGGCGACCGCCCCCGCTGCTGCGACGGCGACGTCCAACCGCTCATGTGCGGAGTCGATGGACTCGACCAGGCGGTCCACGGCCGCGCGGTGACGTACGTCGATGATCGCCGTGTCGACCTGGCCCGGCCACCGGGACTCCAGGTCGCGGAGGGCGTGCTCGCGACCCGGCGGCGACGCGGCGCCCGGCATCGGTGCGCAGGCGTCGACCGCGACGACGTGGAACCCGTCCTGGACGAGGCCGGCGACGATCGCGGCACCCATACCTCCTGCGGCACCGGTGACGAGCGCGACCGGATCTTCCGTCATGCCGACGCCGCCACCCGCAGCCGTCCGGCGCCGTCGGCCCTGCCGAGGAGCACGGCCTCGACCGCGGCGTCGACCAGCTCGGCCAGCAGCTGGTCGCCCTCCGGCGCGGATGCTCCGGCCGGGTCTCCGAGCACGCCGTTGGGCGACACGGCCCGGACGCCGCCGGCGCGCATCATCGGCATGAGCAGCTCGACCGGATCGGTCGCACCGGCCTCCGCTCGCTCGTGACGTACGTCCCCGGGCGCGAGCGCCGACATCAGCGAGGTCTCGGTGCGGCCGGCATGAGCGTCACCGGAGGCGATCTCGCACGGTATCCAGGCAGCGTCACGACCCTCGTAGACCAGCCGCCGGACGGCGCTGGCGATCGCCGGCGCGTTGCCGCCATGACCGTTGACGAAGACGACCCGATCCGCCCACCGCGAGATCGACCTGCCGAGCTCGAGCAGCAGCGAGTGCAGGGCGTCGTGCCCGATGTCGATGGTGCCCGGGAAGTGCTCGTGCTCGCCGCTCGCCCCGTACGGCATGGCGGGGGCCAGCACCGCGTGGATCCCCGCCTCCAGCAGCCGTGCCACCGTGCGCTCGGCGACGGCGGTGGCGACGGCGGCATCGGTCGCGAACGGGAGGTGCGGCCCGTGCTGCTCGCACGAGCCGGTCGGGAGGATGACGACCTCCACGTTCTCACCGACCTCGGGCCAGGTGGCGTGCGCGAGATCCATCTCAGCCACCCAGGGTGCGGGTGAAGCCGGGCGGGATGACGATGTCCTCGGCGCTGAGCTCGTCCAGCGCGGCCTTGCCCATCCCGAGCAGCGCCGAGTCGGCGCCGCTGCGCAAGATGTCGAGGACGTTCTCCACCCCGGCCTGACCGTTCGCGGCCAGGCCCCACAGGTAGGCACGGCCGATCATCACGGCACGGGCGCCGAGCGCGACCGCCTTGATCACGTCGCTCCCCCGGCGTACGCCACCATCGAGCACGACCTCGATCTCGTGACCGACGGCGTCGGCGATCGAGGGCAGCACCCGGATCGGCGCCGGCGTGCTGTCGAGGTTGTTGCCGCCGTGGTTGGAGACCGAGATCGCCGTCATGCCGGCATCGACCGCGCGCTTGGCATCGTCGACACGGCAGATCCCCTTGAGCATGACCGGTCCGTCCCACTGGGACCGGAGCCAGGCCAGGTCCTCCCAGGTCGGCAGCGGAGTCTGCATCCACTCGTAGTAGGCACCGAAGAAGGTCGGCGCCGTCTCCCCCGGCTGGACCAGGTTGGGCACGGTCAGATCAGGGATGTAGCCGGCACGCGCGAACCGGGACAGCCACCGGGGCCGGGCGAGCGTCTCGGGCGCGAACTGCACCATCGCCTTCAGGTCGAGCTTCTCCGGGATCGACGGGCTGCCCCAGTCGCGACCCATCGAGAAGGACCAGTCGGTGGTGACGATCAGACCGCGGGCGCCGGCCTCCTTCGCCCGGGCGATCCGCCGCAGGATCGCGTCGCGGCTGCCCAGCCAGTAGATCTGGAAGAACGTCTGAGGGTTGGCCTCGACCACCTCCTCGACCGGCTTGCTCGCGAACGAGCTGAGACCGGTGATGGTGCCCCGGGCAGCGGCGGCCCGGGCGATGGCGACCTCGCCGTCAGGATGCACGGCCTGTACGCCGGTCGGCGAGCAGATCACCGGCAGCGAGATCTCCTCGCCCATGACAGTGGTGGCCAGGTCCCGTTTGCCCGACAGCCCGGCGCAGTGCGGCGCGAAGCCGAGCTCGGCGAACGCGGCGGTGTTGTCGTCATAGCTGACCCCGCGCTCCGAGCCCGCGAGCAGCGCGCTGTAGACGGACTTCGGGAGGCTTCTCTTCGCCCGTCGCTGGGCCTCAGCGACGGTCTCGAACCAGATCTTCGACATGGCGGTTTGACTCCTAGACAGGGCTCTCGTTGCAGAGGCGGTCGGGCAGCTTGGTCGGACGGCCGGGCATGCCCAGCAGGACGGCGTCGGACCGCGAGTGGTCCTGGGACGGCTGCGGCAGACCGGAGCCGTCACGGTTGGCGAGCGCGGTCTGGCTGTTGCCCTTGACGCACTCGGGATCCGGTCCGTCCAGCGGCAGACCGGTGAAGAACTTGGCGGCCATGCAGCCACC
>NZ_JBOHDN010000086.1:0-3217 GCF_050699375.1 Nocardioides sp. | reverse complement strand
CAGCCACTGGGTGAACAGCCTCAGGGTGCCGACGCGGCGCTGGCAGGTCGCTGCGGCCGAGCTCTCCCGCAACGACCGGTAGGCGATGCGTACGTTCTGGTCGGTCAGCGCCGAGATCGGAACACGTCTCAGGACATCGGCCTCGGCGTCGCCGCCCGCGTCGACGTGCAGCTGACGTGCCCACGCGGTGAGGTCCTGACGGTATGCATCGCGCGACCTGTCGTTGAGGCCGCGCCGGGTCAGCGTGGCTCGGTCGGTGAGAAATGGCTCGACGACGTCGTGGAACATCACTGTCTCGCCCGCTACGCTCACAGTCCCCCAGATTACAGTCTTTTCGAACATTTCTGCGATAGGGGGTACTATCGCGGAAATCCAGCAGCGGTCGTGTCGGTGACCGCTCGGCGCGGAGCGTACAGAGGCCCAGGATTACGGGTGGGCATCCAGGAACTCGTCGATGAGCCGCCACGTCGTCCCTAAGGCCTTGGGACCGGTGAGGACACCGAGGTGTCCGCCTGGCGCGATCGGCATCCGTACGTCTGGGGAGTCGGTGAGGAGCCGGGCCACGTGGTGTGCGGCTGCGGCTGGGACCAGGACATCGCTCTGTCCCGCCACGTTCATCACCGGCACGCGTACGTCCGCGAGGTGCACCTCGCGGGTGACTCCCCGGATCGTGCCGCTCGCGAGCTCGTTTCGGATGGCGAGCCGCACGTACGCCTGCATCGTCGCGCGTCCAGGGTAGGTGAGCATGCTGTTCATCAGCTCGTCCACCGCCGCGACCTGGGCGAGGAAATCGCGGTCGTCACGGTATTTCCACAACGTAATCGGCTTCTTGAGGTACGCCGGCAGCGCGGTGGCCTTGAACCCCAACCCGGTCACCAGGGACGGCGGCCCGCCAGTGAGCTTGATGAGGCTGCCGATGATCCTGCCGTCGGTGTATTTTCCGATCGCTCGCAGAGGCGCCAACAGCGGCGTCTTCGAGAGATCGACCGGGCTCGCGACCATGGCCACGGCGTTGATCGGGAGGGCTGGATAGGCCGCCGACGTGATCAGGGACAGCAACCCACCCATGCACCAGCCGACGAGGTTGACCCGCGCTCCCCCGGCATCCTGGCTCACCGTGTCGATCGCTGCCGGGAGCACGTTCATGACGTAATGCTCGAGGCCGAGGCGGCGGTCCGCGAAGGTCGGTGCGCCGTAGTCGAGCAGGTAGGTCCGACGTCCGCCCTGCACCAGATGCTCGGCGTAGGAACAGCCACGGTGCAGGTCGAAGCACTTCGCTTGTGCGCCCAGCGGCGGCACGAGCAGCACAGGCAGGCCGCCCGTCGGCGTCGTCTCGTTGTACCGCTTGACGGTGCGCGTGTGGCCGGTGTCGACAACGGTCGACGGGAAGTCGCTCGTGTCGGCGATCCCCCGCTTGAACAGGAAGTCGGACAGGTTCATCACCGCCTGGCGGCGCTGCACGAGTGTTCGTTGGTCACCCATCCGGCTTAACCTTCCAACTCGCTCTCGGGCCCTACCCTATTCTCCGCCCAGGAATCGCCACCCGAGCTGACGGCTGGCTCTCTTGTCGAATGTGACGGTCTCGGTGACACCGAAGAGACTCATCGAGGCATGGATCAGGGCGTCGGCGAAGTCGGCGCCCTCCTCGGCAAGAGACAGCGCTCGTACGACCCCTTCCCCGTCCTCGAACTCGAAGGCAGGCGTCTCGACCAGTGCCCGGATCACCTTCAGTGTCGATGAGCGGTCGATCCCGAGCGCTCGGTGCACCACCCAGTAGAGCTCGACCAAGGTCACCTGGGTGATGAAGCCCTGGGACTTCTCGGTGAGCGAGTCCAGAAAGGCTGTCGCAGCCTCGTGCTGCGGGTCGTCGATGTCGACCAACGCGCGAACCAGCACATTGGTGTCGACGCCGATCACGACCCGCCACTCTCCGATGCGGCGTCCGCGATCGCCTCGTTGATCTCTTCGGCCGTGAGACTGCGCTGCCCTGGGCGCGCCAGGACGCCGTACAGATCTGAGATCTTGCCCGTGCGGGCCACCAGTCGGTATTCCCGCGGGCCGAGTCGCACGAACATGACCTTGGAGCCGGCCTCGAGGCGCAGGTCGTCGCGAACGTCCTTCGGGATGGTGATCTGGCCCTTGCTGGTCATCACGGCTTGCGTCATGCGAATCTCCTTTCGATTCGAAGCCCTCCTTACAACGTACGCCTGTACAGGAAAGAGATCAACGGGCCCTGGCAAGGAGATCGGCGACCCGCTACTCGAGCGGCTTGCCGTTGGCCTCCGGTGTGAGGGCGACGGTGACGGCGGTGATCAACAGCAAGACAACGGTGTATCCGAGGAACAGGTCGCCCTGGCCGCGACTGGAGAGCCACGTCTGGAGGTAGGGCGCGGTGCCACCGGTGATTGCCACCGCGAGCGAGTACGGCACCGCGAAACCCGAGGCCCTGACGTGGGTCGGGAACAGCTCGGCCAGCGCCGCCGGCATCATCGAGACCACGAAGGCGATCAGCACCATCGCGATCGACATCGCCAGCAGGAGCTGCCAGGCCTCCCCCTGGATGAGGCGGTTGAGCGGGAAGGTCACGGCGGCCCCGCCGACAGCGAAGATCAGGAAGTTAGGGCGACGACCGATCCGATCCGACAATGCCCCGGCGAATGGCAGCAGCACGATCAGCAGAGCGGTTGCGGCAGCCCCTGACCACAGTGCGGCGGCGGGGGCCATCCCCTTGACACCGATGGCGTAGGCCGGGGCGGCGATCGCCCAGGTGTAGAAGAAGACCGTGCCGCCGATGGTCAGCCCTTCGAGTGGGGCGTCGCCTTCCACGACCTCGACCTCGAGTCCATCGCTGACGGCACCAAGGACAAGAGGCAGGTACGCGAGGAGCTGAAGGGCATTGGCAAGAAGGCGGTGCGCCAGGTGGTCAAGGACTACGTCGCATTCCCCGCCCTGAGCGGCAGACACTGGAAGCGCACACTGAAGGCCAACCTCACCGCCAATGTCGTGCGCAACGTGTGGGCCTACGCGATCATCTTCTGCGGTCACTTCCCCGATCAGGCCTACACCTTCACCGAGGAAGAGGCTGCGGATGAGTCGATGGGCGCCTGGTACATCCGTCAGCTGCTCGGTTCGGCGAACATCGAGGGCAGCGACCTCTTCCACCTGATGAGCGGCAACCTGTCCTTCCAGGTCGAGCACCACCTCTTCCCGGACATGC
>NZ_JBOHDN010000085.1:0-2415 GCF_050699375.1 Nocardioides sp. | reverse complement strand
GCTCGATGCCGGCCAGGCCGCCGCCCTCGTGGATCGCGTCGGCGATCCGGGTGAGCGCGGGCAGGTCCTGGTCGTCCCAGATCCGCAGCTCGATGAACGGCGCGATGTCGGAGGTCGCGTGGATCTCGACCTGCTCGGTGCACACCACCGACCAGCCGCCCTCGGCCTTGATCTTGCGCATCGCCGCCTGGGCGCTTGGGTCGCGGTAGCCCATGCCGTTGCAGTGCGGCACCTGGTAGAAGCGGTTCTTCGTGGTGAACGGCCCGATCTGCACGGGCTCGAACAGGATGTCGTAGGGCGCAGCCACGGGCTTCTTCCCGGAGGTCTGGTCGGTCATCGGGTGGGCTCCTCGGTAGGAACGGACGGGACGGGTGCGCCGACCTCGGCGCGGACGCGGGCACCACGGGCGTACCCGATGCCGCACAGCAGAAGCAGGCAGCCGAGGGTGCCGAGCGTGAATGCCTCGAAGGTCAGCTGGCTCACGCCCCAGATCTCCTGGAACGGGTAAGCCACGCCGAACAGGCGCTCGAGGGTGCCGGGGAACACCGCGACCCACGAGCCGAGCAGGACCCAGGCGAAGGCCAGCCAGCCGAGCGCCGCGAAGCCGCGGTCGGAGACGGGCACGCGGAACGGGCGCGGGCGGTCGGGGTAGCGGGTGCGCAGCCGGATCGCGGCCGGGATGACCAGCAGGTAGCTGAGCAGGAAGGTCGAGATCGAGATGGTGAGGACGACGCCGAAGATCGAGGCACCGGAGCCGGTCACCTGCATCGCGACGAGCAGGAACACCGTGGCGACGGCGCCGGAGAGCATGTTGACCCGCACCGGCGTACCGAGGCCCTCGTGGAAGCGGCCGAAGAAGCCGCCGAAGAAGGACCCGTCTGCCGCGGTCATCGCCTGCATCCGGTCGGAGATGATCATCCACGCGGCACCCTGGCTCATCAGGATGTAGACGAAGACGACGGCGGTGAGCTTGAGCAGCGGCTCGGCCGCGGGGCCGTAGACCGAGTAGACGGTGCCGACGGCGTCGAGGAGACCGCCGATGCCGGTGATGTCGTCGCTGGGGACGACGAGCAGGATCGCGAAGATCGGCACCAGGTAGCAGACCGCGGCGGTCGCGCAGGAGCGGAAGATCGAGACCGGTACGTCGCGAGCGGGGTTCTCCATCTCGCCGGCCGCGCTGTTGGAGGACTCGAAGCCGAGGTAGGCGAAGAGCAGGATCGGGACCGAGCCGAACAGGCCGAGCAGGGTCGGGCTGAAGTCGCTGCCGCTGAGCTCGACCACGCCGTTCTGCGTGGCGTAGATGACCGTGGTCAGCACGAAGAAGGCGAGCAGGCTGACCTTGAGGATCGCGCCGCTGGTCGGGAGCCACTTGCCCTTGGCCAGGCTGGCGATCGCGGCGACCACGGTGATCCAGATGAACACGATCTTGAACACGTAGTCACCGATCGAGCCGTGCTCGAGCGGCGTGATGTAGACGCTCACCGTCTCCGCGGCGAGGAAGGCCATCGAGCCGCCGACCCACACCGGCTGGGTGATCCAGGTGAGGATCGCAGCCACGGCGGCGGCTGGGCGGCCGAAGGCGTCCCGGACCCAGGTGTAGGCCCCGCCCTCCTCGCTGAACGCCGCGCCGGTCTCGGCGAAGATCAGTCCGTACGGCACGAGGAAGAAGACCGCGAGCACGAGGGCCCAGGTGAACGCCTCGGCGCCGTAGACCGATACCTGCCCGAGGGTCTCGAGGCCGACGACTGCGGCGATGAGCAGGAAGATGATGTCGAAGCGTCGCAGCGACTTGCGAAGATGCGACTGTTGCTCGGCCGCGAGCGCGGTCGGCTGGTTGATCTGCGTCATGGTGTGTCCCTGGCTGGTCGGACGAGGTCAGTGGTTGATCCAGACGGTCTTGAGACCGACGTACTTGTCGATAGCGTGCAGCGAGAGGTCCCGCCCGAACCCGGAGCCCTTGAACCCACCGAACGGCGTCCAGGCGCTGAAGGCGTCGACGCCGTTCACGGTCACCGTGCCGGCGTGGATCAGGTCGGCCAGCCGGTGCGCGCGGCTCAGGCTGCTGGTCGCGACCGAGGCGGCCAGGCCGAACGGCGTGTCGTTGGCGAGCGCGACGGCCTCGTCCTCGGTGTCGAAGGCGGTGACCGCCAGGACCGGCCCGAAGACCTCCTCGCGGGCGAGGGTGGAGCCCGGGTCGACGTCGTCGAAGACGGTGGGCTGGACGTAGCAGTCGCTGCCGTCGCGGGTGATCCGCTCGCCGCCGGTGACCAGGCGAGCCCCCGAGGTCCTGGCCTCGTCGACGAAGCCCATGATCCGGTCGGTCTGCTCGGGCGAGACGATCGCGCCCATGCCGGCGGCCGGATTGAGCGGGTCGCCCGGGGCGTACGCCTGGGCCTCCTTGGCGACGAGGTCGAC
>NZ_JBOHDN010000084.1:0-8597 GCF_050699375.1 Nocardioides sp. | reverse complement strand
TTGGTGTTCTCGGGGTTCTGAGCTGTGTCCCACATGACTTTCTCCTATCCGTCCGGGCTTTCTCAGGCACAGCGTGCCTTCATCTACTCCACGAATGGCACCACGCGATTTCGACATCCTTGGCCGGAAAATTCTTCGTTCCCCAAAATGGGCCGAGCCGACGTCCCCCGAAGCCCGGCCGGACATCCCCCAGGAGTACGCCCGCACGTGACCTGATACACAGTCAGGGCATACCAGCCACTGCTTCACGACGAGGAATCGAGCACCGTGTCCACGACCGATCGCCCGACACAGACGCAGGCTCACAGCCCTGCTGCCCTCCGGCCGTGGCATCTCTTGGCACTCGCCGGGTCAGCGGGCCTGGCAGGCGGGGCGCTGACGTCCTTCGGCCAGAGCGCCTTGATGGGTGGCTGGCATGCCCTGGTCAACTCGGCCGCTCCCTGGGTCACCATCGCCTTCCTGATCGGGCTCTGCGCCCGCGGGCGCTGGCGCCTGGCGGCGATCGCCGGAGTCCTTTCGCAGGTAGGGCTCGTCTTCGGCTACTACGCGACCTCAGAGCTCCGCGGATATCCGGCGGGTATGGCCGCGGTGGTGATCTGGGTTCTCGCCGGACTGGTAGCCGGACCGGCTTATGCCGCGGCCGGCGCACTGCTGCGTCATCACCGGCAGCTGATCCGGGCAGCAGCTGCCGGCTTGACGGGAACCGTCTGGGTGATGGAAGGACTCCGCTTCTTCTCGCTCGCCACCGACGCGAACTCGAACAGCGGGCCCGGCACCACTGCGGCCTGGTGCTACACCGTCTTCGGTGTTTTTCTCCCTCTGGCCTTGAGCCGCTCCCTGCGGGAGCGGTGCTACGCCCTGCTGGTGCTCGTCGTGGGCGCGGGAGTGGCGGTGGGGATCAGCCTCCTCATCGATATGGCGTTCACCATCTGACCCTGCTCATCAAGGTCCACGACATGGGATGATGCGCGGGTGACGAACAAGCCCAGCAGCGGGCAGGGTCAGGACCAGCGGCTGCGCGACCTCAAGGTGCTGCGCCAGGTCAAGGACCGCATCGACCGGGAGTACGCCCAGCCGCTGGACGTGGAGGCGCTGGCGCGGGGCGTACACATGTCGTCGGGCCACCTGAGCCGGGAGTTCAAGAAGGCCTACGGCGAGCCGCCCTACTCCTACCTGATGACCCGCCGCGTGGAGCGGGCCATGACCCTGCTGCGCCGCGGGGACCTCAGCGTCACCGACATCTGCTTCGAGGTCGGGTTCTCCTCGCTGGGGACGTTCTCGACCCGGTTCAGCGAGCTCGTCGGGATGTCGCCGAGCCTCTACCGTGAGCGGGCCTCGGACGGCGGCGTCGGGATCCCGCCGTGCGTCTCCAAGCAGGTCACCCGGCCGGTCCGAAGAAATCCGACCAGTCCGAAGTCGATCAGGAATCGAGAAGCGAAGGTGCCTGACCCCTACATAACGTGAGGGCCATGGACATCAACATCTGCCACAGCTACCTGCCGCACACCGACCCGGAGGCCTCGCTGAGGTTCTACCGCGACGCTCTCGGCTTCGAGGTACGCAACGACGTCGGCTACGAGAACATGCGCTGGCTCACCGTCGGACCGCCCTCCCAGCCCGGGGTGAGCATCGTGCTCTACCCGCCGACCGCCGACCCGAACATCTCCGAGGACGAGGGCAAGGTCGTCCTCGAGATGATGGCCAAGGGCAGCTTCGCCAGCCTCATGCTCGGCAGCCCCGACGTCGACGCCGCCTTCGCCGAGATCCAGGCGAAGGTCGACGCGAGCGGCGCCGAGGTGATGCAGGAGCCGACCGACCAGGACTGGGGCCAGCGCGACTGCGCCTTCCGGGACCCGGCCGGCAACACCGTCCGCCTGCAGCAGGTCAAGTAGGCCGAGCCATGTGCCGCGCCGGGTTCATGCCGCCGCCGGACGCTCGCGACAAGGAGAAGACCGATGACACAGACAGAGACCAAGAAGCCCGGTACGCCGGGGCGGCTCTCGCGCTGGATGCAGCACCGCGCCAACGCGCGGCTGATCCGCAAGGTCCGTAACGGGAAGGGCAAGTTCTGGGGGATGGACGTCCTCGTGCTGCACACCGTGGGCCGACGCAGCGGTGAGCCGCGCGAGACGCCGCTGGCCTGGTTCGACGACGGGGCCGGCGGGCGGGTCATCGTCGCCTCGGGCGGCGGCGCTCATCACCCCGACTGGCACGCCAACCTCTTCGCGAAGCCCGAACAGGTGACGTACGAGCTTCCAGCCGGGGAGCCGGTGGCTGCCACTCCTCTGCCCCTCGAGGGCGAGGAGCGCGAGAGGGCCTGGCAGGTCGTGGTGAAGGCCTCGCCGCAGATCGCGAAGTACCAGGCCAAGTCCGACCGGGTCTACCCGCTGATCCGTCTGCTCCCGAGGTGAGACCGGTGGGACATGACGAATCCGGAGGCGCACGTACCGGGTCACGATCTAGCCTTCAGTACATGAGTGAGCACAGTGCGGACAACCACGACCTGATCCGCGTCCAAGGGGCCCGGCAGAACAACCTCAAGGACATCTCGGTCGAGCTCCCCAAGCGCCGGCTCTCGGTGTTCACCGGGGTGTCGGGGTCGGGGAAGTCCTCGCTGGTCTTCGGCACGATCGCGGCGGAGTCACGCCGGCTGATCGACGAGACGTACTCGACCTTCATCCAGGGGTTCATGCCAAGCCTCCCGCGGCCCGAGGTCGACGCGATGGAAGGGCTGACCACGGCCATCCTCGTCGACCAGGAACGGCTCGGCGCCAACCCGCGCTCGACGCTGGGCACGGTCACCGACGCCTACGCGATGCTGCGCAGCCTGTTCAGCCGCCTCGGGGACCCGTTCATCGGCGGCCCGACGGCGTTCTCCTTCAACATCCCCACCACCCGCGCGAGCGGCGTGATGACGGGACCGAAGGGCGAGAAGACGATCGTCAAGGACGCGGTCTACCTCGGCGGCATGTGTGCCGAGTGCGAGGGCCGCGGGACGATCTCCGACCTCGATCTCGCGGTCATCGTCGACGAGTCGAAGTCGCTGGTCGGCGGGGCGATCCTGGTGCCCGGCTACACCGCCGACGGCTGGATGGTGGCGGCCTACAAGGTGGTCGTGCCGGAGGACGTGCCGATCAACGAGATGACCGAGGAGCAGCGTCAGGACCTGCTCTACGCCGAGCCGCGCAAGATCAAGCTCGAGGGCATCAACATGACCTACGAAGGCCTGATCCCGAAGATCCGCAAGTCGATGTTCAGCAAGGACGTCGAGGCACTCCAGCCCCACATCAAGAAGTTCGTGGAAGCGGCGGCCGTCTTCAAGCCGTGCCCGGCCTGCGGAGGGACCCGGCTCAACGAGTCGGCGCTCTCCTCGAAGATTCGCGGCAAGTCGATCGCCGATGTGTGCGCGATGCAGGTCACCGACGCCGCGGAGTGGCTCAGGACCATCGATGAGCCCGGGGTGGCGCCGCTGGTCGCCGGGCTGCTGCACCTGTTCGACTCGTTCGTCGAGATCGGTCTGGGCTATCTCTCCCTCGACCGGCCGTCCGGGACGCTGTCGGGCGGTGAGGCGCAGCGTACGAAGATGGTCCGTCACCTCGGCTCCGCGCTGACCGACGTGACCTACGTCTTCGACGAGCCGACCGTGGGGCTGCACCCGCACGACATCCAGCGGATGAACAAGCTGCTGCTCGACCTGCGCGACAAGGGCAACACCGTATTGGTCGTCGAGCACAAGCCGGAGACCATCGCGATCGCCGACCACGTGGTCGACCTCGGTCCCGGGGCCGGCAGCGACGGCGGCACGATCTGCTTCGAGGGGACCTACGAGGGACTCGCCGAGGCCGACACGCTGACCGGGCGCCACCTCGGGCACCGCGCGTCGGTGAAGGAGACGGTCCGCGAGCCGAAGGGGCATCTGGAGATCCGCGGGGCGACGTCGCACAACCTGCGCAACGTCGACGTGGACGTACCGCTCGGCGTGCTGACGGTCGTCACCGGCGTGGCCGGGTCGGGGAAGTCGTCGCTGATCCACGGCTCGCTGGGCTCAACTTCTGGGGCAGCCAGCGCCGACGTGGAGTTCGTCGACCAGAGCGCGATCAAGGGGTCGCGGCGCAGCAACCCGGCGACGTACACGGGTCTGCTCGAGCCCATCCGCAAGGCGTTCGCGAAGGCCAATGGGGTCAAGCCGGCCCTCTTCTCGGCCAACTCCGAGGGCGCCTGCCCGACCTGCAAGGGCAACGGGATGATCTACACCGAGCTCGGGTTCATGGAGACCGTCGCGTCGCCCTGTGAGGACTGCGGGGGCAAGCGGTTCCAGGCGCTCGTGCTCGAATACCGGCTCGGTGAGCTCAACATCGCCGAGGTGCTCGACCTGTCGGTGGCCAAGGCGCACGCCTTCTTCTCCGACGGCGAGTCGAAGGTGCCCGCCGCCGCCAAGATCCTGGGGCGGATGAGCGACGTCGGGCTCGGCTACCTCAAGCTCGGCCAGCCCCTCAACACCCTCTCGGGCGGCGAGCGGCAGCGGATCAAGCTGGCCATGCACCTGGGGGAGAAGGGCGGGACGTACGTCCTGGACGAGCCCACCACGGGTCTGCACCTGGCCGACGTCGACAACCTGTTGGCGCTGCTCGACAAGCTGGTCGACGCGGGCAAGTCGGTGATCGTGATCGAGCACCATCAGGCGGTGATGGCCCACGCCGACTGGATCATCGACCTCGGTCCGGGCGCCGGCCACGACGGCGGTCTGGTGGTCTTCGAAGGTACGCCCGCAGAGCTCGTCGCGAAGAAGTCGACGTTGACCGGGGAGCACCTGGCGGAGTACGTCGGGAGCTGACCGACACGCTGCGAGACGGGCTCGGCGCCATTCACCGGTGCCGGGCCCGTCTCGTTGTGAGGTGGTGCGAATCACGCCCGTTTGTGGGCATGTGGATGCGGATCGGCGTGGCACGGGCATCTAGTGTGCATTGGTTGCCTAATCAACGTGACCATGGCGACCTACCAGCCGTTTCACAGCCGTTTCACACCCACCGCATCGGGGCGGGAGGTGCCCCCAAGGAGCAGCCGAGCATGACCCTCTATCTACCCGAGCACAGGCAGACACCTGCGCCGTCCACGTACACCGAGTGGACCCGTCCGGCCCAGCCCGCGGCGGTGGAGATGGTGTCTGGACGGGAGCGCGCGGAGCCCGTGTGGCCGCGTGGTCTGGTGGCCACGGCCGTAGCCGCGGTCGTCACCACGCTGATGGCCGTGATCGCCAAGCTCGCCGGTGTCGACTTCGGCAGCAGCCTCGGCGAGGTGCCGATCTCGGCGTTCCCGATGCTGACGGTCTACTGCTCCCTGGTCGGCGTCATCATCGCCGAGGTGATGATCCGGGTCTCCAAGCTGCCTCGCTCGACCTTCCAGATCACCGCCATCGTGCTCACCGGGCTCTCCCTGATCCCCGACGTGGTGCCGTTCTTCGAGTTCGACCTGACCTTCGTCGGAGTGCTGTGCCTGAGCCACGTCGTGGCCGCGGCGATCGTGGTCCCGATGGTCTCGGTCCGGATGGTGGAGCGCCGCGGTGTCGAGCTGCCGCCGCGACCCGGTCAGCATCTGCGATAGCGGACGCGGACTGACCTGAATCGGTGCGATCGTTGGACCATGGCACTCGAGACGAGAACAGTTCAGGTCACCTTCGACGCGCACGACCCACGTGCACTCTCCACGTTCTGGCGCGACGTACTCGGCTATGTCCACCCGGGCCCGCCAGGGGTCGAGGTTCCCGAGGGCACCGAACCGCTGGATGCGTGGGATGAGTTCCTGGAGAAGGTGGGAGTGCCGGTCGAGCAGCGCAACAACGCCTCGGCGATCGAGGATCCCGCCGGCGTCGGGCCGCGCGTCTTCTTCCAGCGCGTGCCGGAGTCGAAGACCGCAAAGAACCGGGTCCACCTCGATGTCCGGGCCGCTCCCGGGCTGCAGGGGGAGGAGCGGATGGCTGCGTTGGAGGCGGAGTGCGAGCGTGTCGTGACGATCGGAGCCACCCGGGTACGCCGCTTCGAGCCCGAGCCGCCGATGAGCCACGGCTTCATCGTCATGGAGGACCCGGAGGGAAACGAGTGGTGCCTGGACTGAGCATCTCCCTATCCTCCTGCGCACGAACATCTGGACGGGCCCGTTCTCTGCCGTCGTGGTGGAGTCCGAGGTACGTCTGGGTTCTCGACGGGAACAGGCGTGCGACTGCGTTCTACGAGCGACAGGGCTTCGCATTCGACGGCCACATCAAGCCCGACCCTGTTGGTGTCGAGCGCCGGATGGTCCGCAACTGACCGGCGGCCGCATGCCCTCCTTGTGCGGGCGAAATTTTTCGCCCGCACAAGGAGGCACCTGAGCCGATCGAACGCTAGGACGTACGCCGCGCCAGCAGGGTCGAATCGTCGATGTGGACCTCGGCGCCGTCGCGGACGGTCGTGCGGGGGCGCTGCTCGACGACGACCGGCTCGAAGCCGTCCGGGATCCCGGGCAGCAGCTCCTCGGCCAGGAACATCGCGTTGCGGTGGCTCTGGCTCAACTGCGTGAAGATCTCAGAAGGAGCGTGCCCGACCACCAACAGATGACCGCCTGGAGCGACCGCGGTGGCCAGACGGCCGGCGACGTCGACCATGCTTCCGTCCGGTGTGTGCAGGAAGTGGCTCGTGACCAGGTCGAACTGCCGGCCCTCGGCGTCGAAGGTGCGCGCGTCGACCTGCCACCAGCTCGTCCGCGGCGCCACCCCGGCGTCCTCAGCATGTCGGGCTGCCCGCTCAAGTCCTTTGGCAGAGAAGTCAGCGCCGGTGACGGTCCAGCCCTGCTGCGCGAGCCAGATGACGTCCCCACCCTCGCCGCAGCCGACATCCAGTGCCGCGCCCGGCGTCAGGTTCGAGGCCTCGGCGACGAGCTGCGGGTTGGGTTTCCCGCTCCAGACCTTCTCCTCGCCGGCGTAACGCTCCTCCCACGCATCGGGCTCGAACATCCTGCGTCCCTCGTCCTCACTCATGACACCAAACTACGCATATACCTCGCGCAGAAGTGCGTAGCTGAGAGGTACCCTCGGGGTGTGACCTTCGAGCGAATTACGGTCCATCCGGATCGGATGGGCGGCCTCCCGACAATCCGGGGCATGCGCATTCCCGTAGCGACGGTCGTCGCGATGGTGGCAGATGGAATGACTGCCAACGAGATAATCGATGACCTTCCCGACCTGGTAGTCGAGGATGTCGCCGAGGCCCTCCGCTACGCGGCAGCGGCGGTGCGCGAACGCGAACTACCGCTACGTCCGAGTGCATGAGGCTACTGCTCGACGAGAACCTCTCCGAGAAGCTGGTCTCCCTGCTGACCGATGCGGGCCACGACGTCACTCACATACGTCAGCTTGGACTCGCCGGAGCCTTGGACCCGGACGTACTGGTGCTTGCCGCCCAGGATGAACGCGTCCTTGTCTCGGCCGACACCGATTTCGGAACACTTCTGGCGAGAACCCACGCGACGGCTCACTCGTTCGTCCTCATCCGGCGCCTGGTTGGCCGACGCGTCAACGAGATCGCGACGGTGATCACCGACAATCTCGGCGACGTCGAGGACGATCTCCTGTCGGGCGCAGTGGTGGTCTTCGGCGACGAGACGATGCGGATCAGAAAGCTGCCGATCGGATGATCGATCGGTCGACAGTACTTTCACCCATGCACGCACTCGTACGACGCCCCTCGCCCCGACTCGCCGAAGGCCTCGTCACCCATCTCGAACGCAGTCCGGTCGACGTCGACCTCGCGATCGAGCAGTGGGAGACGTACGTCGCGGCGATGCGCTCCGTCGGCTGGACGACCCACGAGGTCGATGCCGCCGCCGACTGCCCGGACTCGGTGTTCGTCGAGGACACGATGGTGGTCTACCGAGACCTCGCCGTGATCAGCCGTCCGGGGGCTCACGAGCGGCGCCCGGAGACCGCAGAGGCCGAGAAGGCGGTCAGCGCACGGGGCTACCGGATCGCCCACATCGAGGCGCCCGGCACGCTGGACGGCGGCGACGTGCTCAAGCACGGGAACACGGTGTGGGCGGGGGAGGGTGGGCGTACGAACGCCGGGGGAATCGCTCAGCTCCGTGAGCTGCTCCTGCCCCTGGGAGCGGAGGTCGTCGCGGTGCCGGTCTCGAAGGTGCTCCACCTCAAGTCCGCCGTCACCGCCCTGCCCGACGGCACCGTGATCGGCCACGAGCCGCTCGTCGACGATCCCACGACGTGGGGAGCCCGATTCCTTCCTGTTCCGGAGGAATCGGGCTCCCATGTGGTCATCCTCGACGATCACACCCTGCTCATGGCCGCCTCGGCGCCGCGGACCAAGGCGCTGTTCGAGAAGCGTGGCTACATCGTCGTGCCAGTCGACATCTCCGAGTTCGAGAAGCTCGAAGGCTGCGTGACCTGTCTGTCGGTGCGTCTGCGCGGCGTCTAGGCCGACCGGAGGCTAGTGGTCATCGCCTCAAGTTCCTCCCCGGTCCGCCGCCATGGCACGCACTGGGCGGCGTTGCCCCCGCTCGAAAGACCCCGGTATGCCTTCGCGGGGAGGTCTGAACGAAGTGGCCTTTGCCCA
>NZ_JBOHDN010000083.1:0-1685 GCF_050699375.1 Nocardioides sp. | reverse complement strand
GGCACCGGCAAACGGCTCTTCCGGATGGCGCCGATCCACCACCACTTCGAGATGCTCGGCTGGGAGCAGGTCACCGTCGTGATCCGGTTCTGGATCATCACCGGGCTCTGCGTCGCGGCGGGCCTCGGCATCTTCTACGCAGAATGGGTAGCGGGCATCTGATGACTGACTCCGACGACAAGGGCGCGAAGGTCGACACCCTCGGCCGCAACGACTCCTGGGAGGGAGTCAAGGCGGTCGTGGCCGGCTTCGGCGTCTCCGGCTTCGCCGCCGCCGACAACCTCACCCACCTGGGCGCCTCGGTGATCGCGCTCGACGAGTCCCCGGGCGATGAGGAGCGCCAGGAGAAGGCCAAGCTCCTCGGCATCCTGGGAGCGGACGTACGCCTCGGCGAGGGCGCCACCCACGTGCTGCCTGACGACGTCGACGTCCTGGTCACCTCCCCGGGCTGGCGGCCCACCGCGCCGCTGCTGGCGCAGGCGCGTGAGCGCGGCGTCCCGATCTGGGGAGAGGTCGAGCTCGCCTGGCGGCTGCGCGACCCCGACAACGCAGCGCCCTGGCTGGCGGTCACCGGCACCAACGGCAAGACCACGACCGTCCAGATGCTCGACAACATCCTGCGTACGGCTGGGCTCCGGTCGGTCGCCGTCGGCAACGTCGGCCTGCCGATCGTCGAGGCCGTGATGGATCCCGAGGCCTACGACGTCCTCGCCGTCGAGCTCTCCTCCTTCCAGCTCCACTACACCGAGTCCATGTCGGCCGAGGCGTCCGTCGTGCTCAACGTCGCCGAGGACCACCTCGACTGGTATCCCTCGATGGAGGAGTACGCCGCCGACAAGGGCCGCGTCTACGAGGGCGTCCAGCGGGCCTGTGTCTACAACGTCGCCGACGAGGCCACGTTGCGCCTGGTCGAGGAGGCCGACGTCGTCGAGGGCGCCCGCGCCATCGGCTTCACGCTCGGCACCCCGGCCGTCGGCCAGGTCGGCATCGTCGAGGACATCCTGGTCGACCGGGCCTTCATCGAGGAGCGCCAGACCTCGGCCGCGGAGCTGTGCCAGATCTCCGACCTGGCATCCTCCGCGCCTCACTACGTCCAGAACGCGCTCGCGGCCGCGGCGCTCGCCCGCGCCCACGGGGTCTCCCAGGCCGCGGTCCGAGACGGCCTGAAGTCGTTTCGCCCCGACGGCCACCGCATCGAGGTCGTCGCGGAGGCCGACGGGGTCACCTGGGTAGACGACTCCAAGGCCACCAACCCGCACGCCGCCCAGGCCTCGCTGCAGGCCTACGACCCGGTCGTCTGGATCGCCGGCGGCCTGGCCAAGGGCGCCCGCTTCGAGGACCTCGTCGCCTCGATCCACGACCGGTTGCGGGCCGTCGTCCTGGTCGGTCAGGACCGCGACGTCATCGCCTCCGCCATGGCGGCCCACGCGCCCCAGGTGCAGGTCGTCGAGATCGACCTCGCCGACGGACCCGCCGCCATCTCCGCCGCGGTCGAGGCCGCCGCCGGGCTCGCCCAGGCCGCCGACACCGTACTCCTCGCTCCCGGCTGCGCCAGCCAGGACCAGTTCCGCGACTACAAGGCCCGCGGCGACGCCTTCGCCGAGGCCGTACGCCGCCTCTGACACCCCCTGCCGAGAAGTCAGTTCTGCAGGCCGAGTAGTCACTTTTGCAGGCCTAGACGTCAC
>NZ_JBOHDN010000082.1:0-9098 GCF_050699375.1 Nocardioides sp. | reverse complement strand
AGGGCCTGCGGGTGCAGCACCTGCTCCAGGCCTGCGTGGACGAGTTCAAGGAGAACGAGGACCTCCCCAACACCACCAACCCCGACGACTGGGCCCGCATCTCCGGCAAGAAGGGCGAGCGGATCGTGTTCATCCGTACGCTCATCACCGGCAAGCAGGGAACCGAGCCCGGCCGTTCGATCGAGCAGGTCTCCAACACGGGTCAGTACCTGTAACAAGAGCCCGTACGCCGCGGCCGCCGTCTCCTTCTCGGAGATGGCGGCCGCGTTGCGGTATACGGAGGTCACGACTGCATTTCGGCGCTAAGGTCTGATGCGTGGGAGACGAGATGGCGCGCAAGGACATCGAGGCCGGGTTGGAGACCCGCCATGAGCTGGGAGACGCGTTCGACGCTGAGCTGGTCGCCGGCTTCGCCGACCGCATCGAGAAGACCGTTCAGGAGCGGGTCGGCACCACCGCCGCCGCCCGCACGCTGGCCGAGCGCAACGAGTCGCGCACCTCGGTCTTCCAGTTCGTCCTGGGCGCCGGTTCTGCCGTCGCCGGCATCCCGATCAGCATCACCCTCGGCGTCACCGACAACCTCGGCGCCCTGGTGATCTCCTGGGTCGGCCTCGTCGGCGTCAACGTCGCCCACGCGCTGCGTACCCGCAAGTCGCGCTGAAGCGGCTGGGTGGTCCTTCGTCAAGGTATGCAGACGAAGTAACACATCCCGTGCGGACCTCCGCTAGGGATGTGAGCCTTGACCTGCATACCTTGACGAAGGAACCGCCAGCCCGGCGGGCCACTTCCCGTCCACAGACCCGGTTCGATCCGGAGTTATCCACAGGGCGGGCAAATTAGGCTTTCCCGCCTCGGGACGCAGCGTGAAGGTAGCGGCCATGGACGCACTTCAATACTTCGTCGAGAGAGACGGCTTCTTCACTACCCAGATGGCGCGAGAGGCGGGGTACGCGAAGCGGGACATCACTCGCATGGCGCGCTCGGGTGAGTGGCACCGCATTCGCCGTGGGGCGTATGCGCCAGGAACAACGTGGCTCGAGCTCGACCCGGTGGCGCGGCACCAGATCAGGGCGCGAGCGGTGATGCGCTCGCTGGGTGACCCAGTGGCGCTGAGCCACACGTCTGGCGTAGTGGCCCACGGAATCGACGTCTGGAATCTGCCGCTCGACCGGGTGCACGTCACCCGTCTCGACGGCGGAGCCGGCAGGATCGAAGGCGACGTTGTCCATCACGAAGGTTTCAGCCTGGACCACGAGGTCGTCACGGCGGACCGGATGAATGCAGTGCTTCCGGAGCGATGCGTTCTCGAAGCGGCATCTCGCGTTGACACGGAGACTGCGTGGTGTCTGCTCGACGCCGGTCTACGGAGCGGAGCGTTCGACCGGGACCGCCTGGAGGAGGCTTACAGGATCCTGGAGCATTGGCCGTTCATGCACCGCGTACGAAGCCTGGTTCCGTTCGCCGACGGGAGATCAGGCTCGATCGGTGAGTCTCGCGGAAAACACCTGTTCCGTACTTTCGGTCTACCGCAGCCAGAGCTTCAATACGAGGTACGTCGAGCCGACGGCTCGCTCGCGGGAGTCACCGACTGGGCCTGGCCCGAGTTCGGGCTGCTGGGCGAGTTCGACGGACGGATCAAGTACGGCCGGCTGCTCAAGCCAGGCCAGGAGCCCGGCGACGTCGTCTTCGAAGAGAAGAGGCGTGAGGACGAGCTGCGCGAGCTCACTGGGTTCTTGATGATCCGTTTGATCTGGAGTGACTTCGCCAACCCTGCCAGGACCGCCGCACGCCTGAGCCGCGCGCTTCGGCGAGCGAGCTGAGTCGGGCGTGTTCCTTCGTCAAGGCGATGTCCTGAGCCTGTCGAAGGGTATGCAGACGAAGGCTCACATCCCGTGCGGACCTCCGCTAGGGATGTGAGCGTTGACCTGCATACCTTGACGAAGGAACACCCAGCCCGGCCGAGAGATAGCCCCACGGCCGCGAGAGCGCCGGCCCGGGTAGATAGGACTGCTCCAGGCGCTCGACGGTGAAGCCTGCTGACTCGAGCAGCGCGGGGATGTCGCGGGTGAGGTGGCAGCCCCCGAAGAGGCGCTGCTGGAGGCCGTCGAGGCGGTGCTGCCAGCGCGCGACGGAAGCGTCGGGGGAGAGGCCGTGCTCGGCGAAGCCGATGGAGCCGCCGGGGCGTAGGACGCGGCGCAGCTCCGCCAGCGCGCTCGCGACGTCGGGGATGGTGCACAGCGAGAAGGTGACCAGCGCGGTGTCGACCGAGGCATCCGCGAGCGGGAGCCGCGCGCCGTCGAGCCCGACCCGGGTCACCGGCACCGAGGAGCCGGCGCGGCGAGCAGCCGAGAGCCGCCAGGCGACGTCGGAGGGCTCGACAGCGACGACCTCAGTGACCGAGGCCGGGTAGCGGCCGATGTTGCTTCCGCTGCCGAAGCCGATCTCGACGACCTGTCCCCGCAGCCCGGCGCAGGCCTGCTCACGCAGCGGGTCGAGCTGGGGAATCCCACAGCTTCGATCCACGATGTGCGGCACCACCCGCGTCTCCCACAGTCCCATGCTGGCTCACTCTTCCATCTCTTCGGTCCATTGCACCCCGAGGATCAATGCCTCATCGCCCTCGACGAGGGTCCTGAAGCCGACGCGCCGGTAGAAGCTGATCGCGCGGGTGTTGCCGGAGCTGACCCCGAGGTGGGCGCCGTTCACCCCGGCGACGTGGAAGGCGCCGAGCATCATCCCGATCAGCTCCTTGCCGACGCCCTGGCCCTGGGCACGGGGGAGCAGGTTGATGTGCAGGTGCGCCGGGAAGTCGCTGAGGAGGTCACCGGGCGTACGGACCGGACGGTGGATCAGGGACCGCATCCGGGCGTTCCAGTCGGTGCGGTCGTGGTCGAGCCCGGGGTCGGGATTGACGACCCGCAGCGCGGGCCACCAGTCCTCCTCGCACTCCTTCTCGAAGGACCGGGTGAACGGCGTGCCGACCACATAGCCCACCACTCCCTCGGAGTCGACCGCGACGAACCCGAGCCCGAGCCGCAGCACGATGTACGGCGCCGCGTAGATGTTGCCCGGCAGCTTCGGGTCGTCGTAGAACTCGGTGGCGTCCTCGCCAGAGGCCCCGGTCTGCAAGCAGATCGAGAAGAGGTCGTCGAGGTCGTCGGCGGTCGCCCGCCGGATCTCAGGAGTGCTCATGTTCCGACCTCACCACGACCCGCCTCCGCCGTCGCCGCCGCCCCCAGGGCAGCAGACCGGCGGCGGCGAGCGGCCACAGCACCAGCATCGCAAGGATGATCGCTCCGGTGGCATACCACCAGACATACCGTCTCACGTGCGGGGATCCTCCTGGTTCCGTCCAGCCGAACAACGACCGCTCAACCTCAGCGTGGCGCGTGGATGCTCACGTGGCTTCACGCACCTGGCCGGTAGCCTTGCAGACATGAGCGAGCGTCAGCGAGCGACCACATTTCTCATGCCGCTGCTTCCGAATTATCTGTTCTCGACGGAGGCGGCGGTATGAGCGTACGACGAGTGATGGGCACCGAGGTCGAATACGGGATCTCCGTCGCCGGGCAGCCCCAGGCCAACCCGATGGTCGCCTCGAGTCAGGTCGTCAATGCCTATGCTTCCTCGACTCTGAAGGCGAGGCGAGCGCGCTGGGACTTCGAGGAGGAGTCACCGCTGCGCGACGCGCGCGGCTTCGACATGTCGCGGCAGGTTGCCGACCCCAGCCAGCTCACCGACGAGGACCTCGGCCTCGCCAACGTCATCCTCACCAACGGGGCCAGGCTCTACGTCGACCACGCTCACCCCGAGTTCGCCTGCCCCGAGGTCACCAATCCGATGGACGCGGTGCGCTGGGACAAGGCCGGCGAGCAGGTGATGCTCGACGCGACACGCGCGGCCGCACGGCTGCCCGGCAACCCGCAGATCCACCTCTACAAGAACAACACGGACAACAAGGGCGTCTCCTACGGCGCACACGAGAACTATCTGATGCGCCGCTCGACCGCGTTCGCCGACATCGTCAAGCACCTGATCCCGTTCTTCGTCTCCCGGCAGGTCTTCGCCGGCGCCGGGCGCGTCGGGATCGGGCAGGACCGGCCCAAGGACGGCTTCCAGATCTCCCAGCGCGCCGACTTCTTCGAGGTCGAGGTCGGCCTGGAGACCACGCTCAAGCGGCCGATCATCAACACCCGCGACGAGCCGCACGCCGACCCGGAGAAGTACCGACGCCTCCACGTGATCCTCGGGGACGCCAACCTGGCCGAGATCTCGACCTACCTCAAGACCGGGAGTACGTCGCTCGTGCTCGCCATGATCGAGGACGGCTACATCACCCGCGATCTCAGCGTCGACGGTCCGGTCTCGGCCCTGCGCGCGGTCTCCCACGACCCGACGCTGAAGACGCTGATCACGCTCAAGGACGGTCGCAAGCTGACCGGTGTCCAGCTGCAGATGGAGTATCTGGACCTGGCCAAGAAGTTCGTCGAGGAGCGCTACGGCTCGGACGCGGACTATCAGACCAAGAACGTCCTGGAGCGCTGGGAGTCGGTCCTGGACCGTCTCGAGCGTGACCCCATGGAGTGCGCCACCGAGCTCGACTGGGTCGCGAAGTACAAGCTCCTGCTCGGCTACCGCGACCGGGACGGTCTGGAGTGGAACGACCCCAAGCTCCACCTGATCGACCTGCAGTACGCCGACATCCGCCCCGAGAAGGGCCTCTACCACCGTCTGGTCCGCTCCGGCCGGATCCAGCGCCTGCTGACCGAGGACCTGGTGGAGAAGGCGATGCACGAGCCGCCGACCGACACCCGGGCGTACTTTCGCGGGCGCTGTCTGGAGAAATACTCCGAGAACGTCGCCGCCGCCTCCTGGGACTCGGTCATCTTCGACCTCCCCGGGCGCGAGTCGCTGCAGCGGGTGCCGACCATCGACCCGCTGCGAGGCACCAAGAAGCATGTCGGCGGGCTGCTCGACGCCTCGGAGACCGCCGTCGACCTGTTCAGCCGGCTGACCGCTTCCTGATCGGCCGCCAGCGGTCGAGCCGGTCGAGCCGGTCGAGGCGACGTCAGCGTTCCGAAGTGCGGTCGTTTCGGACGTACGTCTTCCTCCCTCAGCGTAATCGGGCATTGTTGCCTCAGGTTTGTCGGTCCTAGTGGATAGGTTGGAGCCATGGCACAGGAGCAGAAGCAGCCGAAGAAGTCCTCCGAGACCGAGGAGGCCGTCGAGACCGCGCCCGAGACCGACGTCAACGAGCGCAAGGAAGCGCTGGACTCCGACGTCGACGACATCCTGGACGAGATCGACGACGTCCTGGAGACCAACGCCGAGGACTTCGTGAAGTCCTTCATCCAGAAGGGCGGGCAGTAAGAGATGTCGGAATCCCGCATCCCGGCGGCCTACATGACGCCGGGCACCTCGTCCTTTGCCGATTTCCTGACCGCTCAGTCGCCAGACCTGCTCCCGGGCCACAATGCCGCCCCGGGCAACCTGAGCGACATCGCCCCGCACGGCACCACGATCGTCGCGGCCACCTTCCCCGGTGGCGTGATCATCGCCGGTGACCGGCGAGCGACCCAGGGCAACCTGATCGCCGAGCGCGACATGCGCAAGGTCTTCCCCTCCGACGAATACTCCGCGGTCGGCATCGCCGGCTCTGCCGGGATCGCGATCGAGCTGGTCAAGCTCTTCCAGACCGAGCTGGAGCACTACGAGAAGATCGAGGGCACCACGCTCTCGATCGAGGGCAAGGCGAGCCGCCTGTCCGCGCTGATCCGTGGCAACCTGGCGATGGCGATGCAGGGGCTCGTGGTCGTTCCGCTCTTCGTCGGGTTCGACCCCGACACCGCGGCCGGCAGGATCTATGGGTACGACCCGACCGGCGGCCGCTACGAGCAGACCGGATACTCCGGCGTCGGCTCGGGCTCGCTGTTCGCCAAGGGCTCGCTGAAGAAGCTCTACCGTGAGGATCTCGACGAGGCGACGCTGGTCGCGGTCCTGGTCCAGGCGCTCTACGACGCGGCCGACGACGACTCCGCCACCGGCGGCCCTGACCTCTCGCGCAAGCTGTTCCCGATCGTGCACGTGATCACCGCCGACGGGGGACGTACGCTGCCGGACGCCGAGGTCGGAGCAGTGGCCGAGGCTGTCATCACCGGGAGGCTTCAGCGGCCCAACGGTCCTATCGCCGAGCTGGAGAGTGGTGCCTGATGTCGACCCCGTTCTATGTCTCTCCCGAGCAGCTGATGCGCGACCGCGCGGACTTCGCGCGCAAGGGCATCTCCCGGGGCCGGGCCCTGGTCTCGCTGCAGTTCGCCGACGGCATCGTCTTCGCCTCCGAGAACCCCTCGGCGGCGCTGCACAAGGTGAGCGAGATCTACGACCGGATCGCCTTCGCCGCGGTCGGTCGCTACAACGAGTTCGAGAATCTCCGGATCGCGGGCGTGCGGCTGGCAGACATGCGCGGCTACGCCTACGACCGGCGCGACGTCTCCGGCCGTGGCCTGGCCAACGCCTACGCCCAGACGCTCGGCACGATCTTCTCCTCGGGCGGGGAGAAGCCCTACGAGGTCGAGCTGTTCGTCGGGGAGATCGGTGACTCCGCGGAGGACGACCAGCTCTATCGGTTGACCTACGACGGTCAGGTCGTCGACGAGCACGGCTTCGCCGCCATCGGTGGCGCTGCCGAGGCGGTCGGCGGCTACCTCAAGGAGCGCTACACCGAGGGTGCCACGCTCGAGGACGCCATCAAGCTGGCCGTCGCCGCGCTCGGCCACACCGACACGGACGACCGCGAGATCGCCGCCAAGGACCTCGAGGTCGCGGTCCTGGACCGCAACCGCACCCAGCCGCGCAAGTTCCGCAGGATCCGGCCGGCCACGCTCGTCGAGATCCTCGGCGCCGTCACCGCGACGACGGAGATCGAGGATGCGAAGCCGGCAGCCGCGGAGCCTGCCGACGACACGGCCGACGAGCCCGCTGACAAGCCGGCTGAGAAGCCCGTCGAGAAGCCTGCCGATAAGCCCGTCGACGAGGCGCCCCTGGCGCCGCCCGCCGACGACGACGGTGAGCCGCCGATCGCCCCGCCGATCAGCTGAGCCCAGACACGTAGGAGACCTGGAGCCTCTGGCTCCAGGTCTCCGACGTCTGACGTCGCCGAGAAGCCGTCAGGCGTCCTGTGCGGCCACCGAGACCACGATGCCCTCCGGGCCGCGGACGTACGCCATCTGCCAGGCGCCCTCCCGGCCGACTCCACCGACGAGTCCGTAGCCGTCCGCGGCCAGTCCGGCGAGGACCGTGTCGAGGTCGTCGACCTCGAAGCAGACGTTGCGCAGGCCCAGCACGTTGGCCATCGCCTCGGGGGAGCCGGGCACATGGTCGGGCCGGACGAAGCGGGCCAGCTCGAGGGCGGTGCCACCGCCCGGAGGGCGCAGCATCACGACCTCGCAACGTGAGCCGGGGATCCCGCAGACGGTGTCGAGGAACTCGCCCTCGACGAACGTACGGCCCTCGATCTCCAGGCCGAGGCCGACGAAGAAGTCGGTGGCCGTGTCGAGGTCCGCGACGGTGACGCCGATGTGGTCGAACTGCTTCAGGTGTGTCATGACTGCCATCCTCGTACTGAGCTGTCGTTGTGGTTGGTGCTTCGACAGGTGAACGAGGCCGGTCAGGTGTTCTCTACATGGCGGGCGACATGAATCTCGTCCGGGTCAGTGGCCGGTGAGCCGACCGGTCAGCCGCTCGTGCCGGTCGGCGCTGGAGGTGTTGAGGCCAACGATGCGTACGGACTTGCTCTTGGCGGCGTACTTGTGGGTGATCGCATCGAGCGCCGCGACCGTGGAGGCGTCCCAGATGTGGGAGTCGGAGAGGTCGATGACGATCTCGTCGGGATCCTCGGCATAGTCGAACTGGGTGTAGAGGTCGTTGCTGGAGGCGAAGAAGAGCTCGCCGGTGACCCGGTAGACGGCGGTGACCCGGCCATCGGCGTCCTCGACCAGCTCGCGGTCGGTCTCGGTCAGGTGGGCGACCCGGCGAGCGAAGAGGGTCATCGCGACCAGGACACCGACGACGACACCGATGGCGAGGTTGTGGGTGGCCACGGTGACCACCACGGTCGCCACCATCACCGCGGTCTCCGAGCGAGGCATCCGGCGCAGCGTGGCCGGGCGGATCGAGTGCCAGTCGAAGGTGCCGACCGAGACCATGATCATCACCGCGACCAGGGCGGCCATCGGGATCATCGCCACGACGTCGCCGAACCCGACGACCAGGACGAGGAGGAAGACGCCGGCCAGGAAGGTGGAGATCCGCGTACGCGCTCCGGAGGCCTTCACGTTGATCATCGTCTGGCCGATCATCGCGCAGCCGCCCATGCCACCGAAGAGCCCGGTGACGAGGTTCGCGATCCCCTGGCCGCGGGCTTCGCGGGTCTTGTCGGAGTGGGTGTCGGTGATGTCGTCGACGAGCTTGGCGGTCATCAGCGACTCGAGCAGGCCGACCAGCGCCATGCCGAGGGCGTAGGGGGCGATGATCTGCAGCGTGTCGAGGGTGAGAGGTACGTCGGGCAGGAACCACGTCGGGAGGCTGTCGGGCAGCTTGCCCTCGTCGCCGACGTTCGGCACGCCGATCGCGCCGACGACGGTGAACGCGGTCAGCGCGACGATCGCCACCAACGGCGCCGGGATCACCTTGTTGATCCGCGGGAAGCCGACGATGACGGCGATCCCGACGGCGATCATCGGGTAGACCAGCCAGGGCACGTCGACCAGGTGGGCGATCTGCGCCTCGAAGATGAGGATGGCGAGCGCGTTGACGAAGCCGACCATCACCGATCGCGGGATGAACCGCATCAGCCTGGCCACCCCGACCAGCGCCAGCACGACCTGGATCAGGCCGCCCAGCAGCACGGTCGCGATCAGGTAGTCGTAGCCGTGCTCACGCATCACCGGGGCGATGACCAGCGCGACCGCCCCCGTGGCCGCAGAGATCATCGCCGGCCGTCCGCCCAGGAACGAGATGGCCACCGCCATCGTGAAGGAGGCGAACAGACCGACGCGCGGGTCGACCCCGGCGATGATGGAGAACGAGATCGCCTCGGG